>NZ_JAERQZ010000001.1:349440-698881 GCF_016735515.1 Piscinibacter sp. HJYY11 | reverse complement strand
AAGCGCCGGTGACCTCCATGTCGAGGAGGGTGTCGAGCGGCAGGGCCGCCAGCGCGTCGACCTTGGCCGAAGGCGGACGCGAGGGCTCGTCGCTGCCTGCGGCATGGCCGGGGCTCGGGAAGGCCGCAAGGGCAACGGCAACGGACGTGGCAAGAGCGGCGGCAAGCAACTGTCGCTTGCCGGCGAAGGAGGGGCCTGAAGACTGCATGTGTGGGCGCGCCTGAACGCGTGGCCCCAAGAGCGGGCGCTGGAAAGGGACAACGATGTGTCGGTATCGGCAGCCCCTCGTCGCACTTGACGCCCTGGGGCCAAACCCGGGCCGCTGCTAGAGCGAATGCCCCAGGGATCGTGCATAAGTCATGGGTACCATCGGTTCGTTGCCCACGCTGCTTGCGCCTCTTGCACGCCATGCCTTCCGACTTGCCTGCCGACCAACCGACCGATCCCAAGGCCCCCAGTGCCTTGCTGTTGCTGATGGAGGGGCGGGCGCCGTGGGAGCTGGCCGCGAGCATTGCCGCCGCGCCGCTCTACAGCCGCCTGCCGGCCGGCGACGGGCACCCCGTGCTGGTCTTCCCCGGCCTCAGCGCCCCCGACATCACCACCTTGCCGCTGCGCACCTTCCTCCGCTCGCGCGGCTACACACCGTACGAATGGGAGCAGGGCTTCAACCTCGGCCCGCGCGAAGGCGTGCTGCAGCGCTGCCGCGAACGCGCCGAGATGCTGGCGCAAAAGCATGGCGAAGCGGTGAGCCTGGTCGGCTGGAGCCTGGGCGGCATCTATGCCCGCGAGATCGCGAAGGAAGTGCCCCAGCACACGCGCTGCGTCATCACCCTCGGCACGCCCTTCAGCGGCCACCCGCGGGCCAACAACGCGTGGCGCCTGTATGAATTCCTCAGCGGCCACACGCTGAGCGAGGCCGACCCGCTGATCGACCGCGTGCGCCAGGCGCCGCCGGTGCCCACGACCTCGGTCTATTCGCGCACCGATGGCGTGGTCTCGTGGCGCTGCAGCCTGAACGAAGCCTCGCCGCTGACCGAGAACATCGGCATCCACGCCAGCCACTTCGGCCTGGGCATGAACCCGCTCGCGCTCTACGTGGTGGCCGACCGCCTGGCGCAGACGCCGGGGCAGTGGCGGCCGTTCGAGCCGCAGGGCGCGGGCAAGTGGCTCTTCAAGACCACGCCCGGCTCACCGGTATCGCCGCAACCGGCACGCCACTCCACCTGATACGGTTCACAGTCGACGCACCCGAAGGAGCCCGACTGTGACCGCCAAGACCACCCGCTCTCCCACTCGAACCGAGCACGACAGCATGGGCACGCTGGCCGTGCCGGCCGAGGCGCTCTACGGCGCGCAGACGCAGCGTGCCGTCGACAACTTTCCCGTCAGCGGCCGCGGCATGCCCACCGCGTTCATCCGCGCGCTCGTGCTGGTGAAGCAATCGGCCGCGCAGGCCAACCGCAAGCTCGGCCAGCTGCCGCCTCCCATTGCCGACGCGATCGGCGCCGCGTGCCAGCAGCTGCAGGCCATGGACGACGACGAGCTGCGCAGTCATTTCCCGATCGACGTCTTCCAGACCGGCTCGGGCACCAGCAGCAACATGAACGCGAACGAGGTGATCGCCACGCTCGCGAGCCGCCGGCTTGGCGCGCCGGTCCACCCCAACGACCACGTCAACGCCGGGCAGAGCAGCAACGATGCGATCCCGACCGCGCTGCACCTGAGCGCCGCGCTGGAACTTCACCGCCACCTCCTGCCCGCCCTCGACCACCTGGTGCAGGTGACGCGGCAGAAATCGGCCACGGTGCATGCGCATGTGAAGACCGGCCGCACACACCTGATGGACGCGATGCCGGTGCGCATGAGCCAGGTGTTGCAAGGCTGGGCGCATCAGGTCGAGGCAGGCGCGGAGCAGCTGCGCGGCCTGATGCCGGCACTGCTGCAGCTCGCGCAGGGCGGCACGGCGGTGGGCACCGGGGTCAACGCGCATCCGCAGTTTTCGCAGGCCTTCGCGGCCGAGCTGACAGCGCTCACCGGCCTGCCGTTCCGCCCGGCCGACAGCTTCTTCGCGGCCATGGGCTCGCAGGACACGGCGGTGGCGGTGTCGGGCGCGTGCAAGCGTGTGGCGGTGTCGCTGATGAAGATCGCCAACGACCTGCGCTGGATGAACTCGGGCCCGCTCGCCGGCCTGGCCGAGATCGAGCTGCAGGCGCTGCAGCCGGGCTCGTCGATCATGCCCGGCAAGGTCAACCCGGTGATCCCCGAGGCGACCACGATGGTGGCGGCGCAGGTGATCGGCCTCGATGCGGCCATCACGGTGGCCGGCCAGTCGGGCAACTTCGAGCTCAACGTGATGCTGCCGCTCATCGCGAGCAACCTGCTGGAGAGCAGCACGCTGCTCGGCAACGCGAGCCGGCTGCTCGCCGACAAGGCCATCGCCACCTTCACCGTGAACGAGCAGCGGCTGCAGGAGGCGCTGTCGCGCAACCCCATCCTCGTGACGGCGCTCAACCCGCTGATCGGCTACGAGCGCGCGGCCGAGATCGCCAAGCAGGCCTACAAGGAAGGCCGCCCCATCCTCGACGTGGCGGCGGAAAAGACCGACCTCGGCCGTGAGCGCCTGGCCGAGCTGCTCAACCCGGCGAAGCTGACGGGCTCCGACTGAGCTCGGCGCGCAGCCGGGGCAGCGTCTGCGGGAACTCGCGCTGCACGAAGGCGATGAGCTTCTCGCGCAGCTCGCAGCGCAGGTCGAAGTTGGCGCCCGAGTTGGACGCGCTCACCAGCACGCGCACCTGCATCGCCCGGTCGTTGGCGTCGGTGACGGCAACGCTGCACACCCGCTTGTCCCAGAGGGCGGATGCTTCACACAGTCGCTTGGCCTCTGCGCGTACGGCCTCCACCGGAAGGCTGTAGTCCACCCACAGCAGCACGCTGCCGAGCAGGTTGGAGCCCTGGCGCGTCCAGTTCTGAAAGGGGTGGTCGGTGAACCACCCGAGCGGCACGATCATCCGCCGCTCGTCCCAGATCTTCACGACCACGTAGGTTGCGGTGATCTCCTCCACGTTGCCGAACTCGCCCTCGATGGTGACGGCGTCGTCGATGCGGATGGGCTGCGCGAGCGCGATGTGCAGGCCCGCCAGCAGGTTGCTGAAGACTGAGCGCGCCGCAAGCCCGACCACCAGGCCGGCCACACCGGCCGACGCCAGCAGGCTCGCACCGAATTGCCGGGCGCGCGGGAAGGTCATCAACACGAAGGCGAACCCGGCGATCAGCACGCCGGTGCTGGCGATACGCGACAGCACGCGTGTCTGCGTGTGCACGCGCCGCGCGCTGAGGTTGTCGCTGACGGTGGCCGGGTGCAGCGCGATGACGCCATCGGCCAGGCCCTGCAACACGCCGATCAGCGTCCACGAGGTCGCGCAGATGATGAGCACGCTCGTCAGGTGCTGCACGCTCGACAGGCCGCGCAGGTCTTCCGGCAGGCCTTGCAGCGCCACCTGGATGGCGATCAGCGGCACCAGCCACTGCATGGGCCGGTCGCAGCGGCTGATGATGGCGCGAAAGAGCGTCGAGTAGCCGGCCAGCCGCCGCACCACCGGCAGCATCAGCCGATGGACCAGCTGCGACACCACGACGATCGCCAGCACCACGAGCGCGAACTGGCCCCACGGGCCGAGCAGGTCGATGTTCATGTGGCGGCCTGGGCAAACCGGGTGCCGCTCAAGGAGCGGAATGGTGTTTGCCGGCAACGGTGATCACCTTCACCTTTCCAGGAGAGACAAATGGATCGCAACACCAACTCCCCCGACCAACGCATCGACGTTCAGCGTGACGCCGACCTGCAGCAATGGGCGAAGAAGCTCGATGCCTCGGAAGCGCAGATCAAGGAGGCCGTGCAGGCCGTGGGCGACCGCGCCTCCGACGTGGAGGAGCACCTCAAGGGCAGCCGCAGCACCACGAATGCCGAGCGCACGAAGCAGGCCTTGAAGGCGAGCGGCGACCGGCCAGGCTGAGGCTCGGCATTCCCTGCGAAAATGCGCGTGGGGCGCCGCCGTGGCGCCCACGCGCTTTATGGCTGATCAATCGAGCTTTTCCCCCTGGCGCTTGTCCGTCGCGCCGATGATGGACTGGACGGACCGGCATTGCCGCTACTTCCACCGTCTGCTGACGCGCCGCACCCTGCTGTACACCGAGATGGTCACCACCGGTGCGCTGCTGCATGGCGACGTGCCGCGCCATCTGGATTTCAACGACGAGGAGCACCCCGTCGCGCTGCAACTGGGCGGCAGCGAGCCGGAGGACCTGGCCCGGTGCGCGAAGCTCGCCGAGCAGTGGGGCTACGACGAGGTCAACCTCAACTGCGGCTGCCCCAGCGAGCGTGTGCAACGCGGCGCATTCGGCGCCTGCCTGATGAACGAGCCACAGCTGGTGGCCGACTCGGTGAAGGCCATGCGCGATGCGGTAAGCCTGCCGGTCACGGTCAAGCACCGCATCGGCATCGACCAGAACGAGAGCTACGACTTCGTGCGCGACTTCGTGGGCACCATCGCGCAGGCGGGCTGCGAAGTCTTCATCGTGCACGCGCGCAACGCGTGGCTCAAGGGCCTGAGCCCGAAGGAGAACCGCGAGATCCCGCCGCTGCGCTACGAGATGGTCCATCGGCTCAAGCGCGACTTTCCGCAGCTCACCATCGTGCTCAACGGCGGCGTGACGACGCGCGAGCAGATCGACGAGCAACTCGCGCACCTCGATGGCGTGATGCTCGGCCGCGAGGCCTATCACAACCCCTGGGTGATGGCCGACTGGGACGCGCGCTACTTCGGCGACGAGCACCCCGCGCTCGACCGCGCCGAGATCGAGTCGCGCATGGTGGCCTACATGGGCCGGCTGCAGGCCGCCGGCGTGCCGTGGTCGCATGCCTCGCGCCACATGCTTGGCCTGTGGAACGGCACGCCCGGCGCGCGCAAGTGGCGCCAGGTGTGGTCGGACCACCGGCTCAAGGGCGAAGCGCCGCAGCGCGTGTCAGAGCTCGCGCACCGGCGCGGCGCTGCGGCCGTCGCGGCCTGAGTGGCGCGGCCAGGTCGCGAGGACCACGCCGAGCAGCGCCAGCCCAAACGCGCCGACCTGCAGCGCATCGAAACGCTCACCGAGGAAGATCACCCCGACGAGCGCCGTGCTCACCGGCAGGAAGACGGTGAACACCCCGGCCGACGAGGCTGGCACGTGCTTGAGGCCGGTCATCCACAGCCAGACGGTGATCATGCTCGCAGCCAGCGAGTAGAAGACGAGGAGCGTCCATGACGGCCCGCCCACCGCGCCGAAGTCGAAGCGCATCGCCTGCCACAGGCCGAATGGAGTGACGAGCGCGAGGCCCCACAGGTTGACGAGTGCGCTGATGCGCTTGGCCGAGACCTGGCCCGTGAGTTTCTTGCCGATGACCACGTAGCTGGCCTCGCAGGCCACGGCGCAGAAGAGCAGCACGTTGCCGAGCAGCGAGGTGCCGCTCGCCGCGCCTTCATGCTTGGCCAGCGACACGAGCGCGATGCCGCCCACCGCACAGGCGATGCCCGCCGCGACCTGCGCGGTGATGCGCTCGCGCAATGCCACCCACGACATCAGCGCCACCATCGCCGGGATGGCCGCCATGATCACGCCGGCCGCGAGCGCCGAAGTCATCGACACGCCGAAGAGCATGCAGATCGAGAACAGGAAGTTGCCGAAGAACGACTCGAAGAAGAGCAGCACGCGGTCGTGCTGGCTGAGCGGTGCCTCGGTGGGCGAGCGCTTGACCCACGAGGCCATCGCCACGGCGGCAATGCCGAAGCGCAGCCAGGCCAGCAGGAAGATGGGGAAGACCAGCACCAGCGTCTTCGACAGCGCGACGTAGCTGCCGACGAGTGCCATCGAGCTGGCGAGGAAGAAGTAGGCGTAGACGGGAGGGCGTTGCGACATGAGGCCGCGATGATGCGGCATCAACTGTCGATGCGGATCCAAGTGGTCTTGAGCTCGGTGTACTTGTCGAACGCATGCAGCGACTTGTCGCGTCCGTTCCCGCTCTGCTTGTAGCCGCCGAAGGGAACGGTGATGTCGTCTTCGTCGTACTGGTTCACGTGCACGGTGCCGGCCCGCAGCGCGCGGGCCACGCGGTGTGCGCGGTTGAGGTTGCTGCTCCAGACACTGGCCTGCAGGCCGTAGCTGGAGTCGTTCGCCATGGCGATGGCTTCTTCCTCGGTCTTGAAGCGGATGACCGAGAGCACCGGGCCGAAGATTTCTTCACGGGCGATCTTCATGCCGTTGGCCACGCCGTCGAACACGGTGGGCTGCACGTAGAAGCCGCCGGTCTCGGCGCGGGCCTGCTCGCCGCCGGCGACGATCTTCGCGCCTTCGCGGCGGCCGGCCTCGATGTAGCCGAGCACCGTCTTGAGCTGCGTGTCGTCGACGAGGGCGCCCATCTCGGTCTTCGCATCGAGCGGGTCGGCCGGTTGGTGCGCGGGTGCCGTGCCGGCGACGACCTTCACGAAGTCGTCGGCGATGCTCTCGTGCACGAACACGCGCGAGGGCGCGTTGCACGACTCGCCCTGGTTGAAGAACATGCTGCCGGCCACGGTCTTGGCGGCGCGCTCGAGGTCATCGAAGTCGGGGAACACGACGAAGGCCGACTTGCCGCCGAGCTCGTTGTAGACGCGCTTCAGGTTGCTCCGGCCGGCGTACTCGAGCATCTTGCGGCCCACGCGGGTGGAGCCGGTGAAGCCGATGGCGTCGACGTCCATGTGCAGCGCGAGCGCCTCGCCCGCCTCGTGGCCGTAGCCGGGCACGACGTTGAACACGCCTTCGGGCAGGCCGGCCTCGATGGCCAGCTCGGCCAGTCGCAATGCCGTGAGCGGCGATTTCTCGCTCGGCTTCAGCACGACTGAGTTCCCCGCCGCCAGCGCCGGCCCGAGCTTCCAGGCGGCCATGATCATCGGGTAGTTCCAGGGCACGATGGCGCCGATCACACCCATGGGCTCGCGCGTGATGAGCGCGAGCGCGTTGTGCGGCGTCGGCGCGACCTCGTCGTAGACCTTGTCGATGGCCTCGCCGTACCAGCCGATGCAGCGCACCGCGAGTGCCACGTCGACCGACAGGCTGTACTGGATGGGCTTGCCCATGTCGAGCGTCTCCAGCAGCGCCAGCTCTTCGCGGGCGGCGTGGATCTTCTCGGCGAAGCGGACCAGCAGCTGCTTGCGCGCGGCCGGGGCTTGTGTCGACCAACGGCCATCGGCAAAGGCCTGGCGGGCGCTGGCGACGGCAGCATCGACGTCGCGCTGCCGGCCGCGGGCGACCTGCGTCAGCGTGCGGCCATCGATCGGCGAGACGCAGCCGAAGGTTTCGCCATCCACCGACGGCACGCGCTGGCCGCCGATGAAGGCCCGACCGTCGTACGAGATGGCCGCGGCGCGGGCATGCCAGTCGGGTTGCGGTCGGTTCATCGGCACTCCAGGCAGGTCAGAAACTCACCACCACGCCAAGGCCGATCAGGTGGTTGGTCTTCTTGTAGCCGCCGTTCTTGGCGTCGAGGAACACGGCCTCGGTGGCGCGGTCCATACGGTACTCGGCCTTGAGCGTGGTGTTGAGGTTGAAGAGGTAGCCCACGCCCATGGAAAGGGCAAAGCGGTTGGTGCCTTTCTCCGTGTCGTTCTGCGTCCAGGTGCCGGTGCCGTCGTCGGTCCAGCCGGGACCGATGCCGTTGCGGTCGTCAGACGCGGTGTAGCCCAGCAGGCCGCCGCCGTTCTTGCGGTTGTTGAGGTAGTCCATGCGCAGGATGCCCTCGAAGCGCGGCGTGAACTTGTGGGCCGCCAGCGTGGAGATGCCCCACCAGCGCGCGTCTCGCAGGTCGCCCGTCACCGGGTCGACGCTGATCGCGGCCTTGCGCTGCATGCCGTAGCTGAGCTGGGCCTGGGCCGTCCAGTCGCCGCGGATGAAATAGGCGTCGAACTCGAAGAGGTGCACCGTCGAGTCGCGCTGCGGGATCGGCTCGCCGAGGCCGTCGACGATGTTTTCGGTGAAGTTGGCCGCCTTGCCGTGCGTGCCCGCGAAGCCGAAGCCCTGGAACTCGCCGCGCGAGTAGTCCACCCGGTAGGCAAACACCGGCGAGCGCTCGCGCTGGTCGCGCATGCTCTTGTTCATGTTGGCGACCACGCCCTTGTAGATCCACTTGCCGCGCACGATCTCCATGCCCGCGCCGGTGTAGGCAGTGGGCAGGGTGAAGTCGAACAGCAGGTTGTGCGTGATGAGCTTGTTGAGCGTGGGCTGCAGGTACTCGTAGCCCGACCAGTCGGGAATCTGCCCGGCGATGAAGCGGGTCTGCAGGTCGGACAGCGGAATGGAGACCGAGGCTTCGTGGACCGGTGAGTTGCCATCGAACACCGACCCCACGCCCCGGTTGGGCGCGAGCGTGAAGCGCCACTTGGTGCCGCCTTCCAGCTCCTTCTGGAAGTCGAGGATGGCCATGCCGAAGTAGGAGTTGTCGTAGTTGTAGCCGCCGTCTTCCACCTTGTTCAGGAACTGGAAGCCCGAGCGCCGCTGCAGCTTGTTGTAGATGAAGCTCGGGTCCATCTGGCCGCTGATCTTCAGCAGGCGGAAGCCCATGGATTCCTGGCTGTCTTCCAGCGCTTCGGTCTTGATGGCGATGCGGTTGAAGTCCTGCTTCTCCTGCTCGGTCATGCCGCCGGTCGCCGGCTTGCTTTCGGCGTCCTTCAGCTTCTTCTCGAGTGCATCGACCTTCTCCTTCAACGCCCGTTGCTCGCGCCGCAACTCGTCGATGGACTGTGCCGTCGCGCCCAGCGGAAAGGCGGCGAGCAGTGCCAGGGCCAGGGCGCTCAGGTGCCGGTTGTTGTTCTTCATCGGTTCTCTCCTTGTGGCTGCAGGGTGGGGACGTCTTCAGGAACTCATGATCGATAGGCTTCGGCCATCTCGCGCTGGCGCTCCCGCTCGTGGCGCGCGATCAGCCAGCTGGCGAACGCGACGGCGATGGCAACGACGAGCACGACCAGCGTGGCCACCGCGTTGATGCTCGGGCTCAGGCCCAGGCGGGCGCGCGAGAAGATGACTTGCGGCATGGTGGTCGCACCCGGCCCCGAGAGGAAGGCGGAGAGCACCACGTCGTCGAGCGACAGCGTGAAGGTGAGCAGCCAGGCCGACAGCAGCGACTGCGCGATCATCGGCAGCGTGACGAGCGTGAAGACCTGCCAGGGGCGGGCGCCGAGGTCCATCGCGGCTTCTTCGAGCTGCGGGTTCAGGTCGCGCAGGCGCGCCTGGATGACGACCGTGGCGTAGGCCAGCCCGAGCAGCATGTGGCCCATCCAGATGGTGAGCATGCCGCGCTCGGGCACGCCGACCATGCGCTGCACCGACACCAGCGTGAGCAAGAGCGACAGGCCGATGATCACCTCGGGCATCACGAGCGGTGCGCTCACCATGCCCGAAAAGAGCGTGCGCCCGGGGAAGCGCCGGTACTTGACGAGCGCAAACGCGGCCAGCGTGCCCAGCACCACCGAGCCGCAGGCGGTGAAGAAGGCGATCTTGATCGAGAGCCAGAAGCCGGCGAGCAGCTCGCGGTCCTCGGGGAGCTGCGTGTACCACTGCAGCGTGAAGCCCCGCCACAGGTTGGGGATGGGCGAGTCGTTGAACGAGTAGATGACCAGCGCGGCGATCGGCAGGTAGAGGAAGAGGTAGCAGGCCGACAGCCAGCCGCGGCCGAACCATTTGTTGAGGCCGTTCATCGACGGGCCTCCTGCGCCTCAGCCTGGTATTTGCTGAAGAGCGCGAGCGGCACGATGATGAGCAGCACCATCACCACGGCCACGGCGGACGCCATCGGCCAGTCGTTGTTGCTGAACATCTCGTCCCACATCACGCGGCCGATCATCAGCGTCTGCGGGCCGCCCAGCAGCTCGGGGATCACGAGCTCGCCCACGCAGGGGATGAAGACGAGCATGCTGCCGGCGATGATGCCGGCCTTGGACAGGGGCACCGTCACCTTCCAGAACGCGACCCAGGCGGTGGCGCCGAGGTCGGCCGCCGCTTCGAGCAGTCGCAGGTCCATCTTGGCGAGGTTCGCGTAGAGGGGCAGCACCATGAAGGGCAGGTAGGTGTAGCTCATGCCCAGCACGAGCGAAAAGGGCGAGTTCAGGAGCTGCCCCGGTGACGCAATGAGACCGAGCGCCACGAGCCCGTGGTCGAGCCCGAGGCCGGTGATGAGCGTGTGCGCCCAGCCGTGGTCGCTGAGCAGACCCTTCCAGGCGTAGACGCGCAGCAGCAGCGAGGTCCAGAAGGGAAGCATCACCAGCAGCAGCAGGGCGGGCTGCACGGTGGGCCTGGCACGCGCCATGAAGTAGGCGAAGGGGTAGCCGAAGAAGAGGCACAAGCCGGTGGCGATGGCCGAGTACTTGAGGCTCGACAGGTAGGTCTTGAAGTAGAGGTCGTCTTCGGCGATGAAGAGGTAGTTGCGCAGCTGGATGGCGAACTGCAGGGTGCCGTCCTTGAAGGTGATGAGGTCCTTGAAGTGGACCGTCTCCATCTCGGAGACGCTGATCTTCAGCACCACCAGGAAGGGCAGCAGGAAAAACGCGAACAGCCAGAGATAGGGCAGGCCGATCACGGCGCTGCGACCCCGCGCCAGTGCGTGCAGGCGCGTCGCGAGCTTCATGCGGTGAGCACCACCTGGGCGGTGGGCGACCAGTGCGCCCACACGCTGTCACCCCGCGCGATCGGCAGGTCGTAATGGCGCTCGGTGTTGCTCTCGCTGACCTTGAGCTGTTTCCCGTTCGCGAGCAGCAGGTGGTAGACGGTGTAGCTGCCGAAGTACGACATGTCCTTCACCGTGCCCTGCACCTGGTTGTGCGGGCTGTGGGGGCTGGCGGGTGGCGCGGCGTCGAGGCGGATCTTCTCGGGCCGCACTGCCACCGTGACCGGCATGCCCTCGGTGCCGGTGATGCCGTGCCCCACGTAATGGGTGCAGCCGTCGCAGGTGATCACCACGTGGTCCGGCTGGTCGACGGTGAGCGTGCCGTCCATCAGGTTGACGTTGCCGATGAAGTCGGCCACGAAGCGGGTGGCAGGTGTCTCGTACACCTCTTCCGGCACCCCCACCTGCAGGAGGCGGCCCTCGCTCATGATGCCGATGCGCGTGGCCATGGTCATGGCCTCTTCCTGGTCGTGCGTGACCATCACGCAGGTCACGCCCACGTTGTGGATGATGTTGACGAGCTCGATCTGGGTTTCTTCGCGCAGCTTCTTGTCGAGTGCGCCGAGGGGCTCGTCGAGCAGCAGCAGCTGCGGTTTCTTGGCGAGGCTGCGCGCGAGCGCCACCCGCTGCTGCTGGCCGCCGGAGAGCTGGTGCGGCTTACGCTTGGCGTACTTGCCGAGCTGCACGAGCTTGAGCATGTCGTCGACCTGGGCGGCGATCTTGTCTTTCGGCAGGCGGTCGCGCCTGAGGCCGAAGGCGATGTTGTCCCAGACCGTGAGGTGGGGGAAGAGCGCATAGCTCTGGAACATCATGTTCAGCGGCCGCTCGTAGGGCGCGAGGCCGGCGAGGTCCTGACCGTTGAGGACGATCCTGCCGGTGGTCGGTGTCTCGAAGCCGGCCAGCATGCGCAGCAGCGTGGTCTTGCCGCAGCCCGAGGAGCCCAGCAGCGCGAAGATCTCGCCCTTCTCGATGTCGAGGCTGACGTCGTTGACGGCTTTGACGCCGTCAAAGTCTTTCACCACCTGCTGAATTTGCAGGAATGCCATGCCGGCGCCTCCGGGGAATCAGAGGCCGGTCTTGAACGAGGTGTAGGTGCGTGTCATCAGGCGCCGCAGATCGTTGGCGATCGCATCGGGCGCCGACATCTTCTTCATCTCCGACTCGGGCGGGAACACCGTCGGGTTGTTCGCCACCTCGGGCTTGATGAACTTCTTCGATTCCTTGTTGGGGTTGGCGTAGAACACCTTGTTGGTGAGCGACGCGTGCACCTCGGGCTTCAAGATGTAGTTGATGAACTTGTGCGCATTACCGGGGTGGGCGGCGTCATTCGGGATCACCATCACGTCGAAGAAGAGCAGGCCGCCGGTCTTGGGCAGCAGGGCCTCGATCTTCTGGCCGGTCTTGCCGTCGATGGCGCGCTGGCGGGCGATGTTGATGTCGCCCGACCAGCCGAGCGCCACGCAGATCGAGCCGCCCGCCATGTCGTTGATGTAGCCCGACGAGCTGAAGAGCGTGACGTAGGGGCGGATGGTCTTCAGCAGGTTGGCCGCGGCCTGGTAGTCGGCGGCGTTCTTGCTGTAGGCGGGCTTGCCCAGGTAGTAGAGGGCGGCCGGCACCACCTCGGTGGGCGAATCCAGGAAGGAGACGCCGCAGCTCTTGAGCTTGCTGATGTATTCGGGTTTGAAGACGAGGTCCCAGGCGTTGTCGGGCATCGGCGTGCTGCCGAGCGCGGCCTTCACCTTGTCGACGTTGATGCCCACCGTGGTGTAGCCCCACAGCCAGTTGACCATGTACTGGTTGCCCGGGTCGAGCTTGGCGAGCTGCGCCTGCACGTCGGCGTCGAGGTTCTTGTAGTTGGGGATCAGGCTGCGGTCGATCTTGCGCAAGAGGCCGCCGTCGATCTGCAGCTTGGCCCAGTGCGAGGAGGGCACGACGATGTCGTAGCCAGTCTTGCCTGCCACCAGCTTGGCGTGGACGATCTCGTTGTTGTCGAAGTTGTCGTAGCGGACCTTGATGCCCGTCTCTTTCTCGAAGTTCCGGATCGTGTCTTCGGCGATGTAGTCGGACCAGTTGTAGATGTTGAGGACTTTTTCTTCCTCCTGCGCCGTGGCTGCCGTGCCCCAGATCAGGGCCGTTGCCGCCATCACCGCACCCACCACACCAGCCATTCGCTTCATCGCTCTCTCCTTGATGTTGGGATCTGTTTGCTGCGCGAGTCTAGGCAGCGCATCCATGGGGCGCTCTAGAGGCAAACCCCGTGCCAGTTACCGCGGCCTTACCACCATCCGCGTTGCTTCAACTCCTGTTGTGTCAGGTCGAGACACTTCCTGATCAGCGCGGCCATCTCGTCGATCTGCGCCTTGGTCATCACGAGGGGCGGCGCGACGATCATGCGGTCGCCGACGGCGCGCATGATGAGACCGTTGCCGAAGCAGTGCGCGCGGCAGACCATGCCGACCTCGAGCTTGCCGTCGAACATCTCGCCCGAGGCCTTGTCTTTCACGAGCTGCAGCGCGCCCATCATTCCGCAGGTCTGGGCTTCGCCGACGAGCGGGTGGTCGGCGAGCGCGGCGAACTTCTCGGCGAGATAGGGCCCGATCTCGGTGCGCACGCGCTCGACCAGGCCTTCGCGCTGCACGAGCTTGATGTTCGCCAGGCCCACCGCGCAGGCCACCGGGTGACCCGAATAGGTGTAGCCGTGGTTGAACTCGCCGCCTTCCTCGATCAGCACCTTGGCGACACGCTCGCCGACCATCACGCCGCCGAGCGGGATGTAGCCCGAGGTCACGCCCTTGGCGAAGGTCATGAGGTCGGGGGTGTAGCCAAAGGTCTCGCAGCCGAACCACTGGCCGGTGCGGCCGAAGCCGCAGATCACCTCATCTGACACGAGCAGGATGCCGTGCTGGTCGCAGATGCGCTGGATCTCGGGCCAGTAGGTGGCGGGCGGCACAATCACGCCGCCGGCGCCCTGGATGGGCTCACCGATGAACGCGGCGACCTTGTCGGCGCCGATCTCCTGGATCCTCGCCTCCAGCGCGCGCGCGGCCTTCAGGCCGAACTCGTCGCGGCTGAGCGTCCGGTCGCTCTCGAACCAGAACGGCTGCTCGATGTGCACGATGCCGGGGATGGGCAGGCCGCCTTGTTCGTGCATGCCGCTCATACCGCCCAGCGAGGCGCCGGCCATGGTGGAGCCGTGGTAGGCGTTGTGGCGACTGATGATGACGCTGCGCTGTGGCTGGCCTTTCAGGTCCCAGTAACGACGCACCATGCGCACGATGGTGTCGTTGCCCTCCGACCCCGAGCCGCTGAAGAACACATGCTTGAACTGCGGCGGCGTCACCTGCGCCAGCAGTTCGGCGAGTTCGATCGCCGGCGGCGTGGTGGTCTGGAAGAAGGAGTTGTAGAAGGGCAGGGTTTCGAGCTGCTTCGTGGCCGCATCGATCAGCTCGCGCCGGCCGTAGCCGACGTTCACGCACCACAGGCCCGACATCGCGTCGAGGATCTTTTTGCCTTCGCTGTCCCAGAGGTAGATGTTGTCGGCGCGCGTGATGATGCGCGAGCCTTTGCGGGCCAGCGACTTGAAGTCGGTGAAGGGATGCAGGTAGTGCGAGGCGTCGGCGGCCTGCCAATCTTTCGTGGTGCGGGTCATGGTCGTGGCCTCAGACATGCAGCAGCAGGTGTTCGCGTTCCCAAGGCGAGATCACCTTCATGAACTCGTCGTGCTCGATCTCCTTGATCTCGGAGTAGACGGTGATGAACTCCTTGCCGAGCACGTCGTGCAAGTCCTTCTCGTCGTCGAGCCAGCCAAGCGCTTCGCTCAGCGAACGGGGCAACTGGTACTCGGAGAGGTAGGCGTCGCCCTTGCACTCGGGCGAGGGCTCGATGCGGTTCTTCATGCCGAGGTAGCCGCAGGCCAGCGTGGCAGCGAGTGCGACATACGGGTTGGCATCGGCACCGATCACGCGGTTTTCGATGCGGCGTGCCGAGGGCGTCGCCACCGGCGAGCGGATGCCGACGGTGCGGTTGTCGGTGCCCCACTGGATGTTGATCGGCGCCGACATCGAGCGTGCGAGCCGCCGGTACGAGTTGACGTAGGGCGCGAAGAGCGCCATCGCGGCCGGCGTGTACTTCTGCAGGCCACCGATGTACCAGTAGAACTCCTTGCTCG
This sequence comes from Piscinibacter sp. HJYY11, assembly GCF_016735515.1. Classification (NCBI taxonomy): domain Bacteria; kingdom Pseudomonadati; phylum Pseudomonadota; class Betaproteobacteria; order Burkholderiales; family Sphaerotilaceae; genus Piscinibacter; species Piscinibacter sp. HJYY11. Next base: position 683,987 of record NZ_JAERQZ010000001.1, on the reverse strand, counting down.
GCGAGCCGTCCGGGTTGCTGAAGATGTTCTGGCCGCTGCCCGAGTGCACCACGCTCTGGTGCACATGCATCGCGCTGCCGGGTTCGTTGGCCATGGGCTTGGCCATGAAGGTGGCATACATCTCGTGGCGCAGCGCCGTCTCGCGGATGGTGCGCTTGAAGAAGAACACTTCGTCGGCCAGCCCGAGCGGGTGGTCGTGGAAGAAGTTGATCTCCATCTGACCCGCGCCAACTTCGTGGATCAGCGTGTCGACGTTGAGCTCCATCTGCTCGCAGTAGGCGTAGATGTCTTCGAACAGCGGGTCGAACTCGTTGACCGCGTCGATCGAATAGGCCTGGCGGGAGGTCTCCGCACGGCCGCTGCGGCCCTTGGGCGGGCGCAGGGGCGTGTTGGGGTCGGAGTTGCGCTCGACGAGGTAGAACTCGAGTTCAGGCGCGACCACCGGGTTCCAGCCCTCGGCGGCGTAGAGGTCGCAGATGCGGCGCAGCACCGAGCGCGGCGCATAGGGGATGAGGTTGCCGTCGCGGTCGAAGCAGTCGTGGATCACCTGCGCGGTCGGGTCCACCGCCCAGGGCACGATGCGCACCGTGCTCGGGTCGGGGCGCAAATGCATGTCGCGGTCGGTCGCGTGGATGACGTCGTAGTACGGGCCTTCGTCGGGAAACTCACCCGTGACGCCGATGGCGACGATGGCTTCGGGCAGGCGCATGCCGCGGTCTTCGGTGAATTTCTCGCGCGGCAGGATCTTGCCGCGCGCCACGCCGGTGAGGTCGGGCACGAGGCACTCGATCTCGGTCACGCGGCGGTCGTTGAGCCACTGCTCGAGGTCGCTGAAGCTGAAGTTGTTCTTGTCCACCATGAGGGCACCTGTCTGGATCGGTTGGCCGGCGGGCAGCACCGGCGGTCGTTGCCATGAAGGCAACACTAGCGATCCGGGTCAGGCTGGCGGTGGCGGTCGCGGTAGGCGCGGCAGGCGTCGCCGAAAGCGGTGAACAGTTGAACGGAGATGGGGTTGCTGGCGGCCTTCCACTCGGGATGCCACTGCACGCACAGGTTGAAGCCCGGGGCGTTGGCCATCGAGAAGGCTTCGATCAGGCCGTCAGGGGCGCGGGCTTCGACGCGCAGGCCGGGGGCCAGTTGCTTCACGCCTTGGCCATGCGCGGTGTTCACCTGGAATTCGCGCGTGCCGACGATGGGCTCGAGGGCGCCGCCCGCTTCGACGATCACCTCATGGGCAAAGTCGTACTGCTCTTCGGGCGTCTTGTCGGTGATGCCGCGGTGGTCTCGCTGGCCGGGCACTTCCTGCACCGCCTGGTAGAGGCTGCCGCCGAGCGCGACATTCGCTTCCTGGAAACCGCGGCAGATGGCGAAGAGCGGGATGCCGCGTGCCAGCGCGCGCGGGATCATGGGGAGCGTCCAGGCGTCGCGGTCCTGGTCGAGGGGAAGGCTCGGGTCGTACACGTCTTCGCCGAAGTGGCTGGGGTGCACGTTGGACGGCGAGCCGGTGAGCAGCACACCGTCGGCGTGGTCGAGCAGCTCATCGATCTCGTCGGACTGCACGAAGGGCACGATCAACGGCAGGCAGCCGGCGAGCCGGATCGCGTCGATGTACTTCTTTCCAGCGATGTGGAAGGGGTGTTGACCGACCATGCGGTTGCAGGCGGGAACCAGGACCGCGGGTTTGCGGGCAGGCGCGGAGGCGGGAAGGGCGCTCATTGGGCTTGCTGCACGCCGGTTCTTGGCCGGGTTGCACTGGGCTTGCTGTTGACCATGTGTATGCAAACAGTTTGCCTGCCCGGCGGGCGAAGTCAACTCGGGCGCGCGCCCCGCATGGGCATCCTCACAACAGATCGCGCAGCCGGTAGTACGCCATGCCGAGCACGAGCGCCGGGGTGCGCAGCATGCGGCCGCCGGGGAACGGGCGATGCTTCAGCCGAGCGTAGACGTCGAAGCGCTCGGCTTGCCCTGTGATGGCTTCGGCGACGAGCTTGCCGGCCAGGCCAGTCAAGGCAACGCCGTGGCCCGAGAACCCCTGGAGGTGGTACACGTTCGGATGCAGGCGCCCGAAATCGGGCGCGCGGTTCATCGTGATGTCGACGAAGCCGCCCCAGGCGTGGGCGATGCGCGTGGCGCTGAGCTGCGGAAAGCTCTGCGCCATGCGGCGCTGCATGCTGGCCGCGAGGTTTGCGGGCGTGGCGGTGCTGTAGCTCACGCGGCCGCCATACAGCATGCGGTGGTCGGCGGTGGGGCGGAAGTAGTCGAGCACGAAGTTGGTGTCGCACACCGCCGAGCGGCTGGGGATGAGGCGCTGCAGCAGTGCCGGCTCCAGTGGCTCGGACGCCACGATGTAGGTCCCGACCGGCATGATGCGTTTTTCGAGTTCGGGTGCGAGGCCTTGCAGGTAGACGTTGCCGGCCAGCAGCGCATGTGCGGCGCGCACGTCGCCTTGGGGCGTCTGCAGGCGCACGGTCGCCGCGGGGGTGATGGCGGTGACCGGGGTCTCTTCGAAGATCTGGACGCCCAGGCTTGTGGCGGCGCGGGCCAGGCCCATCGTGTACTTCAGCGGGTTCAGGTGGCCGGAGCGTGCGTCGTGAAAGCCGCTGTGGAACCGCGGGCTGTCGATCCAGCGCGGCAGGTCGGCCGGGGCGATCCAGGTTGCGTCGTAGCCGTAGCGCTGCTGCATCCGCTCGAACCAGGTGCGCAATGCACGGCCTTTGCGCGCATTGACGGCGAGGCTCAGGTAGCCGGGCTGCCATTCGCAGTCGATGCCGAAGCGGGTGCAGCGCTGGGTGATGAGGTCGAGCGCTTCGAGCGTCGTGTCCCACACCGTGCGGGCGGCGTCGTCGCCCAGCTGGTCTTCGATCGTGGACTGGTCGCAGGCCAGGCCGGCGATGACCTGGCCGCCGTTGCGACCCGATGCGCCGGCCCCGACCCGGCGGGCTTCGAGCACCGCGACACGGAAGCCGCGTTCCGCCAGTTCGATGGCCGCCGACAGGCCCGCAAGGCCCGCGCCGACGATGGCCACGTCGACGTTCAGGTCACCGCGCAGAGGAGGGCGGGGCGAGCGCCCGGGCGCTGTCGCGTCGTAGTACGAATCGCGGGCCAGCGCGTCGTCGGTGGCGAGAAAACCCACCACGCGAGCGTCAGGCGGCGCGTTTCAAGGCATCGGAGATCGTGCCGATGATCTGGTCGATGTGCTTGTTCTCGATGATGAGCGGCGGCGAGAGCGCGATCGTGTCGCCGGTCGTGCGGATCAGCAGGCCCTTTTCCCAGCAGTCGAGGAAGACCGAGAACGCGCGCTTGCCCGGCTGGCCGTCGATCGGCTTCAGCTCGATGCCGCCGACGAGGCCGATGTTGCGCACGTCGACCACGTTCGGGTGGTCGCGCAGCGAGTGCACGGCGTTCTCGAAGGTGGCGGCCATCTTCGAGCCGCGGGTCAGCAGGCCTTCTTCGGCATAGGTGTCGAGCGTGCCCAGTGCGGCGGCACACGCGAGCGGGTGGCCTGAGTAGGTGTAGCCGTGGAAGAACTCGATCAGGTGCTCCGGGCCGGTCATGAAGGCGTCATGGATCTTCTGGCTCGCGAAGACGGCGCCCATCGGCACGCAGCCGTTGGTGAGGCCCTTGGCGACGGTCATCAGGTCGGGCGTCACGCCGAAATGCGTGGCGGCAAAGGGCGAGCCCAGGCGGCCGAAACCGGTGATGACCTCGTCGAAGATCAGCAAGATGCCGTGCTTGTCGCAGATGGCGCGCAGGCGTTCCAGGTAGCCCTTGGGTGGGATGAGCACGCCGGTGGAGCCCGCGACGGGCTCGACGATCACCGCCGCGATGGTCGAAGCGTCGTGCAGCGCCACGAGGCGCTCGAGGTCGTCGGCCAGGTCGGCGCCCTGCTCAGGCTGACCCTTGGTGAACAGATTGCGCGTGTCATGCGTGTGGCGGATGTGGTCCACGCCTGAAAGCAGCGAACCGAACATCTTGCGGTTGGCCACCATGCCGCCCACCGAGATCCCGCCGAAATTCACCCCGTGGTAGCCACGTTCGCGGCCGATGAGGCGGGTGCGGGAGCCTTCGCCGCGTGCGCGGTGGTAGGCGAGTGCGATCTTGAGCGCGGTGTCGACCGACTCCGAACCCGAGTTCGTGTAGAAGACCTTGCTGAGCCCCGGCGGTGTCAGCTTGACCAGCCGTTCGGCCAGCTCGAACTGCTTGGGGTGGCCCATGTTGAAGGGCGGCGCGAAGTCCATCTCGGCCGCCTGCGCGCGGATTGCCTCCACGATCTTCGGCCGGGCATGGCCCGCGTTCACGCACCAGAGGCCGGCAATGCTGTCGAGAACCTGCCGGCCTTCCGGCGTCCAAAAGTGCATGCCCTCGGCGCGTGAAATGAGGCGCGGTGCTTGCTTGAACTGCCGGTTGGCGGTGAAGGGCATCCAGTAGGCCGCGAGCTGGTCGTTCATCGAGGGCGCTCCTCAAAAAGGGGTGATTTGTCGGCTGAATGAAATGGCATTCGATCGGAGGGCTAGCAAATGACGAAGGCACATCGCGAACTGATCGTACGACTGTCGTCGCGTGCCGTCAGGCAGCTTGGCCTTTCCGCTCCGATGCGAATGCGTTTGGTGCCCATGCTTTCGCATTGAGGAACGATCGTTTCGCGATATGAGAAGCGAGCTTGCTGCGGCGCCGCAGTTTCTCTCGTATCGGAAAACTTGATTTCGCATCCAGAAATGATGCGGCTAAGTCTTTGATTTGATTGGAGTAGACAGCGTGTCTTATATAAGACATAAGTCTTCCGCTTCTCGCATTGCACCGCTATGCTTCCGTCAGTTTTCTGTCGCGTTCCTCTTCTCTCAAACCTCTGGAGTTCGTCATGACCAGTCAGACCCGTGAGCAACAAATCGCCGCCCTCGAAAAGGATTGGGCCACCAACCCGCGCTGGAAGGGCGTGAAGCGCGGCTACAGCGCCGCCGACGTCGTGCGCCTGCGCGGCAGCCTGCAGCCCGAGTACACGCTGGCCAAGCGCGGCGCCGAAGTGCTGTGGGAGAAGGTCAATGGCGGCGCCAAGAAGGGCTACGTGAACGCGTTCGGCGCGATCACCGCCGGTCAAGCCATGCAGCAGGCCAAGGCAGGCCTCGAGGCCGTGTACCTGTCGGGCTGGCAAGTCGCCGCCGACGGCAACACCTCGGAAACCATGTACCCCGACCAGTCGCTGTACGCCTACGACTCGGTGCCGACCATGGTCCGCCGCATCAACAATACCTTCAAGCGTGCCGACGAGATCCAGTGGTCGCGCGGCATCGGCCCCGGCCACAAGGAGTTCATCGACTACTTCCTGCCCATCGTGGCTGACGCGGAAGCCGGTTTCGGTGGCGTGCTGAACGCCTTCGAACTGATGAAGAACATGATCGCCGCGGGCGCTGCCGGCGTGCACTTCGAAGACCAGCTGGCCGCCGTGAAGAAGTGCGGCCACATGGGCGGCAAGGTGCTCGTGCCGACTCAAGAAGCCTGCGAGAAGCTGATCGCTGCCCGCTTCGCCGCCGACGTCATGGGCGTGCCGACCATCGTGCTGGCCCGTACCGACGCTGAAGCTGCCAACCTGATCACCAGCGACCACGACGCCAACGACAAGCCCTTCCTGACCGGTGAGCGCACGCAAGAAGGCTTCTACCGCGTGAAGAACGGCCTCGAGCAGGCCATCAGCCGCGGTGTCGCCTACGCGCCGTACGCCGACCTGGTGTGGTGCGAAACCGGCACGCCCGACATCGGCTTCGCCCGTGAATTCGCGCAAGCCGTGCACGCCAAGTGCCCGGGCAAGCTGCTGTCGTACAACTGCTCGCCGTCGTTCAACTGGAAGAAGAACCTCGACGACAAGGCCATCGCCGAATTCCAGCAGAAGCTGTCGGACCTGGGCTACAAGTACCAGTTCATCACGCTGGCCGGCATCCACATCAACTGGTACAACACGTTCCAGTTCGCTCACGCCTACGCCCGCGGCGAAGGCATGAAGCACTACACGGAAATGGTGCAGGAGCCGGAATTCGCAGCCCGCGAGCGCGGCTACACCTTTGTGTCGCACCAGCAGGAAGTGGGCGCCGGTTACTTCGACGACGTGACCACCGTGATCCAGGGCGGTTCGTCCTCGGTCAAGGCGCTGACGGGTTCGACGGAAGAAGAGCAGTTCCACTGATCTTCTTCTCCGCAGCTCTCTCGTTGAGCTGTTGATGTGGTGGGTTTGAGGCCCGGGAGTCTTTGGCTCCCGGGCTTTTTCTTCGGTCTCAGCGCAAGCGGCCCACGTAGCGGGTGCTGCCCGGGTCGAATTCGCTGTCGCGAAATGCCTGCCGTGCAGGTGCCGCAGGCAGCGGCGACTGGGCCGGTGCCTGCCTGGCCGTGGGGCGCACCCCGCCGAGCAGCACGCCCTCGAGCTTGTTCGCCCATTCATCCAGGTCGGCCTGCTTTTCGGCACGGGCGATGCGGATGACCTCGATGGCGTACTCGTGGCTCTTCACCAGCCACTCCACGTCGGTCACGCGCCCCACCTTGCGGCGCAGCAGCACGTGCAGATGGGCAGCGATGGCGAATTTTTCGTTCTCCAGCATTCGTGTTCCCTCGTGGATGCCTCACTCGATGCGTTCACCGTGCTGGCTCAGGTCCAGCCCGTCGTGTTCGTGTTGCGGCGAGACGCGCAGGCCGACCAGCAGATCGACGAGCTTCAGGATCAACCCCGTGACCACCGCGCTGTACACCAGCGTGGCCACGGCCCCCATGGCTTGGGCACCGATCGAGCCGTCCGCACCGCCGATCGCCTTGCTGGCCAGCACACCGGTGAGCAAGGCTCCGATGAGGCCGCCGATGCCATGCACGCCGAAGACGTCGAGCGAGTCGTCGGCGCCCAGCAGGCGCTTGAGCCCGGTGGCACCCCAGTAGCAGCCGAGGCCTGCGATGGCGCCGATCAACACCGCCGATTTCGCGTCGACAAACCCCGAGGCCGGCGTGATGGCCACCAGCCCCGCCACCGCGCCGCTGCACAGCCCGAGCAAGGTCGGCCGGCCGCGCAGCAGCCATTCGCCCAGCATCCATGAGAGCGCCGCCGCCGAAGCGGCCAGTTGCGTGACCAGGATGGCGAGGCCCGCGCGCCCGTCGGCGGCCGCGGCCGAACCGCCGTTGAAGCCCAGCCAGCCGATCCAGAGCAACGCGGCCCCGACCATCGTGTGCGCGAGGTTCGACGGCATCAGCGCCACCTGGCCATAGCCGCGGCGGTGGCCGAGCATCCAGGCGCAGACGAGGCCTGCCGCACCGGCATTGATGTGCACCACGGTGCCGCCCGCGAAGTCGAGCACGCCACGCGCGGCGAGCCATCCCGAGGGCTCCCACACCCAGTGCGCCACCGGCGCGTACACCAGCAGCGACCACAGCCCCATGAACCAAAGCAGGGCAGAAAAGCGCATGCGCTCGGCAAACGCCCCGACGATCAGGGCGGGCGTGATGATCGCGAAGCTCATCTGGAACATCGCGAACACCGACTCCGGCACCGCCGTGGCGAGGTGATGGACGGACAACTGGCCGCTGGCCTTGTCGAAGAACAGCGTCCCCAGGAGCAGCGCCGACAGGTCGCCGATGAAGGGCCCGCCCGGCATGAAGGCGAGGCTGTAGCCCGCCACGAACCAGATCAGGCTCGCCAGCGCGCACACGGCGAACACCTGCGCCATGGTGGCCAGCACGTTCTTCTTGCGCACCATGCCGGCATAGAAGAGCGCAAGCCCTGGGATCGTCATCAGCAGCACGAGCGCCGTGGAGGTGAGCATCCAGGCGGTGTCGCCGCTGTTGATCTGCGAGGCGGCCACGCGGGTGGGCCGTGTGGGGGCCGCAGCGGGTGTCGTGGGGGCGGCCGAGGCCGCCGTCGCCACGCTGCTCAGTTCAGGTGCCGAGGCCGCCTGCGCGTGCGCCGTGGTCGGCCATGCCGCCAGCACCACGATGAGCCAGAAGACAAAGAGCAGAACGACAACTTTCGCCGACTCGCGATGACCCGCCTGACTGCGCCAACCCATGAAGAGATCGCCCCGAAGCCCGTGGAGGCTTGCGGTCGAGCAAGTTCCAGGCCCGTGGCTGGGGGCCTGTCGGCCGCGGGAGCGAGTTCACGCGGCGGGCGTCACATCGACGCTTCGATCATCTGGCGGTATTCCACGGGCGTGGCCACGCGCGGGTTGGTCTTGTGGCAGTGGTCCTTCAGGGCACCTTCGATGATCCGGTCGAAGAGGTCTTCGCCGACGCCCATCGCGCGCAGGCCCGAGGGCAGGCCGAGGCGGCGGTTGAGGTCGCGCAGGGCTTCGGCCAGCTCCGTGCCTTTCGAGTCGCACGAGCCGATGCCGATCGCATGCGCCATGCGCTGCAGGCGCTGCTCCTTCTGGATGGACTCGGCCGCGGCGTTGAACTTCACCACCTCGGGCAGGAACATCGCGTTGAGCGTGCCGTGGTGCAGCTTCGGGTTCGCGCCACCCAGGCTGTGGCTCAGCGAGTGCACCGCGCCCAGGCCTTTCTGGAAGGCCATCGCGCCTTGCATGCTGGCGCTCATCATGTTCCAGCGTGCTTCGCGGTCGGCGCCGTTTTCGGTGGCGCGCACGATGTGCTTCCAGCCGCGCTCCAGGCCGTCGAGGGCGATCCCGTCGGCGGGTGGGTTGACCGCGGGTGCCATGAAGGTTTCCATGCAGTGCGCGATGGCGTCCATGCCGGTGGCGGCGGTGAGCAGCGGCGGCAGGCCCATGGTGAGCTCGGGGTCGCAGATCGCGGTCTTGGGCAGCAGGTGCCAGCTGTGGAAGCCGAGCTTGCGGCCGTCGTCGACGATCACGATGGCGCCTCGTGCGACCTCGCTGCCCGTGCCGGCGGTGGTGGGCACGGCGATCACCGGCGCCACGGCCTCGGTGATCTTCGGGCTGCCCCCTTCGATGGTGGCGTAGGTCTTCAGCGGGCCGGGGTGCGTGGCGGCGATCGCGACGCCCTTGGCCAGGTCGATGCTGGAGCCGCCACCGACGGCGATCAGCCCGTCGCAGCCTTCGCGCTGGTAGACCTCGACCGCCGCGCGCACCGCCGCTTCGGTCGGGTTGAAGGGCGTCTGGTCGAACGCGGCATGTGGCGTCTTGCCGAGCGCGGTGAGGGCCTTGTCGAGCACACCTGCCGCGCGGATGCCGGGGTCCGTCACCACCAAGGGCTTCTTGATGCCTGTGCGCTCGCACTCCTGAGGCAGCAGGTTCACGGTGCCGAAGTCGAGCTGGATCTGGGTCAGGTAATAGATGAAGGCCATGATGAACTGCTGACGAGAGGAGAAGGGATCTGGCCAGTATGCTCTGGCCCCTGGCCTGCCTCCATCGGGTCATCCCATAAAGCTCACGCGTGAGTCGCCATCTCCTGACCCCCACCATGCGCAGCCTGCTGGAGCGCATCCACCGCGCCGGCGTGCCGCCGCTGCATTCGATGCCGGTCCGCGACGCCCGCAAGGCGTACACGCTGCGTTCCGAAGTGCTGGACCTTCCTCGCGCGCCCCTTGCACGCGTCGAAGACATCACCATCCCCGCCGCCGATGGCACGCCCCTGGAAGCGCGCCTGTACGCGCCCTCGACCGCCGTGCTGCCGCTGATGCTCTACACGCACGGCGGCGGGTTCACCATCGGCAACCTGGAAACGCACGACAGCCTGTGCCGCCAGTTCGCCCTGCGCAGTGGTGTGGCGGTGGTCGCGCTGCACTACCGCTTGGCGCCCGAACATCGCTTCCCCGTGGCCGTCGACGACACCTGGTCGGCGATGACGTGGCTGTCTCGACACGGCGCGACGCTCGGCCTCGATGGCACCCGCCTCGCCGTGGGCGGCGACAGCGCCGGCGGCACGCTGGCCGCCGTGGCCGCACTCCATGCGCGCGACATCGGCCTGCCGCTCGCGCTGCAGCTGCTCATCACCCCCGGCACCACCGCGCATCAGGACACCGCCTCGCACGAGCAGTTCGAGAGCGGCTTCCTGCTCGAAGGCGAGGGCATCGACTGGTTCTTCAACCACTACATCGACCGCGCCCATCGCGAAGACTGGCGCTTTGCGCCACTCAACGCCGACGACGCCGAGGGCGTGGCCCCAGCCTGCTTCATCCTCGCCGAATGCGACCCGCTGGTCGACGAAGGCATCGCCTATGCCGACAAGCTGCGCGCGGCCGGCGTGGCGGTCGACCTCGATCTCTACCGCGGGGTCACGCACGACTTCATCAAAATGGGGCGTGCGCTGCCCGAAGCGATTGCCGCGCTCGATGCCGCATCCCTGGCCCTCCAGAAAGCCCTGACACCATGAAAAGAAGTGAATTCCGCTTCGCCGAGCGCCTGCGTGTGCGCTGGGTCGAAGTCGACATGCAGAAGATCGTCTTCAACGGCCACTACCTGATGTACTTCGACACCGCCGTCGGCGGCTACTGGCGCGCACTCGCCATGCCGTACAACGAGACGATGGAGTACCTGGGCGGCGATCTCTTCGTGCGCAAGTCGACCGTCGAATACCTCGGCTCGGCCCGCTACGACGACGTGCTCGACATCGGCGTGCGCTGCGCCCGCATCGGCAACTCATCGCTGGTGTTCCAGTGCGCCGTCTTCCGCAACGACCAGGCGCTGGTGACCGGCGAGCTGGTCTACGTCTTCGCCGACCCGGCGACGCAGACCTCGAAGCCGGTGCCGCAGGAGCTGCGCGAGGTGCTGCAAGGCTTCGAGGCCGGCAAGACCATGGTCGACGTTCGCGTGGGCGGCTGGGACGAGCTCGGCAAGGATGCACGCCACATCCGCACCACCGTCTTCATCGAGGAGCAGGGCATCCCGAAGGAAATGGAGTGGGACGAGGCCGACCCCGACCCGGGCTGCGTGCACGCCGTCGCGTACAACCGATTTGGCCAGCCGCTGGCAACGGGACGCCTGCTGGAGCACGTGCCGGGTGTGGCGAAGATCGGCCGCATGGCGGTGTCACAGACGATGCGCGGCAGCGGCGTCGGCCACGCGGTGCTGGAAGCGCTGATGAAAGCCGCGCGTGAGCAGGGCTACCGCGAGGCGGTGCTGCATGCGCAGATGTCGGCGGCGGCGTTCTACACGCGCGCTGGCTTCATCACGCGCGGGGCGATGTTTGAAGAAGTGGGAATCCCGCACATCGAGATGGTGCGTTCTCTTTAGCAACCTGATTCCCGCGAAAACGGGAATGACGGGCCGGTCCGATCAGACGCCGACCGATTGCCTGCGCCGCCGCGAGCCTTCGGGCTTGAGCAGGCTGCGCACACGGGTCTTGCGGGCAGGCTCGGCGGGCGACTCTTCGCTTTCGGTCACCACGCCCTGTGCCGCCGGGGCCTCCGAGGCCTCTTCGGTGTAGCGGGGCGGCCAGTCCTTGAGCGACGAGCGGCGCAGCAGCGCCATGCCGCCGGTGGGGCTGTAGGTGCGCTCCAGCACATGGGTCACGAGGCGCTTGTTCACGCGCTCGGTGATCACGAGCGTGGTGCTGCGGGTGCCGTAGTTGCCGTCGGCCGTGCGGATGAAGGCCGAGGACAAGGCCTTCTCCAACTCGTGCGGCACGCCGGTCATCGGCAGCTGTTCATCGGGCGCCGGCGTGCGGTCGCCCATGGCATCGAACAACTCCACTGCCAGCGTGTCGAGCGACTCGGCGCTGTCGATGGACTCGCGCACGCGCTCCTTGAGCGAGGTCACCTTGGGCCAGGGCGTGTCGAGCGAAGCATTCGACAGGCCGTACAAGCCGCGCTCCAGGCGCATCGGGTTCAGGTCCCGGCTGGAAGCGAAGAAGCATTCGCCGCGTCGGAAGTCGGCCGCAATGAGGTTGAAGCCGTTGTAGCCCGACAGCGCGGTGTGCATCCAGAAGCGGTCGGCGGTCAGGTCGCCGTTGAGCCAGCGGGTGACGATGCTGCCGCGCGAGGGCGCGTTCGGGTCGCGGTTCGCCGGGTCGCGCACGTTGGTGATGAGCGCGAGGCGGCCCTTGGCGGTGAGGCCGAGCCAGGTGCCACCGGCTTCGAGGTCGCGGCCACCCAGGATGTCGGGCTGGCCCGCACCGGGCGACCACCACGCCAGGCGTGCGGCCGGGCGCTGGAAGAATTCATCGCGGTTGGCCGCGATCACGAGGGGGAAGCGCCGCGACTGGTCGAGCGCGATGGCGACTAGGCACATGCGTCGAACCTCTCGGTGTGGCGAGCGCCCTCGATCCAGGGCGCGAGGCTCAGGGCAGCGTGTTCGATTGCGGCTTGCAGCGCGCCATCGATGCCATCAGGGGAGGAGTAGGTTTCCATCCAGGTATGCAGTCCATCTGCCGCTTCGGGGCGGCGCAGCAGCCGGGCCTGCAAGCCGGGATGGCGTACGCGCAACTCGGTCTGCATGCGCGACACCTGGGCGTGCAAGACGCTGGCGTTCTCTTGTGTCGCTCGATAGTAGATGAACAACTCGCGCACGATCCGCCTCCGCTGAGCAGCGCCGTGAACTGTTGCCGCGCTGGCGCAGCGCGTTGGGTCAGGCGGCGTCCGCCACCGGCAACAAGTACGGCAATTCCTCACGAATGAGGGCCGGCCCGTCTGCCGAACCCACGTGCACCGTGCCGCCTTCCAGCGCCGTGAGCTTCAGCTCGACCAGCGCGAGCGGCGAGGCGGCATTCACGACGAGCCCGGCCGGTTGCGACGGATCGGCGTCATGGAAGACTTCCTGCCCGGCCTGCAATGCCGCGCTGCTGCTGAAGAGGAAGCTGCGCCGCTTGATCGTGCCGCGGTACTGGCTGCGTGCCACCACCTCCTGGCCGGGATAGCAGCCCTTCTTGAAGTCGACGCCGCCCAGCACTTCGTAGTTGAGCATCTGCGGCACGAACTGGTCGACCGTGGCCGCTTCGATGCGCGCCACGCCGCTCTTCACCTCGCTCACGCGCCAGGCCGCTTCGTCGAGGGCGGGCAGGGCCGGCGGGGTCACGTCGAGCGGAGCGGCCCACAGGAAGCGTGCGGTGCCGTCCACATCGGGCAGGCGCACCACGTCCGCGCCTTCGTGCGTGGTCTTCCCCCACACCGTCGACGGTGCCGCGGAGCCAAGCCACGCCTGGGCCGACGGGCCAGTCAGGCCGAGCAGGCGCCATTGCGGCGACGCATCGCTCAGCTTGCATTTCGCCCGCAGCACGAACATCGACAGGCGCTTCTGCGTGGCCGCCAGCAGGTCGGCGCTGCAGGCGAGCAGGATGTCGTCGCCGCTGCGCTTCCAGCCGATGAAGCTCGCGAGCAGGCGGCCCTTGGCCGAGCAGTAGCCGGCGAGCCGCGCCTCGGCAGTGCCGAGCAGCGAGAAGTCGTTGGTGAGCTGGCTGTGGAGGAAGCTGGCGGCGTCGTCGCCTTGCGCGCGGATCAGGCCCCAGTGCGGCAGCGGTGCCGCACCGTCCAGTGCAGAAGAGGTCGTCATGCGGCGATTATCATCAGCCGCCATGATCTCAGTGCGCGAGGGTATGTTCAGCCGCAACGGCAAGGTGGGCAGCTAAAGATGGGCGGCTCATGAGGTTCCTGAAGCGCCTTTTCTGGCAGCTGGTGTGCGTGGCGATCCTCGCCGCGGGCGCTGTAGCGGGTGCGGCCTATTGGTGGCTCGACCAGCCGCTTGCGTTGGCCAGCCCCTCGGTCGAAGTCTCCATCGAGCCCAAGACCACGCCGCGCGATGCGGCCCAGGCCTGGGTGCAGGCGGGGGTCCAGACCGATGCGCGCCTGCTCTACGAGTGGTTCCGTTGGTCGGGCCAGGCGCGCAAGATCCGGGCGGGCAGCTACCAGGTCGGCACCGGCGTCACGCCGCGCACCCTGCTCGACAAGATGGTCAAGGGCGACGAGGTGATGGCCTCGGTGCGTCTTATCGAGGGCTGGACCTTCCGCCAGTTTCGCGCCGAGCTGGCCAAGGCGCCCGACCTGAAGCAGGCCACCGCGGGGATGAGCGAGGCCGAGTTGATGGCCGCAATCGGCGCGCCGGGCGTGCGGGCCGAAGGCCGCTTCTATCCCGACACCTATGCCTTCAGCAAAGGCGCGAGCGACCTGGCCGTGCTCAAGCGCGCCTACCGCACCATGCAGCGCCAGCTCGATGCGGCCTGGGCCGAGCGCAGCCCCGACACGCCGTTGAAGAGCCCGGACGACCTGCTCAAGCTGGCCTCCATCGTCGAGAAGGAAACTGGTGCGGCGAAGGACCGCGGCCTCGTGGCCGGCGTCTTCGTCAACCGCCTGCGCATCGGCATGCCACTGCAGACCGACCCGACCGTCATCTACGGCCTGGGTGAGCGTTTCGACGGCAACCTGCGCAAGATCGACCTGCAGACCGACGGCCCCTACAACACCTACCTGCGCGGCGGGCTGCCGCCCACGCCGATCTCGATGCCGGGGCGCGCCTCGCTGCTTGCCGCCGTGCGGCCCGACAAGACCCGCGCGCTGTACTTCGTCGCCAAGGGTGATGGCTCCAGCCATTTCAGCGAGTCGCTCGCCGAGCACAATCGCGCCGTCAATCAATACCAACTGAAACGATGACCAGCCGCTTCATCAGCTTCGAGGGCATCGACGGGGCGGGCAAGTCCACGCACATCGAGGCGCTGGCCGAGCGCTTGCGCCAGGGCGGTGCCGAAGTGGTGATGACGCGCGAGCCCGGCGGCACGGCGCTCGCGGAGAAGCTGCGCGAGCTGGTGCTGCATACGCCGATGGATGCGCTGACCGAAGCGCTGCTCGTCTTCGCAGCCCGGCGCGATCACATCCAGCAGGTGATCGCGCCGGCGCTCGCGCGTGGCGCCACCGTGCTGTGCGACCGGTTCACCGACGCCACCTTCGCCTACCAGGGTGCCGGCCGCGGCTTCGACACGGCCGTGCTGTCCACGCTCGAGGGCTGGGTGCAGGAAGGCCTGCAGCCCGACCTCACGTTCTGGTTCGACCTGCCGGCCGAGACCGCGGCCGAACGCCGCGCGGCGGCCCGTACACCGGATCGTTTCGAGCAGCTCGACGAGAAGTTCTTCAACCGCGTGCGCGCCGGCTACGAGGCGCGCTGCCAGCAGTCGCCGAAGCGCTTCGCCCGCATCGACGCCTCGCTCCCGCGCGAGCAGGTGTGGGCGCAGGTCGCCGCCCAGCTGGAGCAACGCGGGTGGTAGGCGCCGACGGCCAGCTGCCGCTGCCCTGGCTCGGCAAGCCCTTGCAGGACGCACTGCGCACCCAGCGTGGCCATGCGCTGCTGGTGCACGGGCCGCAAGGCACCGGCCAGTTCGAGCTGTCGCTGTGCCTCGCGCAGGCCTGGCTGTGCGAAGGCGAGGGCGCTCAAAAGCCCTGCGGCACCTGCGCCAGCTGCCACCTCGTGCAGGCCCATTCGCACGCGGACCTGCTGGTGCTGCTGCCGGAGGCCCTGCGCGAGTCGCTCGGCTGGGGCGGGGCGGAAGAGGGCGACGATGAAAAGGCGTCGAAGGCCAAGCCCAGCAAGGAGATCAAGGTCGAGGCGGTGCGCACCGCGGTGAGCTTTGCGCAGAGCACCTCCGCCCGCGGCAAAGGCAAGGTGGTGGTGATCCACCCGGCCGAGCGCATGAACGCCATCGCGGCGAACACGCTGCTCAAGACGCTGGAAGAGCCACCCGGTGTCGCCCGCTTCGTGCTGAGCTGCGGCGCGCCCGACGCGCTGCTGCCGACCATCCGCAGCCGCTGCCAGGCGGTGGCGCTGGGCCTGCCGCCGGCCGACGTGGCGAGCGCCTGGCTGGCCCAGCACAAGGTGGCCCAGCCCGATGGGATGCTCGCTGCGGCCGGTGGCCAGCCGCTCGAAGCGCTGGCCTGGGTGCAGGAAGGCATCGACGCCGTGAGCTGGACGCGATTCCCCAAGCAGGTGGCCGGTGGCGAGTCGGCACCGGTGGCCGGGTGGCCGCTGCCGCTATTGGTCGAAGCGCTGCAGAAGCTTTGCCACGACGCCATGTGCCTGGCCAGCGGCGCGCCGCCGCGCTACTTCCCGCCGGCCGCCTTGCCCACCGGCGCCGCCTTGCCGGCCCTTGCGGCGTGGTCGAAAGCGCTGCGCGATGCCCAGCGCCATGCCGAGCATCCGTGGAATTTGCCCGTGATGGCCGAGTCGCTCGTGCTGCAGGCCGCACAGGCCTTGAAGTCTCCCTTGGCGGCGAGACCTCCTTCGGTACACTCGGCCAGATGAGCGACGCGCCCTCAGCCCCCGTTCGAACCGCAGGCAACGCCCCCGTTGGCGCACGGCCCAGCGTCATCCAGCTGGTGTTTCGCGAGAAGGGTGCGCTGTATGCGGCCTACATCCCGCTCTTCGCCGATGGCGGCCTCTTCGTGCCGACCACGCGCGAGTACAAGCTCGGCGAAGACATCTACCTGCTGCTCTCCTTGCCCGACGATCCGCAGCGCTACCCGGTGGCCGGCAAGGTCGCCTGGATCACCCCGGTCAACGCGTCCGGTGGCCGCACCCAAGGCGTGGGCGTCAAGTTCCCGTCCGACGAGAAGACCCGCGTGCTGAAGATCAAGATCGAGGAAATCCTCGGCACCTCGATCCAGTCGGCCAAGCCCACGCAGACCATCTGATCCTGCGAGCGCCTGGCGCCTGCCGGACAATGTCCGGATGTACGTCGACTCCCACTGCCACCTGAGCTTCCCCGAGCTCAAGGAAAAGCTCCCCGAGATCCGCGCCGCCATGGCCGCCGCCCAGGTGGACCGTGCGCTCTGCATCTGCACCACGCTCGAGGAATTCGACGACGTGCACGCGCTCGCGATGGCCTACGACAACTTCTGGGCGACCGCCGGCGTGCACCCCGACACCGAAGGCCTGCGAGAGCCCAGCCTCGACGACCTGCTCACGCTTGCCGCCAAGCCGCGCGTGATCGGCATCGGCGAGACCGGCCTCGACTACTACCGCCTGAACGGCCGATCGGTCGCCGACATGGAATGGCAGCGCGAACGCTTCCGCACCCACATCCGCGCGTCGAAGCAGACCGGCCTGCCGCTCGTCATCCACACCCGCAGCGCGTCCGCCGACACCATCGCCATCCTCAAGGAAGAGGGCGGCCACAACGGCGTCTTCCACTGCTTCACCGAGACGATGGACGTGGCCCGCGCGGCGCTCGACCTCGGCTTCTACGTCTCGTTCTCCGGCATCCTGACCTTCAAGAACGCGGCCGACCTGCGCGAGGTCGCGCGCTTCGTGCCCATCGAGCGCTGCCTGATCGAGACCGACAGCCCCTACCTCGCACCGGTCCCTCACCGCGGCAAGACCAACAACCCGTCGTTCGTGCCCTTCGTCGCCAAGCTCATCGGCGAACTCAAGGGCATGCCCCCCGAGTCGGTGGGGGAGCACACCAGCCGCAACTTCGAGGCGCTTTTTCTGTCAGCGAAAGTCACACCGGGCGCGTGAAATACGCACGACGGGCTGCGTCCGTCGTCGCGTCGCAAGCCCTTGTCGGCACAGCGTTTTCGCGCTTTTCCGCGCCTGGTTTCGACTCGGCCGCCCTGACAGGCTTGTCAGGGAAATTCCGACCCGCGGTCTGGTGCCGACCTGACTTTCTGCACTCACCCCTTGCCGCCTACATTGGCTCCACTGTCATCGCACCTCTTGGAGCACAACATGTCGACCACCGAAATCCTGTCGAATCCGTTTGCCCTGATGATGAATCCCGCCGAAGTGCTGGAAGCTGTTGCCCGTTCGACCCGCCTCGACCACCTCCAGCGCCGCGTCTGCCGCCCGCTCGACAAGCCCGTGATCGCGAAGAAGGAATTCGCGATGGACGACTACGACGTCGCGATCGACAACGAGCTCGAAAGCGACTGAGTCGCCGAACCCAGTTTGAGTTGCTGCGGGTCCTGGCCCGCAGCTCCCCCGGCGCCGCCAGCAGTACCGCGGCGCCGGACCTATCTCCCTCCGGCCTCCCGCCGCAGGCACAGGCCTTGCCCATGAAGACTCTCGACGTGAGGGCTTCATGCACCACAGGCAAGGCGCGACACCCACTCCCCATCGTTCAGCGGTAAGGCATGCCGTCAAAGCTGCCCTGCTCACGGGCATCTTTGCCTGCGGAGGTCTGCTTTGAGCAACCCCGCGACGCTCGGCGACCAGGACGTCTACCTGTTCCGGGAAGGCACCCACGCACGCCTGTACGACAAGCTCGGCGGCCGCCTGGAGGGCGACGGTGCGCGTTTCGCCGTGTGGGCCCCCAATGCCGCCGAGGTGTCCGTGATCGGCGACTGGAACGGCTGGGACCCGAGCATCGACCGCCTGCGCGCGCGCCCTGACAGCAGCGGCATCTGGGAAGGGCGCGTGCCCGCGGCGCGCCACGGCCAGGCCTACAAGTTCCACATCGTCTCGCGCCACGGCGGCTACCGCGTCGACAAGGCCGACCCGTACGCTGTCGTCTCCGAGCTGCCGCCAGCCACCGCCTCGCGCTTGTGGTCGCTCGACTATGACTGGCACGACGCCGACTGGATGGCCAGCCGCGCCACGAAGAACGGCCTCGGGGCCCCCATCAGCATCTACGAGCTGCACCTGGGCTCGTGGCGCCGGCCCGACCCGGCCGCACCGGTGCCGTACTACAACTACCGCGAGCTCGCCCACCTGGTGGCCGATCACGTGAGCGAGCTCGGCTTCACCCATGTAGAGCTGATGCCGGTGACCGAGCACCCGTTCTACGGCTCCTGGGGTTACCAGACGACCGGCTACTTCGCGCCCACCGCGCGTTACGGCACGCCGCAGGATTTCATGTACTTCGTGGACCACCTGCACCAGCGCGGCATCGGTGTGATCCTCGACTGGGTGCCGTCGCATTTCCCGACCGACGAACACGGCCTGCAGTACTTCGACGGCACGCACCTCTACGAGCACGCCGACCCGCGCCAGGGCTTCCACCCGGAGTGGAACTCCAGCATCTTCAACTACGGCCGCAACGAGGTGAGGAGCTTCCTGCTCTCGTCGGCGATGTTCTGGCTCGACCAGTACCACCTCGACGGCCTGCGCGTCGACGCGGTGGCCTCGATGCTCTACCTCGACTACGCCCGCAAGCCGGGCGAATGGGTGCCCAACGACAACGGCGGGCGAGAGAACTTCGAGGCCATCACCTTCCTGCGCACGCTCAACGAAGCGGTCTATCGCGAGCACCCCGACACGGTGAGCATCGCCGAGGAGTCCACCGCGTGGCCGCAGGTCTCGCGGCCCACCTCGGCGGGCGGCCTCGGCTTCGGCATGAAGTGGAACATGGGCTGGATGCACGACACGCTCGCGTTCTTCAAGCTCGACCCCATCCACCGCAAGTACCACCACGGCCAGCTGACCTTCTCGCTGGTCTATGCCTTCCACGAGAACTTCGTGCTGCCGCTCTCGCACGACGAGGTGGTCTACGGCAAGGGCTCGCTCATCAACAAGATGCCGGGCGACAGCTGGCAGCAGTTCGCCAACCTGCGCGCGCTCTACGGCTACATGTGGGCGCACCCCGGCAAGAAGCTGCTCTTCATGGGCGGCGAGTTCGGCCAGCGCCGCGAGTGGACGCACGAAGGCCAGCTCGAATGGCATGTGACCGAGCGCCCCGAGCACGGCGGCCTGATGCGCTACGTGCGCGACCTGAACCACCTGCTGCGCGAGCACCCGGCGCTGTACGAGGTCGACTTCTCGCACGAGGGCTTCGAGTGGGCGGTGTCCGACGATTCGAGCGCCAGCGTGCTCGCCTTCCTGCGCAAGCCGAAGGGAAGGGGCGCCACGCTGCTCGTCGTGTGCAACCTGACACCGCTGCCGCGCCAGCGCTACCGCATCGGCGTGCCGCTGCCCGGCCACTGGCGCGAGGTGCTCAACAGCGACGCCGCCGACTACGGCGGGGCCGGCTGGGGCAATCTCGGCGGTGTCGACGCGCAGACCATCCCCTGGCACGGCCGGCCCTGCTCGGTGAGCCTGACCTTGCCGCCCTTGTCCACCCTCGTGCTGCAACAGGAGCCCCATGGCCCGCGCGAAGCTGACTGAGGCACCGCAAGGCATGCCGCCCGACGGCCGCCGGCGTGCGGTCATCGACGCCGTGCTGCCCTGCGTCGACGGCGGCCGATTCCCGGCCAAGTGCATCGCCGGCCAGCCCTTCCATGTGACGGTGCACGCCTTCACCGATGGCCACGACGTGCTGCGCGTGATGCTGCTGTGGCACCAGGAAGGCCACGCGGTGCAGGAAGTGGAGATGAAGCTCAAGTGGAACGACGAGTGGCATGCGAGCTTCACGACCTCGGTGCCGGGCCGCTACAACTACGAGGCGGTGGCCTGGGTCGACCACTTCCGCTCGTGGCGCGCCGAGCTCGCGCGGCGCGTGGACGCCGACGACATCCGCATCGCCGCACGCGTGGGCGCCGAGCTGGTCGACGAAGCGGCGGCGCGCGCGAAGGGCGATGACCGCGAGGCGCTGCTGCGCTTCTCGGCTGCGCTCAAGAAGCCGGCCGACGAGCCGCACGAGGTCGAGGCGCTGAAGGCGCTGGCGCTCGACCCGCTGCAGGCCCAGCTGGTCGACCGCTACCCCGACCGATCGTTGGGCGTGTCGTCCGGCAAGGTGCTGCCGCTGGTCGCCGACCGCGAACGCGCCGGCTTCAGCGCCTGGTACGAACTCTTCCCACGCTCGACGTCGGAAGAGCCCGGCATGCACGGCCGCTTCAGCGATGTTGAAAGGCAGCTGCCACGCATCGCCGAGATGGGCTTCGACGTCGTCTACTTCCCGCCCATCCACCCGATCGGGCGCGAGAAGCGCAAGGGCAAGAACAACGCGCTCACCACCGAGCCCGGCGACGTGGGCAGCCCGTGGGCCATCGGCGCGGCCGAAGGCGGCCACAAGAGCATCCTGCCGGCACTCGGCACACCGGAAGACTTCCGCCGCGTGGTCAAGCGTGCCAACGAGCTCGGCCTCGAGATCGCGCTCGACATCGCGCTGCAGTGCGCCCCCGACCACCCCTACGTCAAGCAGCACCCGCAGTGGTTCCGCTGGCGGCCCGACGGCACGGTGCAGTACGCCGAGAACCCGCCCAAGAAGTACCAGGACATCTACCCCTTCAACTTCGAGACCGAGGACTGGCAGGCGCTGTGGGTCGAGCTCAAGAGCATCTTCGACCATTGGATCGGGGAGGGCGTGCGCATCTTCCGCGTCGACAACCCGCACACCAAGTCGTTCGCGTTCTGGGAGTGGTGCATCGGCGAGATCCGCAAGCAGCACCCCGATGTGCTCTTCCTGGCCGAAGCCTTCACCCGGCCGAAGGTGATGCACCGGCTGGCCAAGCTCGGCTACAACCAGTCGTACACCTACTTCACCTGGCGCAACACCGCCGAAGAGCTCACCGAGTACTTCACCGAGCTCAGCCAAGGCCCGGGCCGGCACTACTTCCGCCCCAACGCCTGGCCCAACACGCCCGACATCCTCTCCGAGCACCTGCACGGCCAGGGCCGGCCGGCATTCGAGATGCGCCTCGTGCTGGCCGCCACGCTGAGCGCGAACTACGGCGTCTACGGCCCGGCCTACGAGCTGATGGAGAACACCCCGCGCAGCGCGGGCAGCGAGGAGTACCTGCACTCCGAGAAATACCAGTTGCGCCACTGGGACCTCAACCGCGCCGACAGCCTGCAGCCCCTGATGACGCGGCTCAACGCCATCCGCCGCGAGAACCGCGCCTTGCAGAGCAATGCCGGCCTGGAGTTCTTCAAGTCGGACAACGAGCAGCTGCTCGCCTACGCCAAGCGCACCCACGATGGCGACAACCTCATCCTGTGCGTCGTCAACCTCGACGTGCGCTTCCAGCAGTCGGGCTGGATCGAGCTCGACACCACCTGGCTCGGCCTCACCCAGCCGGGCGATGCCTACGAGCTCGACGACCTGCTCAACCAGCAGAGCTTCATCTGGCGCGGCGCGCGCAACTTCGTGATCCTCCAACCCGGCCAGGCCCATGTGATGCGCCTGCGCCGCGGCGTTCGCAACGAGCGTGACTCGGAGTCGTTCCAACGATGAACGCACCCCACACCCCGCACCTGCGCGCCGCGGAAGGCGGCCCGACCACGCCGGTGACGAATGCCGCGCTCTGGTACCAGGACGCCGTCATCTACCAACTCAACGTCAAGGCCTTCGTCGACAGCAACGGCGACGGCGTGGGCGACTTCCAGGGCGTGACCTCGCGGCTCGACTACGTGAAGGACCTGGGCGTCAACACCATCTGGCTGATGCCGTTCTACCCGTCGCCGCTGAAGGACGACGGCTACGACATCGCCGACTACCTCGACGTCAACCCGCAGTACGGCACGCTCGACGACTTCAAGCAGATGCTCGACGAGGCGCACAAGCGCGACCTGAAGGTCATCACCGAGCTCGTCATCAACCACACCAGCGACCAGCACCCGTGGTTCCAGGCCGCGCGCAAGGCGCCGCCCGGCTCGCCCGAGCGCGACTTCTACGTCTGGAGCGACACCGACGACAAGTACCGCGGCACCCGCATCATCTTCACCGACACCGAGACCTCCAACTGGACCTGGGACCCGGTCGCCAAGGCCTATTTCTGGCACCGCTTCTTCAGCCACCAGCCCGATCTCAATTTCGACAACCCGCGCGTGCTCGAAGCCATCTTCAAGGTGATGCGCTTCTGGCTCGACATGGGGGTCGACGGCTTCCGCCTCGATGCGATTCCCTATCTCATCGAACGCGAAGGCACCAACAACGAGAACCTGCCCGAGACGCACGCGATCATCAAGCAGCTGCGGGCGGCCATCGACGCCAACTACCCGAATCGCTTCCTGCTGGCCGAGGCCAACCAGTGGCCCGAAGACGTGCGCGAGTATTTCGGCGAAGGTGACGAGTGCCACATGGCCTATCACTTCCCGCTGATGCCGCGCATGTACATGGCCATCGCGCAGGAAGACCGTTACCCGCTCACCGAGATCATGGCGCAGACGCCCGAGATCCCGCAGAGCTGCCAGTGGGCCATCTTCCTGCGCAATCACGACGAGCTCACGCTCGAGATGGTGACGAGCAAGGAGCGCGACTACATGTACGGCACCTATGCGGCCGACCCGCGCGCGCGCATCAACCTCGGCATCCGCAGGCGCCTCGCCCCGCTGATGGACAACGACATCGACCGCATCAAGCTGATGAACAGCCTGCTGCTGTCGATGCGCGGCTCGCCCATCGTCTACTACGGCGACGAGATCGGCATGGGCGACAACATCTTCATCGGCGACCGCAACGGCGTGCGCACCCCGATGCAGTGGAGCCCCGACCGCAACGCCGGCTTCTCGCGCGCCGACCCGCAGCGGCTCTACCTGCCGCCGATCATGGACGCCATCTACGGCTACGAGGCGGTCAACGTCGAGTCGCAGCTGCGCGACCCGTCGTCGCTGCTGCACTGGATGCGGCGCATGCTCGCGGTGCGCAACACCAGCCGCGCCTTCGGCCGCGGCGAGCTGCTGTTCCTGAAGCCGGGCAACCGCAAGGTGCTGGCCTACCTGCGCACCTACCGCAACGAAGACGGCAGCGACGAGGTCATCCTCTGCGTGGCCAACCTCGCACGCTCGGCACAGCCGGTCGAGCTCGACCTGTCGGTCTTCAAGGGCCGCGTGCTGGTGGAACTGCTCGGCCGCACCGCCTTTCCGCCGGTCGGCGAACTGCCGTACCTGCTCACGCTGCCCAAGCACGGCTTCTACTGGTTCCAGCTCAGCACCGATGCGGCCGAGCCGAGCTGGCACCAGCCGATGCTGCCCGCCGAAGACCGGCCGGTGGTGGTGCTCTTCGATGGCTGGAACAGCATCTTCCGCGACCAGGTGGTGCCATGGCGCATTGGCCTCGCGGTGAAGACCCGCGCGCAGTTCGAGACCGACACGTTGCCGCGCCACATCGAGCAGCAGCGCTGGTACGGCGCCAAGGGCACGGCCCTGCAGCGGGCACGCCTCGTCGACCACGCCGTGTGGGACGACGGCGAGCGCGACGGACTGGGCAAGGCCAACGGCTGGCTGATGCCGCTGCTGGAGCTCGACGGTCCCGCCGAAGCGTCGACCTATTTCGTGCCGCTGTCGCTGGCCTGGGAAGACGCCAACCAGGAGGGCGACGAGGAGCGCTACCGCGCGCTCGGCACCGCCGCCATCGCCCGCGTCCGCCAGCAGGCCGCCGTGGGCGTGATGGGCGATGCCTTTGCCGACGAGCGCTTCTGCCGCGCGGTCGTGGCCGCGATGGGCCAGCGCCGCGAGCTGCGCACGGCAAGCGGCACGCTGCGCTTCCTGCCGACCACCGCCTACGCCGAGCTCTCCGGGCCGGATCTCTACAAGGTACCCGTCGGCCGCCCGCAGGCCGCGAGCAGCAACACCATCGTCACCTTCGGCGAGCGGCTCTTCCTCAAGGGTTACCGCCGCCTGCGCCCGGGCGTGAACCCGGAATTCGAGGTGGGGCGCTTCCTCACCGAAGTGGCCAACTTCGCGCACTGCGTCCCGGTGGCCGGCGTGCTGGAGTACCGCGGGGCCGACGGCGGCGTGCTCACGCTTGCGATCCTGCAGGCCTACGTGTCGAACCAGGGCGACGGCTGGGCCTACACGCTGGCCTACCTGCAGCGCGCGCTCGACCTGCAGCGCTCGCAGGGCAACCGGCTCGACGACGTGCACGGCGCCTATCTCACCCTGGCCGAGACGCTCGGCCGGCGCACGGGCGAGCTGCACCTCGCCTTCGCCACACCCAGCGACGACCCGGCCTTCAGGCCCGAGCCGCTCGCCGCCAGCGACGTGGCGGCCTGGCGCGACCGGGCCATGGCCGAAGCCCGCCAGACGTTCACGATGCTGAGAGCGGCCCTGCCACGCCTCGAGGGCGCCGCGCTGGAGCAGGCCCAGGCGGTGCTCGCGGCCGAGCGTGCGCTGCTCGATCTGATCGCGCGCAGCACGCAGCTCACCGGCCGCGCGCTCAAGACCCGCGTGCACGGCGACTTCCACCTCGGGCAGGTGCTGCTGGTGCGCAACGACTTCGTCATCATCGATTTCGAAGGCGAGCCCGGCCGCAGCTTCGACGAGCGGCGCGAGCGCCAGTCGCCGCTGCGCGACGTGGCCGGCATGCTGCGCTCGTTCAGCTACGCGCGCGCCGGCGGCCTGCGCGGCCTCGCGGCCCTGCCCGATGAAGTGGCGCAGCTCGAGCCCTTCGCCGCAGCGTGGGAGGCCGAGACACGCGCCGCCTTCCTGCGCGGCTATGCCAATGCAGTGAGCGGCAGTGCGCTGTACGAATCCTTCGAGTCGCAGCTGGGCCTGCTGTCCCTCTTCGAGCTGGAGAAGGCCTTCTACGAGCTTCGCTACGAGCTCAACAACCGGCCCGACTGGGTGGGCATCCCGCTCGGCGGGATCCTCGGGCTGGCGCCGCGCTGAAACGCCGGATGGAGAAACCGATCATGGACCGAGTCGACGTGATGCTGGAGCCCGTGCGGGCCTTTCTCGTGCAGGTGGGCGCCTTCCTGCCCAGTCTGGCGGTGGCGATCCTCGTGCTGCTGGTGGGCTTCCTGCTCGCGAAAGCCGCGCGCTTCGCGGTGCAGCGCGGCCTGCGCGCGATCAACTTCCACATCGTCACCGAGCGCTCCGGGCTCGACGGCTTCCTGCAGCGCGGCGGCACGCAGG
Source organism: Piscinibacter sp. HJYY11 (assembly GCF_016735515.1). Taxonomy (NCBI): domain Bacteria; kingdom Pseudomonadati; phylum Pseudomonadota; class Betaproteobacteria; order Burkholderiales; family Sphaerotilaceae; genus Piscinibacter; species Piscinibacter sp. HJYY11. The sequence continues at coordinate 658,404 of NZ_JAERQZ010000001.1, read as the reverse complement.
CCGACACCGCCGCCGTGCTGGCCGCGCTCGTCTACTGGCTCGTGGTCTTCGCGGCGCTGGTAGTCGCCTTCAACGGCATGGGCCTCGCGCACGTGACCGATCTGCTGGGCAAGGTGATGCTCTTCCTGCCCAAGGTGATCGTGGCGGTGCTCATCCTCGCCTTCGGCGCGTATTTCGCCCGCTTCGTGGGCAACGCCGTCATCACCTACTGCCGCGGCGTCGGCCTGCCCGACGCGCAGGCCCTCGGCGCGCTCTCGCGCTACGCCATCCTGGTCTTCGTCGTGATGATCGCCTTCGACCAGCTCGACATCGGCGGCCGCATCATCAGCTGGGCCTTCCTCATCGTGCTCGGCGGCATCGTGTTCGCGCTGGCGCTGGCCTTCGGGCTCGGCGGGCAGCGGTGGGCGGCGGCGCACCTCGAGCGCTGGTGGCCGGCACCGAAGCCCACCGACCCTGACGAGCTCCCATGACAAGAGATGTTCCGATCACCACCGTCTGGCCCGGCCGGCCGTATCCACGTGGCGCCACCTGGGACGGCGAGGGCGTCAACTTTGCGCTGTATTCGCAGCATGCCGAGAAGGTCGAGCTCGTCTTCTTCGACGAGCGCGGCCGCCGGGAGCGCCAGCGCATCGCCCTGCGCGAGCGCACCGACAACGTCTGGCACTGCTACCTGCCGCAGGCGCGCCCCGGCATGGCCTACGGCTACGTCGTGCACGGCCCCTACAGGCCCGAGGAAGGGCACCGCTTCAACCCGCACAAGCTGCTGATCGACCCCTACGCGCAGGACTTCGTCGGCAAGCTGCGCTGGAGCGACGCGCTCTACGGCTACACCGTGGGCCACCGCCGTGCCGACCTCTCGTTCGACCGCCGCGAGAGCGCCACCTACATGCCCAAGTGCCGCATCGTCGACCCGGCCTTCACCTGGAGCGATGACCAGAACAGCGACCGCCACCCGCAGGTGCCGTGGAGCGACACGGTGATCTACGAGACCCACGTGCGCGGCTTCACCATGCGCCACCCCGGCGTGCCCGAGGCGCTGCGCGGCACCTACGCGGGCCTTGCGAGCGAGGCGTCCATCGACCACCTGCGCCGCCTGGGCGTGACGGCCGTCGAGCTGCTGCCGGTGCATGCCTACCTCAACGACCGGCACCTCGACGAGAAGGGCATGCAGAACTACTGGGGCTACAACACCTTCGGCTTCTTCGCCCCCGAGCCGCGCTATGCCTTCACCACCGACCCGGTGCGCGAGTTCAAGAGCATGGTCAAGTCGCTGCACAGCGCGGGCATCGAGGTGATCCTCGACGTGGTCTACAACCACACCTGCGAAGGCAACCACCTGGGGCCGACGGTCGGCCTGCGCGGCATCGACAACGCGGTCTACTACGCGCCGGCCGACGACCCGCGCTACTGCGCGGACTACACCGGTTGCGGCAATTCGCTCAATGTGCAGCATCCGCGCGTGCTGCAGCTGGTGATGGATTCGCTGCGCCACTGGGTGGAGGAGATGCACGTCGACGGCTTCCGCTTCGACCTGGCCACCACGCTCACGCGCGAGCACGGCAAGGTGGCGCACCGCGGCGCCTTCCTCGCCGCCGTGCGGCAGGACCCGGTGCTCTCGCGCGTGAAGCTCATCGCCGAGCCCTGGGACCTGGGGGAAGACGGCTACCAGGTCGGCCGCTTCCCGCCCGGCTGGGCCGAGTGGAACGACAAGTACCGCGACGGCATGCGCAGCTACTGGAAGGGCGACGGCGGGGTGATCGGCGAGTTCGCACGCCGGCTCACCGGCTCGTCCGACCTCTATGCCCACGCCCACCGCCGGCCCACCGCCAGCGTCAACTTCATGGCCGCGCACGACGGCTTCACGCTGCACGACGTCGTCTCCTACAACGACAAGCACAACGAGGCCAACGGCGAGGACAACCGCGACGGCCACAACCACAACCTGTCGTGGAACTGCGGCACCGAAGGCGAGACCGACGACCCCGAGGTGCTGGCCCTGCGCGAGCGGCAGAAGCGCAACCTGCTGGCCACGCTCTTCCTGTCGCAGGGCGTGCCCATGCTGCTGGCTGGCGACGAGATGGGCCGCACGCAGGGCGGCAACAACAACGCCTACGCCCAGGACAACGAGATGAGCTGGCTCGACTGGCAGATGACGCCCGAGCGCAGCGCGCTGCTCGCCTTCACGCAGAAGCTCACGGCCCTGCGGCGCGACCACCCGACCTTCCGCCGGCGCGACTTCTTTGCCGGCAAGGAGATCGGGGAGGGCCTGAAGGACCTGATCTGGCTGCGCCCCGATGGCGAGGAGATGACCGAGGCCGAATGGGCGACCGATTTCGCCCGCTGCCTGGGCATGTACCTGCCGGGCATCGCGCTTGCCGGTGACGATGCACGCGGCCAGCCGCTTTTCGACGACGACTTCCTCTTGCTCTTCAACGCTCACCACGAGGACATGGACTTCCTCATCCCCAAGATCGGCACCGAGCCCTGGCAGGTGGCCGTCGACACCTCGGTCGCCACCGGCACGCCGGAGGCCAGGGCCCTCGCACCGGGCGAGAGCTACACGATGAAGTGCCGCGCGATGGCAGTCTTGCGCCGGCCGGCGCATGGACGGGAGGCATCATGAAGCAGGCCGAGCGCTGGGCCGCTCCCGAGCCGGCCTGCATCCCCTCGGGGGATCGATCGCTGTACTCAGCGAGCGAGGGGCTGTCATGAATTCACACCGCATGCCGTTCGGCGCGGCAGTGCGCGACGACGGCCGTACCGACTTCCGCCTGTGGGCGCCGGCCGCCCCTCAGGTGACGCTGGTGCTCGGCACCGACGCCAAGCCCACGCGCATCCCCCTGCAGGCGGTGCGCGACGGCTGGCACGAAGCGCTCGCGGTCGATGCCGGGCCCGGCACGCCTTACCGTTTCGACACCGGCCACGACCTCCTCGTGCCCGACCCCGCGTCGCGCCACAACCCGGGCGACGTGCACGGCGCGAGCGTGGTGGTCGACCCGCGGGCCTACCGCTGGCAAGACGCCGGCTGGCGCGGCCGGCCCTGGCACGAGGCGGTGGTCTACGAGCTGCACGTGGGTGCGTTCACGCCCGAGGGCAGCTTCAAGGCCGCAGCGGCGCGCCTGCCCGAGCTGGTGCAGCTCGGCATCACCGCCATCGAGCTGATGCCGGTGGCCGACTTCCCCGGCCGCTGCGGCTGGGGCTACGACGGCGTGCTGCCGTTTGCGCCCGATGCGTCGTACGGCACGCCCGACGAGCTGAAGGCCTTCGTCGACACCGCGCACCGCCTCGGCCTGATGGTGCTGCTCGACGTGGTCTACAACCACTTCGGCCCCGAAGGCAACTACCTGCACGTCTACTGCCCGCAGTTCTTCAACGAAGCCAAGCGCACGCCCTGGGGCGCGGCGATCAACTTCGACGGCCCGCACAGCGAGGCCGTGCGCGACTTCTTCCGCCACAACGCGCTGTACTGGGTGGAGGAGTTCCACTTCGACGGCCTGCGGCTCGACGCGGTGCACGCCATCCACGACAGCTCGCCGCTGCCCATCGCCGCCGAGATTGCGCAGGCGGTGCGGGCCTTCGGCAACGCTGCCCAGCGGCCGGTGCACGTGGTGTTCGAGCACGACGGCAACCGCGCGAGCCTGCTCGAGCGCGGCAGCGACGGCCAGCCGCTCTTTGCCACCGCGCAGTGGAACGACGACCTGCACCACGCCGCCCACGTGATGCTGACCGGCGAGACCGACGGCTACTACGGCGACTACGCCGACGGTCCCGTGGGCCGCTTCGCCCGTGCCCTGGCGCAGGGCTTCATCTACCAGGGCCAGCCCTCCGCGCACCGCGGCGGCGTGCCGCACGGTGAGCCGAGCGGGCACCTGCCGCCGGGGGCATTCGTCTCCTTCCTGCAGAACCACGACCAAGTGGGCAACCGCGCATTCGGCGAGCGGATCACCGAGCTCGCCGACCCGGTGCGGCTGGACGCGGCGTATGCCTGCCTGCTGCTGTCGCCCCACGCGCCCATGCTCTTCATGGGCGAGGAGTTCGCGGCGTCGACGCCGTTCCCGTATTTCTGCGCGCTCGGGCCCGAGCTGGCGCAGGCCGTCTCGGAAGGCCGGCGCAACGAGTTCGCGCGTTTCGCGGCCTTCGCCAACCCGGCGGCGCGCGAGCGCATTCCCGACCCCAACGCACCGGCCACCTTCGAGTCGGCCAAGCTGCGCTGGCCGGAGCGCGAGCAGGGCGCACACGCCGAGCGGCTCGCCACCATCCGCGAGCTGCTCACCTTGCGGCGTGAACACCTCGTGCCGCGCCTGCAAGCCGCGACGGCAGGTGGCCGCTACCGTTTCGACGGCGGACTGCTCCACGTGAGCTGGCCGCTCGGCACAGGTGCGCAGTGGCACCTGGTGGCCAACCTGACCGACACCGAAGTCGCGGGCACCGCGCTGCCCTCGGGCCGCGTGGTGCATGCCCGACATGTGGGCCCGGAAGGCCGCTGGCCGCCGGGCGCCGTGCTGGTGGCGCTGGAGGAGGTGTCGCCGGCCAGCGAGGTGCGCCATGGATGAGCTGCGCCAAGCCCTCGAGCGCCTGTGCGAGCGCTACGGCGTGCTCACCGTGTTCCACGACGTGTGGGGCAAGCGCCATGAGGCCTCGAACGAGGCGCTGGTGAAGCTGCTCGGCGAGCTGGGCGTCGACGCCGCCACCGTCGAAGCCGCCACCGCCGCAGAGCGCGCAGCCAAGGCCGCGCAGGAGCGCGAGGGCAAGCCGGCGCTCGTCGCCCTGGACGCCGGCAGCACCGACTGGGCAGTGCCGGTGCGCTTGCAGGCGCCGCTGCGGGCCCTGCGCTGGTCGATCACGGAAGAGGGTGGGGCCCTGCACCAGGGCGAACTGCCGCTCGGCGACACGGGCATGGCGCAGCTTCAGCTGCGGCCGGGCGTGCCGCTGCCTGCGGGCTACCACCGCCTGCAGCTCGAAGGCTGGCCCGAGGACACGCTGCTCGTGGCCGCCCCCGCGCATTGCCACGAGCCACCCGCCTTGGCGGGTGGCCGCACCTGGGGCCCGGCGGTGCAGCTCTACGCGCTGCGCTCCGACCGCAACTGGGGCATCGGCGACTTCGGCGACCTCGCCACCGTCATCGAGCAGTGGAGCGCGCAAGGTGCCGGCATCGTGGGCGTGAACCCGCTGCACGCGATGTTCGGCCACAACCCGTTGCACATGAGCCCGTACAGCCCGTCGTCGCGGCAGCAGCTCAACACGCTCTACCTCGACGTGGAAGCGCTGCCCGACCTGCAGGAGTGCGAGCCCGCGCGCCAGCAGCTCGCCTCGCCCGGGTTCCAGGCGCGGCTCGCAGCCCTGCGCGCCACGCCCACGGTCGACTACGCCGGCGTCGCACAGGCCAAGGCCGAAGTGCTGCGCACGCTGTATGCGTGCTTCCGAGAGCGGCATCTCGCGACCGGCAGCAGCCGCGCGGCAGAGTTCCGCCGCTTCCAGGCCGCGCGCGCGCCGGGCCTGCGCCTGCATGCGAGCTTCGAGGCCCTGCAGGCGCACTTCCATGCGAAGGACTCGCTGGTCTGGGGCTGGCCGGTCTGGCCCGAGGCCTACCGCAAGCCCGAGTCGCCCGAGGTGCAGCGCTTCATTGCCGAGCACGAAGAGGAGGTCGAGTACCACGAATACCTGCAGTGGCAGGCCGACCTGCAGCTCGCGCGGCTGTCGCGCCGCTGCCGCGAGCGCGGCATGGCGGTCGGGCTGTACCTCGACCTCGCGGTCTCGGTCGACCGCGCGGGCTCCGACACCTGGGGCCACCAGGCGGCCTATGCGCAGGGCGCGACGGTGGGCGCGCCGCCCGATGAGGTCAACCCGAACGGGCAGGGCTGGGGCCTGCCACCGCTCAAGCCCGACGGCCTGCTGCGCGACGTGAGCCTCTTCGTGGCCACCCTGCGCGCGGCGATGCGCCATGCGGGCGCGGTGCGCATCGACCACGTGATGGGTCTGATGCGGCTGTACTGGATCCCGCCTGGCAGCTCGGCGCGCGAGGGCGCCTACGTGCTCTACCCGCTGCAGGCGCTGCTCGCCATCGTGGCGATCGAGAGCGAGCGCAACCGCTGCATGGTGATCGGCGAAGACCTCGGCACCGTGGCTGACGAGATGCGCTCGGCCATGCAGGAGCGGCAGCTGCTGTCGTATCGGCTGCTGTACTTCGAGCGCGAGCACGGCGGTGCCTTCAAGGCGCCCGAGGCCTACCCGCACAAGTCGCTGGTGGCGGTGAGCACGCATGACCTGGCCACGCTCGCGGGCTGGTGGCGCGGGCACGACCTCGACGTGCGGCAGGCGCTCAACCTCTTCCCCACGCCGCAGATGCACGAGCAGCAGCGCGCCGAGCGCGCCCACGACCGGCTGCGCCTGCTCAACGCCCTCCAGCAGCGCGGCCTGCTGCCGACCGAAGGACACATCGATGCGAGTGGCACGCAGCCCCTGGCACGGGCCGTGTCGGAGGCGGTGCATGCCTACGTGGCCAGCACGCCCGCGCAGCTGATGATGGTGCAGCTGGAAGACGCGCTCGGCGTGCCCGACCAGGCCAACCTGCCGGGCACGGTCGACGAGCACCCCAACTGGCGCCGCAAGCTGCCGCTCGGGCTGGAGGCCATGGCGCACAACCCGCGCGTCTCGGCGCTGTGTGCGCGCATCGCGTCCATCCGCCCGTCGCCGGTGGGCACGCTCGCCGCGCGGCCGCAGGGGCGGGCGGCGGCGGTGATCCCGCGCGCCACCTACCGTCTGCAGCTGCACAAGGACTTCAACTTCGACAACGCGCTGGCCGTGCTGCCCTACCTGCACCGCCTGGGCGTGAGCCACCTCTACTGCTCGCCGATCTCGCGCGCACGGCCGGGCAGCCTGCACGGCTACGACGTGGTGGCGCACGGCGAGATCAGCCCCGAGCTCGGCGGGCGCGAAGGCTTCGAGCGGTTTGCCAACACCGTGCGCGAGATGGGCATGGGCCTGATCCTCGACATGGTGCCCAACCACATGGGCGTGCTCGCCGCCGACAACCCCTGGTGGACCGACGTGCTCGAGAACGGCCAGGCCTCGGCCTATGCCCGCCATTTCGACATCGACTGGCACCCGGTCAACGCCGACCTCGAAGGCAAGGTGCTGTTGCCGGTGCTCGGCGAGCATTACGGCGACGTGCTCGCGCACCAGCAGCTGCGCCTGGGCTTCGAGCCGACGCGCGGCCGCCTGGTGCTGCGCTATTTCGACCATTGCTTCCCGCTCGCGCTGCGCAGCTACGCGCTGGTGCTGACGCAGGCGGCGCAGAGGCTCGGCGATGGCCACACGCGTGGCCAGGTCGAGGGCCTGGCTGACTCGTTTGCCGCGCTGCCGGCGCGCCCGGCGTTCGACGTGTCGATCGCGCGCAGCCGGGAAGAGCTGAAGTCGCGCCTGGCCGAGCTGGCGCAGGGCCATGCCGAGGTGGCCGCGGCCATCGACGCCGCGCTCGAGGTGATCAACGGCGAAGAGACGCGCGACACCCTGCATGCATTGCACGAAGGGCAGCACTACCGGCTGGCCTACTGGCGCGTGGCGGCCGACGAGATCAACTACCGCCGCTTCTTCGACATCAACGACCTCGCGGCGCTGCGCATGGAAGAGCCGGCCGTCTTCGAGGCCACGCATGCGATGGCGCTCGACCTGGCGGCGCAAGGCCTGGTCGACGGCCTGCGCATCGACCACCCCGACGGCCTGCACGACCCGGCGCGCTACTTCCAGCAGCTGCAGAGCGGCTACGCCGAGCGTGCGGGCATCACGCTGCCGCCGCAGCAGAGCGGCGAGCGGCCGGCCCGGCCGCTCTACGTGGTGGCCGAGAAGATCGCGGCGCCGCATGAAGACGTGCCGGAGGACTGGGCCATCCACGGCACCACCGGCTACCGCTTCGGCACCGTCGTCAACGGCGTGCTGGTCGATGGCAGCGCGGCCGAGCGCTTCGACCGCATCTGGCAGCACTTCAGCGGCGAGCGCGAGCCGTTTGCCGAGCTCGTCTACCGCGGCAAGCGCAGCGTGGCGCGCACCGCGCTCGCCTCCGAGCTGACGGTGCTGGCCACGGCGCTGATGCGCATCGCCCGCGCCGACCGCCGCACGCGCGACTACACCTTCAATGCGCTGCGCGATGCGCTGGCCGAGGTGGCGGCCTGCATGCCGGTCTACCGCACCTACATCCTCGGCAAGGCGTCGGCGCAGGACCTGCGCTTCCTCGACTGGGCGGTCGCCCATGCGCGCAAGCGCAGCGACGCGCCCGACCGCTCGGTGTTCGACTTCGTGAGCCGGGTGCTGCGCGGGCAAGGGCCCGACGGCGTGGCGCTGCCGCCCGAACACGCGGCCTGGCAATTCGCGGCGCGCTTCCAGCAGTTCTGCTCGCCGGTGGCGGCCAAGGGCGTGGAAGACACCGCCTTCTACCAGTACCACCGGCTGGTGTCGCTCAACGAGGTGGGCGGCGACCCCGGCCCCTTCGGCATGACGGTGCGGGCCTTCCACGGCGCCACCGCCGACCGCGCGGCGCGCTGGCCGCACACCATCCTCGCCACGTCGACGCACGACAACAAGCGCTCCGAAGACGTGCGCAACCGGGTCAACGTGCTCTCGGAGATGCCGGGGGCGTGGCGCCTGGGCCTCGCGCGCTGGAGGCGGCTCGCGCGCAGCCACAAGAGCGAGATCAACGGCGCGCCGGCGCCCTCGGCCGCCGATGAGTACCTCTTCTACCAGACGCTGCTCGGCACCTTGCCCGCTGGCGGGCTCGACGAAGCGGGCTTGCCGGCCTACCGCGAGCGCATCGAGCAGTACATGCTGAAGGCCGCACGCGAGGCCAAGCGCCACACCAGCTGGGTCTGCCCCGACGAGGTCTACGAGGCGGCGCTCGTGGGCTTCGTGCGCGGCGTGCTCGCGCGCGTGCAGCCCAACCCGCTGCTGAACGACCTGCAGGCGAGCGCCTCGGCGCTTGCGTGGTATGGCGCGCTGAACAGCCTCTCGATGGTGCTGATGAAGTTCACCTCGCCCGGCGTGCCCGATCTCTACCAGGGCAACGAACTCGTGACGCTCGACTTGGTCGACCCCGACAACCGCCGCCCGGTCGATTTCAGCCTGCGCGATTGCCACTTGACGGCGCTGGAGGCGATGCAATCGGAGCCCGATCTCAAGCAACACCTGCACGAGCTGGCCGAGCAGCCGCAGGACGGCCGCGCCAAGCTCTGGCTCACCTGGCGGCTGCTGCAGCTGCGCGCCGAGCGACCGGCGCTCTTTAGCGACGGGCGCTACGTGCCGCTCACGGTCACGGGTGCGCGGCACGAGCAGGCCATCGCCTATGCACGCGAACACGGCCATGAGGTGCTGGTGGTGGTGGTGGCGCGCTTTTTCTCTCGGCTCTCGCCGGAGCCCGGCGTGTTGCCGTTCGGCGAAGCCGTGTGGGGCGACACGGCCGTCGACCTCTCGCCACTCGGCGAGCAGCTCGCATCGGCCACCTGCACCGACGCGCTCACCGGGCGCCCCTTCGACATGCAAGACCAACCGCTGCCACTGGCGCAAGCCTTCTCCCTGTTCCCGGCAGTCGCATTGCGCTTCACACGGTAATCGGTGCGGCAAATTGGGAACATCGGACCTGACGCAAGGAGCAACCATGACCCAGGAACGCAAGACCCCCAAGAAGGCCGATCGGCCGGCCGCCCCCCGTGACCCGCGGGAAGTGAAACGCCCGGAGGAGCGGCTCGAAGGCAAGGCCCGCGAGCCCACCGAAGCCGTGCCCACCTACCAGGAGCTGCTCGACGAGGCGCTGGACGAAACCTTCCCTGCCAGCGACCCCATCTCGCCGAGCGCGGCGATGGCCGCCGAAAAGCGCATCAGCACCGACAAGGACGCGACCGACTGGACGCTGCGCCCTGGGGCCTGCCAGCCGCCAGAATGCGAGCCCTCCAAGGACTCCACTCCCAAGGGCTCGTGAGCCACCCCTATCTGCACCACCAGGGCGCCGACCACGCCACCTCGCTGGTCGAGGAATGCAGCGCCCGCTCGCTGCAGCTGCTGCGCGACAACCTCACGCCGCAGGGCATCCTTGCCGCCAGCCGCACCGAGGCCGCCGAGGCCCGCAGCTACACCCGCATCTTCGGCCGCGATGCCGCCATCTGCGTGCTGGCGATGGCCGGCACCGGCGACGAGGCGCTGGAGCACGGCGCCGTGGCAAGCATCGAATCGCTCGCCCAGTTGCAGGCGCCCAACGGGCAGATCCCGAAATACGTCGACCCGGCCGGCCAGGACGCCGACTTCTGGTACCTCGGCTGCATCGACGCCACGCTCTGGTGGCTGATCGCCATCGACCATGTGCGCCGCCACAGCCGCATCGGCGGGCTCGAGAAACGCTGGGGCGACGAGATCCGGCGTGCGCTGCAGTGGCTGCTGGCGCAGGAACACCAGCGCTTCTTTCTTTTGCAGCAAAACGAGGCCAGCGACTGGGCCGACATCATGCCCCGCTCAGGCTTCGTGCTGTACACGAATGCCCTCTGGTACCGGGTGAAGCTGCTGTACGAACTGCCCAACCTGGAGCAGACGCACTACCACTTCAACCACCTGTTCCACCCGTTCAAGAAAGACCTGCCCGAATACCGGCGCGGCCGGCTGCTCGGCCACTACGCGCGCCGCGGGCTGCGCGACCCGGGCCTGTACCTGAGCTTCGTGAACCTCTCGTTCGCGGGCGAGGAGGGCGATGTCTTCGGCAACCTGCTGGCGGTGCTGTACGGGCTGGCCGACGAGTCGATGGCGCGCGAGATCATCCAGACCTTCAACGAGGCCCGGGCGTCGGACCCATACCCCATCCGCGTTGTCACGCACCCGATCCAGCCCGACGACGAGCTGTGGCGGGCCTACATGAACCGCCACAAGCAGAACCAGCCGCACCAGTACCACAACGGCGGCATCTGGCCCTTCGTTGGCGGCTTCTGGGCCATGGCCCTGGCCCAGCTGGGCAAGAAGGAGGCCGCCCGCCACGAACTGGAAAAGCTCGCACAGGTGTGCAGCCTTGACGGCTGGCGCTTCACCGAGTGGTTCCACGGCCAGACCTTGCAGCCCATGGGCATGGCCGGCCAGAGCTGGAACGCGGCCACGTTTCTCATGGCGCAACAGGCGCTCGCCTGAGGGTGTCGTAAATGGGCAAATGACCCTTTTCCAGCAACGGCACGCCGTTTGCCACTCTCGCGTCATGACGACGAGAACAAACCCATGAGCAAGACTTCAGAGAGCGTGCTGGCGTTCGTGATGGCAGGGGGAGAAGGGACGCGGCTGCACGCGCTCACGGCGCACCGTTGCAAGCCGGCAGTGCCCTTCAACGGCAAGCACCGCATCGTCGATTTCGTGCTCAGCAACCTTGTCAACAGCGAGATCTACTCGATCTATCTGCTCGTGCAGTACAAGTCGCAGGCGCTGATCGAGCACGTGCGGCAGAGCTGGCAGCTTGCGCGTTTCCTGCCCGACCACTTCATCACCGTCGTGCCGCCGCAGATGCGCAACGGGCCCGAGTGGTTCCAGGGCACCGCCGACTCGGTCTACCAGAACCTCCACCTGATGGAGACCTTCCGGCCGGACATCGTGGCCGTCTTCGGCGCCGACCACATCTACCGCATGGACGTGCGCCAGATGATCGAGCACCACAAGGCCCACAACGCCGACGTGACGGTCGCCACCCTGCCGGTGCCGCGCGAGCAAAGCCCGAGCTTCGGCATCGTGGAGACCGACGACAACCTGCGCATCACCGACTTCCAGGAAAAGCCCGCGACCTGCCGCCCCATGCCGGGCAGCACCACGCATGCGCTCGCCTCGATGGGCAACTACATCTTCTCGGCCGACGTCCTGATGAAGGAGCTCCAGATCGCGCACGACAAGGGCGAGAGCGACTTCGGCAAGCACATCCTCCCGCGCCTGATGAAGACGCACAAGCTGATGGCCTACGACTTCGCGACCAACGTGGTGCCCGGCGTGGCCGACTACGAAGAGAAGGCCTACTGGCGCGACGTCGGCACGATCGACGCCTACTTCGCCGCCCACTTCGACACCCTGGGTGCCACCCCACGCTTCAAGATGACCAACTCCGACTGGCCCATCTACGCGAGCGCCGACCAGTCCGAGTCGGCCAAGGTCGAGTGCGGCGTGATCCGTCGCTCGGTGCTCGGCTCGGGTTGCATCGTCAACGACGCGCGGCTCGACCATGTGATGCTGCGCCGCGCAGTCACCGTGCAGCCCGATGCGGTGCTCGACCACTGCATCGTGATGGACCGCAACACCATCTGCCGCGGCGCCAAGCTGCGCAACGCGATCGTCGACCTCGACAACTGCATCCCGCCGGGCGAAACCATCGGCTACGACCTCGAGCGTGACCGCCAGCGCTTCCACGTGAGCGAAAACGGCATCGTGGTCGTACCGCGAGGGCACTTCCCGGCGCCGCGGGCATGAGCGGCCCGGCTGCGCTGAAGGTCCTGTTCGTCACCCCCGAATGCGCTCCCTGGGTCAAGACCGGCGGCCTGGGTGACGTGAGCGCAGCGCTGCCTGCGGCGCTTTCCGAGCAGGGGCACGACGTGCGGGTGCTGATGCCCGCCTACCGCCCGCTGGCGCAGCTGGTGCTCGAAGGCTCGCAGCGCCTGGCGCTGCCCGCAGAAGACGTGTGGCCGGCTGCGGAGCTGGTGCGGGTGGCCAGCGTGGGCTTCAGCCTCTGGTTGCTCGACTGTCCGTCGCTGTTCGACCTGCCCGGTGGCCCATATGGCGACGAGAAGGGCGTCGACCATGCGAGCAACGCCGAGCGCTTCGGCTTCCTGAGCCACGTGGCGGCGCGCACCGCCTCGGGGGCCTCGCCGTGGAAGGACTGGCGCGCCGACGTGCTGCACGCCAACGACTGGCCGACGGGCCTGGCCGCGGCCTACCTGAAGCGCATGCCCGCGCCGCAGGCCCGCAGCATGTTCACCATCCACAACCTCGCGTTCCAGGGCAACTTCCCGGCCGACCGCCAGGCGGCGCTCGGCCTGCCCGACGAGTGGATGCAGGTCGAGGGCGAGGGCCTCCTGCACTGGGGCCAGATCTCGATGATGAAGGCCGCCCTGCGCCACGCCGACGTCATCACCACCGTGAGCCCGACCTACGCGCGCGAGATCCAGGAAGAAGCGCTCGGCTTCGGCATGGACGGCATGCTGCGCGCTCGCAGCAAAGACCTGCACGGCATCCTCAACGGCATCGACACGCGGGTGTGGAACCCGGTGAGCGACCCGCTCATCCCGGTGCGCTACGGCGCCGGCTGCCTCGACGACAAGGCGGCGAACCGCGAGGCCCTGCAGGTGGAGCTCGGCCTCTCGGCCACGCACGCGGCACCGCTCTTCGGCGTGGTGAGCCGGCTCACCGACCAGAAAGGCATCGACCTCATCCTCGCCAACCTGCCATGGCTCCTGAAGCAGGGCGCGCAGCTCGCCGTGCTGGGCAGCGGCGAGGCGCGCTACGAGCAACAGCTGCGGGACGCCGCGCAGGCCTACCCGGCCCAGGTGGCGGTGCGCACCGATTTCAACGAACGGCTCGCCCACGTCATCGAGGCGGGGGTGGATGTGTTCCTCATGCCGTCGCGCTTCGAGCCCTGTGGCCTGAACCAGATGTACAGCCAGGCCTACGGCACGCTGCCGGTGGTGCGGGCAACCGGTGGCCTGGCCGATTCGGTGAAGGATGCGTCGGCGCCCGACGGCACCGGCTTCGTCTTCCAGGAAGACAGCGCCGATGCCCTGCGCGAGACGCTGATGCGGGTGCTGCGGGTGTGGCGCGACCCCGCGGCCTGGCGTGGCTTGCAGCAGCGCGCGATGGCGCAGTCGTTTGGCTGGCCGCAGAGCGCGCAGCGCTACGCGGCGCTCTATCGTCAAACGAATGGCCAGACGAATGGCCAGACGAAAGGCGACAGCCACGCGGGCTTTCAGGGCAAGCCGAGGGCGGCCCGCTCAGGCCGCCGCTGACTCGCGCTTCAGCTCGGCCTGGTGCTGCGCCAGGCGGCGACAGGTGTCGCAGGTGCCGCAGTCGCCCGGCGACGCCTCGCCCTCCAAGTGCTGCAGCAGCACGCGCCAGCGGCAGTGTCCGCTCTGCGCGTAGTCCACCATCTGCTCGAGCTTGGCGCGGTCGTTCTCGCGCCGTGCCTGGTATTCGCTCGCCAGGCGGTGCAGCGTCTGGCTGTCGAGCGTTTCCTTGAGCAGGCGCAGCTGGCCGTCGGCATCGCTGCCCACGATGCGCAGCCGGCGCAGCAGGCTCACCGCCACCTGCAGCTTGGTGCGTGGGATGTCCAGCCGCTCCACGAGCTGCGCGAGGGTCTGACCTGGCGCGCGCAGCAGCTCGGCGTAGAGCGCGTCGAGCTCGTCCAGCCCCGGGTAGCGGCCGGCCATGAAGAACTGCTGCACGGCCTTGTCGCGCTGCAGGAAGAGCAGGGTGCAGGTGGCGGGCTCGCCGTCGCGCCCGGCGCGGCCGGACTCCTGGTAGTAGGCGTCCAGCCCCGCCGGCATCTGCCAGTGCAGCACGAAGCGGGTGTCGGGCTTGTCGATGCCGAGGCCGAAGGCATTGGTCGCGACCATCACCCGCGCGCGGCCTTCCATGAAGGCGTCTTGTGCCGCGCGGCGCTCGTCGGCCTTGAGCCTGCCGTGGTAGAGCGCCACCGACTCGCGCGCGAGCAGCAGCGCCTCGTGCACCGCCTCGGCGGCCTTGACCGTGGCGCAGTAGACGATGCCCGAACCTTCCAGCCCCACGAGCAGGGCCTTCAGGCGCTCGAGCTTGTGGGTGTCGTCGGTGACGAGCTCCACGGTGTAGTGCAGGTTGGGCCGGTACACGCCGGTGTTGAAGACGCCCGCCGCCGGGATGGCCAGCTGCTGGCAGATGTCTCGGGTGACCTCGTCGGTCGCGGTGGCGGTGAGAGCGAGCAGGGTGGGGCGGCCGAGCGCCTGGGCCGCGTCGGCGATCTCCAGGTAGGCCGGGCGGAAGTCGTGGCCCCATTGCGAGACGCAATGCGCCTCGTCGACGACCAGCAGGCCGATGGGGTGCTGCTGCAGCTGCTCGCGAAAGCCCGCGTTCGCCAGCTGCTCGGGCGTGGTGAAGACGATGCGGGCCGTGCCGTCGGCCACCGCGGCCAGGGCCTCGCGGCTCTCGGTGCCGTCGAGCGCGCTGTTGACCTGTACCGCCGCCACGCCTTGCTGCGCGAGCTTGTCGCACTGGTCCTTCATCAGCGCGATGAGCGGCGAGACGACCACCGTGCGCCCCTCGATCAGCAGCGCCGGCAGCTGGTAGCAGAGCGACTTGCCCGCGCCGGTGGGCATGACGGCAAGGGTGTCTCGCCCGGCCAGCACCCGCTCGATCACCGCTTGCTGGCCTTCGCGCAGATGGTCGAGGCCGAAGGTGGTTTTCAGCGTGCGCGACAGCAGCCGCGCCGAGGGGGGCCCCGCGGGCCGGGGCTTCTTCTGGCTGCGCGCCACGTCAGTGGCGCGGGTCGTCGGCCGGGTCTTCCTCGCCGCTGTCGCTGTCGTCGTCGTCGACCACCAGTTCGTCGACGTCGAGGCGGTCGGCGTCGTCCAGAGCGTCCGAGGTGCGGATCACCCGGTCCGGCATGATGTCGCCGCCATCGCGCGGCTCGGTGCCGATCGCCGCGGCGCGCTCGCCGGTGCCTCGCGAATCGGTGTCGCTGTCGAGCTCGGCGGGAATGGCGCCGGTGCCACCGTCGTCGGCGTCGGTCGCCAGGGCGCGCTCGCCCTGCACGTCGCTGCCGGAATCGGAGCTGTCGCTCGGGCCCAGCAGATCGGCACCGGTGCCGAGGGGTCGTTGGGGGGCGGTGTTGCCGCCGAGGATGCTGCTCGTTGCCATCAAATGCTCCTGTATCTGCGCTGTGTCAGCGGTGAGCCGACTGTGGCGCGCCGCGCAGGCCCCGGCCATCGGAGCGCAGGGCGATCGCGTGTCGGGGTTCTCCCACGCACCCGCTCCCAAGGAAACACGGAACGGCACTTGCCCGCCGATAGGCATTGCCACTGAAAGGAACCGCAATGGATCTGTCGATCGACGAAATCTACGCAAGGCTCACCCGCGGCGTGGGCCGCGAGCTGGTCAACGATGACAACGTCTTCGCCCTCATCGAGCGCGCCGAGCGCGACCGCCACACCATCCTCGCCACCGAGCTGCGCGAATGGCAGGCGCCCTGCAGCTCGGTGCAGCAGGTGCCGACGACGATGGCACCCACGCGAGGGTTCAACCGCGAGAACGTGAAGCACTGAGGCGTTGCCCCGGCCGAAAAAATGAACCGGCCGGGTGCAGGCGCATGGCCGATCGGGGCGTGCGGCGCAGGCGCGCCAACGCAAGATGCGACTTTTGGCACGCCGTGCCTGCTCGCAATGGGGCATGTCGCGTTGGCCCGCTTTCTGCAGTGGAGTGCCGCTTGTCGATCCACTTGCCGCATTCATCATGCCCCGTTTCCGTCCTGCACTGCTCTTTGCTTCCTTCGCCTGCGCCTTCCTTCTTGTCGGCTGCAACCGCATCCCCGACACCGTCAAGATCGGCGTGGCCCAACCCATGAGCGGCCCGCTCGCGGCGCTGGGCCATGACATGAAGAACGGCGTCCAACTCGCCATCGACGAGCTCAACGCCCAAGGTTTCAAGATCGACGGGAAACCCGTCAAGCTGGAATTGGTGGCCGTGGACGACAAGTCCAATGCCGATGAAGGCGTGCGCGTCGCCGAAAGCCTGGTCGAGGCCGGTGTGGTTGCGGTGGTGGGGCACCTGAATTCCGGGGTCAGCATGGCCGCCGCTCCCGTCTATGCCAAGAACGACATCGCCCAGCTTGCGATCTCGACCAAGCCCGAGTACACCCAGCTCGGCCACTCGACCACGTTGCGCCTGGTGTCCAACGACGCGCTGCAGTCGAAGGCCCTGGGCTCGTATGCGGCCACGCTTGCCGGTGCCAGCAAGTTCGCGGTCGTCGATGACAACACGCCGTACGGCAAAGGCCTGGCCGACCTGGCCGCGGCCGAGATCAAGAAGGCCGGCAAGCCGGTGGCACTGCGCAAGTCGCTCGACGACAAGACCACCGACTTCAACACGCTGGTGCCCGAGCTCAAGGCGGCGGGCGTCGACGTGTTCGTCACCACCCTGGCCGACTTTCAGGTGGGTGCGCTGATCGAGCAGCTCGTCAAGGCGGAGCTCACCTCCATGGTGGTCATCGGGGGCGACATCAAGACGCCCAAGATGGCGCAGGCGGCGATGGGGGTACGCGGCGTGTATGCCACCTCGCCCATCGCCGATGCCATCGAGTTCCCCTCCGGCAGGCCCTTCCTGGACAAGTTCAACTCCGCTTTCAAGGGCAACCCGGTGTACGGCGCGCACTACGCCTACGACGCGACCTACGTGCTGGCGGCCGCCATGCGCCGCGCAGGGTCGGTCGACCCGAAAAAGCTGACGGCTCAACTCAAGGTCATTGACGCGCTCGCGCCCGTGACGAACAACATGCGCTTCCGCGAAGACGGCGAGCAGAAGTACGGTGCCGTGGGGGTCTACAAGGTGACCCGGGGTGCATGGGAGACCGTCACCCGCAGTGCCGACTGGTGAACCAACGAATCGAACTGGACTCCATATCGGCTGGAGTCAGGCGCGCCGCTTGCCGCTCAACTCCGCTTGATTCAAGTCCCGCGTTGAGGAGAACCACCATGGAACACAAGCTGCACCTGCTCGACTCGTTTCCTGCCCGCGGAGCGGACGGCCAGACCTACAAGGTCTGCGCCTACGAGCATCTGGTGAAAGACCAGTCGCTGCAGACCGACGGTCAGGAGCACTGGGAACCCAACGGTGCTGTCGAGTACCGGCTGGCCGGGGGCGAGAGCGTCGACGAGTTGGCCGACGGCAGCCTGCGCGTTCGCAATTCCGACCTGACGCTCACGCCCGTCGGCTCGCGACACTGAGGGACACCCCCGGTCCGGCTTGATCCAGATCAAGGCGCGGGCCGCTGCCGCCGTGGCGGCACAAGCAGGGCTCAAGGACGGCGCCGCGGGGCCGATATACCGTGCACCCTGG
The DNA here is from genome assembly GCF_016735515.1 of Piscinibacter sp. HJYY11. Classification (NCBI taxonomy): domain Bacteria; kingdom Pseudomonadati; phylum Pseudomonadota; class Betaproteobacteria; order Burkholderiales; family Sphaerotilaceae; genus Piscinibacter; species Piscinibacter sp. HJYY11. Next base: position 640,338 of record NZ_JAERQZ010000001.1, on the reverse strand, counting down.
AGGCCACCCAAGAGCTACACATGAATGCCCCTGCCGGAACCGCGTCGACCGATGCGGTGAACCCGCATTACCTCAACCACGTCGTCAAGACCTCGGAAACGCACGACGTGGCGGTGTCCGAGGACATCCTCACCGGCAACGGCATCAAGCTCCTCGCCAAGGGCGCACGCATCGACGCCAGCACGCGCGAGCGATTGCTGCGCCACAAGCTGGCCAAGCCCCTCGAGGATTGCATCGAGATCGTCAACGGCATCATCCCGGCCCGCTTCGAGCCGGTGGCGGCGGCGCTGCTCGCCAAGCACCCGCTGCTCAATGCCTTGTGCGAAAGCGACCGGGCGCGCGCCATTCCAGCCTCGCTCGGGAGCCTGACGCTCTCGATGCCCATGCAGTCGCTGCTCACGGTCTACGGGCAGCAGCAGGAAGAGCGTGTCGAGCACGCCGTGGGCGTGTCTATGCTGGCCATGGCGCTCGGCCGCCGGCTGCTGCCCGGCGAGATCGACCGCCACCGCATGCTCGCGACCGCCGGCCTCGTGCACGACGTCGGCGAGCTGTACATCGACCCCGCGCTCGTGCGCAAAGGCACGCGCCTCGATACGCAGCAGTGGCGCCACATCGCCGCGCACCCCTTGATCGCCAGCCGCGTGCTGCGCGACATGGTCGGTGCCGGCAAGGACATCGCCGACACCGTGCTGATGCACCACGAGCGGCTCGATGGTTTCGGCTACCCGCAAGGGGTGAAGGGCGAGGCCTTGTCGCTCAACGGGCAGATCCTCGCCGCGTCGGAGTGGCTCATGGGGCTCGTGGAATCGGGCGTCACGCCCTTGCTGCGCGCGAGCATGGCCGCACGACTGGTGCCCGGAGAGTTCGCGCCGGCGCTGCTCGATGCCGTGTCGTCGGCCGCCCGCACCGCGCCCGACATGCCGATCGAGCTGGCCTCGGCACCGCCGCTGGAGCAAATGGTGCCGCGCATCCTGCGCATCGCCGGCACGCTCGAGCGCTTCCACGGGGAGCGCGGGTGGATCGAGCAACAGATCCTGTCGGCGAACGCGCCGGTGCGTCTCGTCCTCGAGTCGGGTTTGCAGCGCATCCAGCGCATCCGGGCGTCGTTCTCGAGCACCGGGCTCGACACCGGCAACCCGGTGCAGATCGTGTCGGAACTGGCGTCTTTGCAAGACGCGCGGGTCTATGCCGAAATCGTCACGCTCGTCGGCGAGATGGAGTGGCGCATGCGCGAGCTCGAGCGCGAACAGCGCCTGCGCGCCGGCCAGCTCGATGCTTCGGGCCAGTCCCTCATCGCCGAATTGGTCGGCCGCCTGAAAGGCCCGAAGACCCCAGCGGTCGCAGCGACCGGCTGACGGCAGAATCGCGCTCCGAATGGAAACCTGGAGCGCGTCGTGATTGCAGCCATCTGGATCGTGTTTGCCGTACTGCTGGCCGTCTGGACCGCGGCCGTCTGGCTGGCCTCCGCCGTCACGAACTGGGCGGCCGACGCCTTGCAGGCGGCCGGCGGCATCGGCGCCATCCGGGTGCCCGAAGTGGTGGCGCTCCTGCCGGCCTGGCTGCGCGACTGGATTCCCGGTGATCTGCTCGAACTGCTGCCGGGCATCCTGGCGAGCATCCAGCAGGCGGCGCAGTCGATCGAATCCGTCTTGCCCTGGGCCGGCACGGCCATCGGCTGGCTTGCCCCGATCCTGTGGGTGACCTGGGCCCTCGTCACGCTGGCGATGCTCGTCGTGACGCTGGTGATCCACGTGGCGGTGCGACGCTCGCGCCGTGTGGCGGCACCGACCGCTGTGTGAAAACCCTGGACGCCGGCTTTTCCAGACGCGGGGAGGGGCTGGGTGGCGGAATCCCGGAATGCGCGGCGTCCGCTCGTAACGTCGCTCAGCATTCGGTTCGACATGCCGACAAGAGTGCGGTATGGACGAGAGATCTGCCAGACATGGACCTTGGTCACGCCCGTCCGGCTGGTTCCGGTCGGGCTGGCTGTGGATCGTCCTGGCACTGGTGTGCTGCACGGCCAGCGGGCTCGCGGCCTATCACTTTGCCTACGCGGTATCGGCCCGGTCGCAGATCGCGGCCGCCTCGCAGAGCCTGCGGTCCGTCTCGGCGGCGCTCGGCGCCGTGCTCGGCCGCCACGAGGCGCTGCCGCGCATGCTGGCGCTGGACCCGCGCCTGAGCCAGGCCCTCGCGGCGCCCACCCACGCCGCCATCGGTGAGGCCAATGCCTATCTGGCAGAGATCGCCAGGAGTGGCAACCTCATGGCCGCATTCCTGATCGACGGGCGCGGCACGGCCCTGGCCGCCAGCAACTGGGACCGGCCGGGCTCCTTCGTCGGCCAGAACTATGCGTTCCGGCCGTATTTCCAGGACGCACTGGCCCACGGCACCGGGCGCTTCTATGCAGTCGGCGCGACGTCGGGCGAACCTGGCTACTTTCTTGCAAGCAGCGTGCAGGCAGCCGATGGCTCGAAAGGGGTGGTGGTGGTGAAGGTGGCGCTCGATTCGACGCTCAGGATGTCTGGCGACGACGCAGAGGAGGTCGTGGCGGTCGTCGACGAATTCGGCGTGGTGTTCCTGTGCTCGGACCGTTCATGGCTGTACCGCCCGGTGGAGCCCCTGAGCGCGAAAGACCTGGCCACGCTCAAAGCGACCCAGCGCTACGGCAGCCGGCTGAGCGCTGCGCCCTTGCACGCGGATCTGCTGCACTCGTTGCAACCGGTGTGGCACCGCATCGGCGACCGCGGCTGGCAGATCGTGTCGTTCAAGCACCTGCGCGCGTCACGCTCGGCTGGGTGGCTGGGGGCGCTCGCCGGGGTGCTGGCCGCGGCGCTGGTCATGGCCCTCGTGCTGTTTGCGTGGCTGCGCAGGGCACGCGACGTCGAACGCGAGCGCTCCCGTGAGCAGCTGAGCCAGAGCAAGGAGCGGCTGCATGCGGTCGTCGACAACCTGCCGGTGATGGTGTGCTTCGTCTCCAGCGAGCAGCGCTATGTGTTCGCCAACGCCTTGTATGCGCAACAGTACGGCTGCAACGCCCGCGAGCTCGAAGGCAAGGGCGTGTGGGAGGTGCTCGACCCCGAGGAATACGAGGCCACGCAGCCCCAGATGCGGCGCGCGCTCGCCGGCGAGACGGTGGTCTTCGAGCGCGAGTACCGCAGCATGCGGATGTATCGCTGCTTCGAGGCAACCTACCGGCCCGAGTGGAACCATGACAGGACGGCCGTCACCGGCGTCCACGTGATGACGCAGGACGTGACGCAGACCCAGCAACGCCTGCAAGACCTCGCGCGCCTGTCACAGCTCGACCACCTCACGCAGCTCATGAACCGCAAGGGGTTCGAGAGCCGCCTGGCCTCGGCGCTGTCGGCAGAGCCGGTGGCGGGAACGTACCTGGCCCTGCTGTTCATCGACCTCGATGGCTTCAAGCCGGTCAACGACACCCACGGGCATGCCGCAGGCGACGCGGTGCTGACCGCGTTCGGCCAGCGGGTGGCGCGCCTGGTGCGCGAAGACGACGTCGTCGCCCGCCTGGGCGGCGATGAATTTGCGGTGCTGCTGCCCGCGATCGCCAACGTGGGCGTGGCCGAGCGGGTGGCCAGCGCCATCGTCACACTGGCGCAACGCCCGTTCGCCGTGGAAGGCGGCCTCACGGTGCACATCGGCGCGAGCGTGGGCGTGGCCTGGCGACCGCACGACCGCACCATCGGACCGCAGGCGCTGTGCCACAGCGCCGACGCCTACCTGTACGACGCCAAGAAGGGCGGGCGTCGCACCTTCGTCATCGGTGAAGCGCTCGAACACACTCGGGTCGACTCGGCCGAACCCGCCGCAACCCACCTCAAGGAACGCGCATGATCCCCAACACCCACCAGCTGACGATGACGGTGCTGATGACACCCGACATGGCCAACTTCAGCGGCAACGTGCACGGCGGCACCATCCTCAAGCTGATGGACCAGGTGGCCTATGCCTGTGCGAGCCGCTACAGCGGGCGCTATGTCGTCACGCTGTCGGTCGACCACGTGACCTTCCGCGAGCCCATCCACGTGGGCGAACTCGTCACCTTCCTCGCGAGCGTCAACTACACCGGCCGCACCTCGATGGAGGTCGGCATCAAGGTGATGGCCGAAAACATCCAGGAGCGCACGACCCGCCACGCCAACAGCTGCTTCTTCACGATGGTGGCCATGGACGAAGGCCGGCCCGTGGAAGTGCCGACCCTGGTGCCCGCCAACGACGTGGAGGCCACGCGTCACCTGCAGGCCATGCGCCGCCGCAAGCTGCGGCTGCAGGCGCAGAACGAGACCTGACGCTCAGCGCGCGCCGCCCTTGCCGGGCTCGGTCGAGAAGTCGGCCGGCACCAAAGCGTGGCGGTGCAGCTTGTCGTAGAGCGTCTTGCGCGGCATCTGCAGCAGGTCGGCTGCCTTGCCGACGTTGCCGCCCGCGTTGCGCAGGGCTTCGCTGATCATCGAGCGCTCCAGCACGTCGAGCCGGGCGGCCAGCGAGTAGCCGCTGCTCCTGGCGGCCGCCACGCCATCGTCCAGCCCCAGGCAGAAGCGTTCCGACGCGTTCTTCAGCTCTCGCACGTTGCCCGGCCAGTGGTGCTGCTGCCATCGCATGAGCACCTCTACCGTGAGCTCGGGCGGCTCGACGCGGTAGCGCTCGGCCGCGCACTGGATGAAATGCGTGGCGAGCAGCGGGATGTCGTCCAGGCGCTCGCGCAGCGGGGCGATCTCGATCGAGGCAACGTTCAGCCGGTAGTACAGGTCGGCGCGGAACCGGCCCTGGTCGGACAGCAGCTTCAGGTCTCCCTTCGCAGCCGCGATCACCCTGCAGTCGACCGGAACGGATTCATTGCTGCCCAGGCGCTGGATCTCGCGCTCCTGCAGCACCCGCAGCAGTCGGGTCTGCATCGCCGGTGTCATCGACTCGATCTCGTCGAGGAAGAGGGTGCCGCGGTTGGCGTGCTCGATCTTGCCGATGCGCCGCTTGTGGGCGCCGGTGAACGAGCCGGCTTCGTGGCCGAAGATCTCGCTCTCGATGACCGACTCGGGCAAGGCGCCGCAATTGAGCGCCACGAAATGGCCGGTGCGCCGGCTCTCGTCGTGCAGCTGCTTGGCCACCACCTCCTTGCCGGCACCGGTCTCGCCGATGAGGAGGATGTCGACGTCGGTTGGTGCCAGGGCGCTGATGAGGCGGCGCACCCGCAGGATGGCGCTGCTCTGACCGATGACGGCCGACTTGTCGGCCGAGGGCAGGCGCTCGCGCAGACGGCGGTTCTCGGCGATCAGCGAATAGCGCTCGTGGCCGCGCCGCACCGACTCCACCAGCCGTTCCGACGAGAACGGCTTCTCGATGAAGTCGTAGGCCCCGTCGCGCATGGCCTCGACGGCCATGCTCACGTCGCCGTGGCCGGTGACCACGATGATGGGGAGGTCCTTGTTGCGGCCGTGGAGCTCTTCGAGGAACTTCAGGCCGTCGATGCCGGGCAGGCGGACATCGGTCACGACGACGCTCGGCTGGACCTGGTGGAACTCTTCCAGCGCGGCCTCTGCACTTGCGAAGGCCCGCACGCCGATCGACGAGAGCGACAAGGCCTGCTCGCAGGCCTTGCGCACCACGGCGTCGTCTTCAACGAGCATCACCGTCGCCGCGTGTGCAGCACCTTGGCTCATGCGGCCTCCAGCTCGATGGAGAACTCGGCCCCCGCGCGGGTGCTGCGGGCTTGCAGGCGGCCGCCCATGCTTTGGATGATGCCCAGTGACAGCGCGAGCCCGAGGCCCAGCCCTTCGCCGGCCGGCTTGGTGGTGAAGAAGGGCTCGAAGAGGTGGGGCAGCACGTCGGGCGCGATGCCGGGCCCCGAGTCGCGCACGCGCAGGATCACGCGGTCGTCGACACGCTCCGCGCTGATGTCGATGTGGCGCTTGTCCTGGCCGGCCACTTCATCGAGCCCGTTGCGCAGCAGGTTGACGAGCACCTGGGCCAGCCGTGTTTCGTCGGCCTTGACCCACAGGTCAGGCGGCACCTGGTGCTGGTCGATGGTGGCCTGCAGCTCGTCTCGCCGTGGCTCGACCAGCATCGCGGCCTGCGACACCGCGTTGACGACGTGCACACGGTCTGCCGAGGTGGGTGCCTTGCGCGCAAACGCCTTGAGCTGCGTGATGGTCCGCCCCATGCGGGCCGCCACCTCGCTGATGAGCGTGAGGTTCTCCTGCACTTCGGGAATGCGCCCCTGCTGCAGCAGCTTCGACCCATTGGACGACAGCGTCAGCAAGGCGGTGAGCGGCTGGTTGAGCTCATGGCTCATGCCGGCAGAAAGCTGCCCGAGCACCGCGAGCTTGCCGGCTTGCACCGCCTTGTCCTGGGTCTCGCGCACGATCGCTTCGGCGCTTTTGAGTTCAGCCACCTTGCGCTCGAGTTGCGCGTTGGCGTCCGACAGCGCCAGCGTGCGCTGTGCGATGCGCCCTTCGAGCTCGGCGTGGACGGCGCTCAGCCGCGCCTCGGCCGCGTGGCGGTCATTGCGCCTGCGGCGGCGCAAGTCCCACTGCACCGCGAGCGCCAGCAGCAGGCCGCCGCTCAGCGTGACGACGAGCGCACCCGTCAAGGCCGAGCGGTGCGCTTCCTGGGGGTCGACCAGCAGCAGCATCTGCCAGCCAAGCGGGCCGATGGGGTGGCCGATGACGGTGTAGTCGCGCGCCGTGCCGCCGCGGGTGAGGGTGGCCGTGCCGAAAGGCGAGATGGCCTCTTCGCGGTCGGAGATCGGCAGCAGCTTCGCGTCTCCGTACTGGTGGGTCTGCCGGAAGCGCTCGCGCACCGCCTCCGACAACACCCCCAGCGCGCGGTACTTCCACTCCGGCGCCGAGCTCAGGAAGACCACGCCTTCGTGGTCGGCCAGGAGCACCGTCTCGCCGCTCTGGCGCATGGCTTCCTCGAAGCCGTCGAGCGTGACCTTCACCGCGATCACGCCGGTCGCGCCGCGCGGCGTGAGGATCTGCGCGGCCAGGAAGTAGCCCGCCTCGCCGCTGGTCACGCCGACCCCATAGAAGCGGCCGAGGCGGCCGTCCCGCGCGTCGAGGAAGTAGGGGCGGAAGCCGTAGTTGCGCCCGACGAAGCTCGTCTTCTGGTTCCAGTTGCTGGCGGCGAGCGTGACGCCGGTGTCGTCGATCAGGTAGACGGCGCTGACCTGCGCCTTCGCGGCCGCCGCCTGCAGGAAGAGGTTGGCGGCCGCGCGGGTGGACTCGTCCGGCGCATCGAGAAGCGCGGCCAGTTGCCGCTCGAGGCCGAGCACGCCGGGCAGCACTTCGTGGCGCGTGAGCACCGCATCGAGCGTGAGCGTGAAGAACTCGAGGCGCTTCGCGCCGCTGCGCTGCTGGTCCTGCAAGCGGCTCTCGAGCAGGAACCGATAGGCAAACAAGCCGAGCGCCACGCAGGCGATGAACGCCATCACCGTCCATGAAAAGCGCGGCCAACCCTGGGTCGGGCGGCTCGTGCTCCTCACGGTGATGTGATGCGAAAGCATTGGCGTGCAGCGCGTGCTGAGATGCGCAGGAGTGTTGAGCCGTTCTGTCGGCACGGCGTCGTGGAAGCTACTTACACGCCGTGAACAACACGCACGGCGCGCATTCCGGACATCCGCAATCGCAATCGCCGGCCGTGCGGATTTCCAGCCAGACAGACCCGTTAAACCGAGAAGCAGTTTGCGCTTCACGAGGGAAAGCGCGAGTTGCATCACGCTTGCAGCGCCTGGCATGGCCGATGCAGTGGAGGGCGTGTCATTCACTCGGAGACAACACGATGACCCTCAAGTCCACGACAAGAATTCTTCTGGCTGCGGCGCTGGCCAGCGTCTCTCTGGTTGCTGCGGCGGCCGACTACCCCGACAAGCCGGTGCGCGTGATCGTGCCGTTTGCGCCCGGCGGCACCACCGACATCATTGCGCGCGTGGTGGCCGACCAGATGCAGGCGGTGATGGGCCAGCCGATGATCGTGGAGAACAAGGGTGGCGCGGGCGGCATGCTCGGGGCCACCGAGATCGCCAAGGCGCCTGCCGACGGCTACACGGTCGGCATCGCGACGGTGTCGACGACCGCGGCCGTGCCGTCGCTCAACCCCAAGACGCCGTACGACCCGACGGTCGACTTCACGTCGATCATCAACATCGCCGCCACGCCCAACGTGCTCGCGGTGCACCCGTCGTTCCCGGCGAAGGACTTCAAGGCCTTCCTCGAGCTCGTGAAGGCCAACCCGGGCAAGTATTCGTTCGCCAGCTCGGGCGCAGGTGGCATCGGGCACCTGCAGATGGAGTTGTTCAAGTCGATCACCAAGACCTTCATCACGCACATTCCCTACCGCGGCGCAGGCCCGGCCCTGACCGACACGATCGCGGGGCAGGTGCCGATGATCTTCGACAACCTGCCCTCGGCGCTGCCCTTCATCAAGGACAACCGCCTGCTGCCGATCGCCGTGGCCGCGCCTCAGCGCCTGCCCATGCTGCCCAACGTGCCGACCTTCAAGGAGCTGGGCCTCGAGCCGGTGAACCGCATGGCGTACTACGGCTTCCACGGCCCGAAGAACCTGCCGCGGCCCGTGGTCGCGAAGCTGCACGCGTCGGTGAAGAAGGTGCTGGAGAACCCCACGACGCGCAAGCGCATTGAGGAGACCGGCGCGATCATCATCGGCAACACCCCTGAACAGTTTGCGGCCGAGACCAAGGCCGAGTACGCCGTCTACAAGCGCGTGGTGGAGCAGCAGAAGCTCAAGCTCGACTGAACAGGAGGCCGCCATGCGGTACGCACGGATTCTGCTGAAGGCAATGGGCGCCCTGGCGATGCTCTTGTGCGCCCAGGCCGCACGAGCCGACATCGTGATCGGCCAGACCAGCGGCTTCACCGGCCAGGTGAAAGGCAGCGTCGAAGAGTTGTCGTTCGGGGCGAAGCTGTACCTTGACTTCGTCAACGCCAGCGGCGGTGTCAACGGGCAGCGCATCCGCCTGGTCCAGCTGGACGACAAGTTCGACCCCAAGCTCGCAGCGGCCAACGCGGAAGCCTTGATCGTCAAGGAGGGCGCGGTGGCGCTCTTCCTGAGCCGGGGCACGCCGCACACCCAGGCCGTGCTGCCGCATCTCGCCAAGCACCGGGTGCCCTTGATCGCACCGTCGACCGGCGCCATGGTGCTGCACCAGCCGCCGCACCCGTATGTGTTCAACGTGCGGGCGACCTACCAGCGCGAGGCCATGCGGGCCATCGAGCACCTGGGGGTGACCGGGCTCAGCCGCGTGGCGGTCCTGCACGTGAAGGACTCGTTCGGGGCCGATGCCGTGGTGGGGGCGCTGAAGGGCTTCGAGAACATCGGCAAGAGCCCGGTGGTCGTGCACGAGTTCGAGCGCGAGAACCCGGTGTTCTACGGCGTGGCGATGAAGGTGCTGCACAGCCGGGCGCAGGCGGCGCTGATCATCGGCTCGGCGACCGCGGTGGTCGATGCCACCAAGGCGATCCGTGCGGCGGGCTCGTCGGCGCAGATCATCACCTTGTCCAACAACGCCTCGGGCGCGTTCATCAAGCAGATGGGCGAGCATGCGCGCGGCACGATCGTGACGCAGGTCTTCCCGTACGAGCGGGCCTCCGGGCCGCGCTTCGTGCGGCACGCGCTCGAGCTGGCCAAGGGCAAGGGCAAGACCGAGCTGTCGCCCGCCATGCTGGAAGGCTTTGCCGCGGCGAAGGTGCTGGTCGAAGCGATCAAGCGGGCCGGGAAAGACCCGACACGCGCGGCCTTGCTTGCTGCACTGCACGGCATGCAGAGGCTCGACATCGGGGGGCTGGAGCTGTCGTATTCGCCGACGGACCACACGGGTTTCGACTTCGTCGACCTGTCCATCATCGCCGCCGACGGAAGGTTCACGCGTTGATGGTGTCGAGTGGGCTCTTCGCCGAGGACCCGCGCGCGGAAATCATTCAGCGGTCCGCTGAGCGAGCGCCAGGAGGTCTGCCGCCGAGTTCAGGCCAAGGCTCGCGCGTGCCCACCATTGGCTGAAGGAATCGCAGCGCTGGTTGATGTGCGGAAAGAGCCTCGGGGCGGGCGCGCAGTCGGCCGTGTCCCTGAGCCATGGTGAGAGGTGCGGATCATCGACGGTGCACACGCTCATCGCGCCTTGCAGGGCGGCGCCGACGGCGTTTGCATCCCCGTACCAGCACTCTGACGTCAGCTCGGCCATGCGCTCGCCGACAAAACGCCAGCGCCGCTCGGTCCAGGGCCAGGCGCGGTGAAAGTCGGTGGTGAAAATGCCGATCACCCGACACCTGTCGGGCAAGGAGTCGGGCAGGGCGCCCAGATTCCAGGGGTGCACGATCCAGACGTCGTAGCCGGCGGCGACCGCGGCATTCGGCGCCTTGGTGCCGAGCCCGGCGGGCGGGGCGGTGAACCGTTCAGGTTCCGGGCACGGGTCGTCCTCGCGGGCGGTGGGTTCCACGGCGCTCCGCTCCGATGCCGTGTGGGCGATGCGGTCGAGTACCTCGTACGAGGTGTCGACCACGCTGCCAGCGCTGTGCCACTCCGAAGGTGCATGCCGTGCCACGTTGTCGGCATTGAAGAGGTAGGGCTTGTGGCTTGCGGTGCCGGCGACCCACTGCCAGCTGAGATGGTTGCTGGCGAGGTCACCATCGAGCAGGTGGCCGTACAACCAGTCGGCGCCGGCACGCCAATGCACCTTTCGAAGGTGCACCACATAGCTCGCGAGCCACATGCGCGCATGGTTGTGCAGCAGGCCTGTGCGGTAGAGCGTGCGCACCGCCTGATCGATGGCCTGAACGCCGGTGCGGCCCTCTCGGATGTCGGCCGGCAGGGCCATGGCGTAGGCGCCGTCGTGCAGCGGGCCCTCGTGCAGCGAGCGGAAGATGCCCTCGCCGTGGTGCTGCCACTGGTGGCGGAAGTAGGCACGCCAACCCAGCTCGTAGACGAACCTGTGCTGCACCTGGAGCGAATGCCGCGCCGACACGCCGGACAGGACGTCACTGAGCGACACGAAGCCATGGGTGATATAGGGCGACAGTCCACTGACCGCGCCGTCGAGCGCGTTGCGGGTGCGCGCGTATACCTCGGGCCGAACGGCGGCAATCCGCTGGTGTGCCGCGGCAAGCGTGGGCGCTGGGGCCTGCATCACGCGCCACCCACCTCGCCCCGGCGGATGGCCGATGCACGTTCGCGGATCTCGCGCCGCTGTGCGTCGGTCAGCCGCGCCACGTTCTTCACCTGCAGCGCCATGCGGGCGTTGCCGGCGAGTTCGGTGTCGTGGCGCATGAGGAAGTCCCAATAGAGGGTGGTGAAGGGGCAGGCGTCTGCGCCCGCGCGCTGTTCGGGGTCGTAGCGGCAGCCCTTGCAGTGCGGGCTCATGCGCTGGATGTACCGGCCGGTGGCGATGTAGGGCTTGCTGCCAATCACGCCGCCGTCGGCGTACTGGCTCATGCCGAGCGTGTTGGGCAGTTCGACCCACTCGACCGCGTCGACGTACACCGCCAGGTACCAGGCGTGGACCTGCCGGGGCTCCACACCGAGCATCAGCGCGTAGAGGCCGGTGACCATCAGGCGCTGGATGTGGTTGGCGTACCCATGGGCAAGCGTCTGGGTGAGGGCGTCGCGCAGGCAGGCCATGTCGGTGGCGCCGTTCCAGTACCAGGCGGGCAGGTCGTGTCGGGCCTGCAGGGCGTTGCGCTCCAGGTAGCGTGGCATCTGTGTCCAGTACACGCCGCGCACGTACTCGCGCCATCCGAGGATCTGTCGGATGAAGCCTTCGACGCTGGCCAGGGGCGCCTGCCCTTGCTGAAACGCCGCTTCCGCCGCAGCCACCACCTCGCGCGGGTTCAGCAGCTTCAGGTTGAGGGCGGCCGACAGGTGTGAATGATGGAGCCACGGGTCGCCTGGCCACATCGCATCCTGGTAGCGGCCGAAGTGGGTCAGCCGCTGTGCGATGAAGCGCTGCAGCGACTGCAGCGCCTGCTCGCGTGTCACGGGCCAGGCAAAGCTGTCGAGCTCGCCCGGGTGCTCGGCGAAGCGCGTGCGGACGAGTTCGAGCACCTCCCGCGTGACGGCATCGGGCTCGAAGCGTGCACGCGGCGGCACCGCGCCCGGACCGTCGGCACCGAACGCTTCGCGGTTGTCGGCATCGAAGTTCCACTGGCCGCCGATGGGCTCGGCCGACGGGCCATCGCCTTCCATCAGCACGCGGTGGCGCCGTCGCTGCTCGCGGTAGAAGTACTCCATGCGCAGCGACTTGCGGCCCCTGGCATGGGCCGCGAACTCGCGAACGCTGCAGAAGAAATGCCGGTCCTCGCGGATGTCCAGCGGCAGGCGGTTGGCCTCGGCCACCGACTTGATCGCCTGCAGCACCCGCCAGTCGCCCGGCGCCGTCATGACCAGGCCCGCAGGACGCAGGCGCTGGATGTCGGCGTGCAGCTGGGCGGCCAGCGTGCCGGCGTTGCCAGGCACATCGAGCCGGGTGTAGTGCGTCGTGCGGCCGGCGGCCTGCAGGGCCAATGCAAAGTGACGCATCGCGGAGAGGAAGAGCGCAATGCGCGCCTTGCTCGACCACACGTGCGTCGACTCTTCTTGCACCTCGGCCATCCAGACCGCGTCGAGGCCGGTGTCGAAGCCGTCGAAGCCTGAGGCGTCGAGGTCGAGCTGGTCGCCCAGCACGACGATCAGGTGGCGCATCTCAGCCGCCCCCGGCCTTGTGGTGGCGCCACGCGTCGAAGCCGTGCTTCAGTTCCTCGCAGGCGGCCTGGTGCTCCGCCTGCAGCATCGCATTCGCCAAGGCACGCCCCGACAACCAGGCGCCTTCCACCCCAGCGCCGCCAAGAAAGTCGCCGCAGACGCCCAGCCCTTGCGCGTCGTCCCACCAGAACGGCGGATCCGGTTGCACCGGGTGCTGCGCTGGAAGTGCATAGCGCCAGCGGTGCACGACGCTCTGGTGCCAGTCGACCGGCTGCTGGAGCCAGTCACCGAGCGCCGACTGCAACTGCAGCTGGACCCAGCAGGCCGGCTGCTCCAGGTAGCGGCGACTCCAACCCGCGCGGGCGTGCACGACCCAGTGCGCCTTGCCGGGCACGCGCGGCCTGCCAGGGCGGGCGTCGTTGCGCAGCACCCAGGCGAGCGGCCCGCTCGGCGGCCGTGCCGCATCCCAGGTCGGGGCAGGATCCGGGGCATCCGCGACGCCCATCAAGGTCCAGCAGGGCTGAATCGTCACGACGCTTGCGTGGCGGGCCCAGTCCGGCCGGTGCGGGCCGATCAGGGGCGCCGCCTGTGCGGGCGGGATGGCCAGCACGACGGCATCGAAGGTCGCGGGGTGGCGTTGTGCGGCCGATTCGAGTTGCCAGCCAAGCGGGCCGCGCTGCAGCGTGTCGACGGGAAACGACCAGGTGGCAGGCACAGCTTCCAGCAGGCGGCGGCACGGCGCCGGCATGTCCGGCAGGGGCACGTGCAACGGCCCATTCGTTTCCAGGGGCAGGCTGCCCTCGGCCATCACGGGCGCCCAGGCCGCCAGTTCGCCTGCGCGCACGGCATCGTCGACGAAGGACTGGAACGCGGCGGTACGCGCCGTGATGCCGATCGCCCCATGGTCGAGCCGCGTGGAGCTCGCGTGCCCGTCTCGTTCCACCCATTGGAAGCGACGCGTGGCCAGGCGCCCGCCGGCCCCGCGTGACTTGTCGAAGACGTGAACCGCGTGGCCGGCGAGCGTCAGGGCATGCGCGCATGCAGCGCCGGACATGCCGGCACCGATGACGGCCACGGTTCTGGGGAAGTTCAATGACACCGGGTCATGATAGGGAGTCCGGCGTCAAACATTGTTCAGCTCTGCGATAGTCGCGCAAGTTGCCCTGATAATCCGGGTCAATAACGCTTCATGAGGTGCTGGATGGGACGAACCAAGTCATCCGCCACGGGCGGGCAGGGGGCCAGTGCGGGGCAGGGGACGCTTCACCGCAGCGGTGCCGTCGCCCGGATGCTGCGGATGCCGGTGGCGACGCTGCGTGTGTGGGAGCGCCGCTACTCGCTCACGCAGCCGCAGTTGTCTCCGTCGGGCCAGCGGCTCTACTCGGGCGACGATGTGCGGCGCCTCGCATTGATCAAGCAGCTGACCGAGGTGGGCCACGCCATCGGCAGCTTGGCGGCGCTCGACATGGCGCAGCTGCAACGTGTCGCGTCCACACACGCGCAGACCTTGGCCACCACGCAAGGTCGCAACACCGGCGAGGCGTCCGCAGGGCCTCCCGCCCGGGCCTGGCGGCTGGCGGTGATCGGGCCCGCGCTTGGGCTTCGGCTGCGGCGGCCGGGTCTGTTGCGGCGCCTCGGGCGGCCCGTCTCCTTGCTGGGCCCGTACGACACGGCGGCACAGGCCGCCGCGGCGCTCACAAGTTCGGACGTCGATGCCGTGTTGTTGCACGAGCCTCGGCTTCACGACGATTGGCTCGCCGCGCTTGACGCGGCGGCGCCTTCACTTGCCGGCGTGCCGAAGCTGGTGCTCTACGGCTTTGCAGCCGACGCCGTCTGCGAGGCGCTGGCGAATGCTGGCGCGACGCTGCTGCGCGGTCCGCAGCCCGACGCCGTGCTGGCACAGTGGCTCAACGGCCTGGCGCAGAGGCCCGATCGGGCCCAGCCGCTGACGGAGCGGCGCACGATGCAGACGCAGCCGGTGCCGCCACGCCGTTGGGACGACGCGGCGCTCGCTGACTTTGCGAGCCTGTCGACGACGGTGGCCTGTGAATGCCCGCGCCATGTGTCCGAACTGTTGGTGCAGCTGTCGCACTTCGAGGCCTACAGCGCGGAGTGCGAGCACCGCAGCGTGGCCGATGCGCAACTTCACGCGTACGTAAAGCAAGTCGCTGCGCAATCGCGAGCGCTGTTCGAGGCGGCATTGGAACAGCTGGCGCTGCATGAAGGCTTGTTGCTGCCTGGATCGTCTGGATGAGCGGCCGAGGCAACCGCCGTAAGTGCACCACAATGTATATTATGTAAAGTGACGACGGCGCATGGTCGCCTTAGCACGCTCAGGCCAGCGCACGGAGCGCCACCACGCGCTGCACCTTGCCGCCCGGGCCATGTCGGACAGGCGGCCCCTCAGTCCAAGCAAACCGTACGCCGCGGGCGCCCACGCTCTCTAGATACCGTTTGAGCGAGCGTGCAGCCCGGCCTGCCAGCTCACGCGACACCTTGGCCCTGTCTTCGACCACGATCTCAAGCTCGGCCGGGCCCCGTTGGACGACCTGGAAGTGCACCAGACCGCCTTCCTCCTCGAGCACGGTGCACAGCGCCAGCGGCAGCACGCTGACCTCGCGCCCCTGCGTCACGAGCCGCAAGGTGTCGTCATGGCGCCCGAGCACGTCGATCAGGGGAAACGGTGAACCGCAGTCGCAGCCTTCGGCATGCACGCGGATGCGGTCGCCCAGGTCGTAGCGGATCAGCGGCTGCAGGCGATTGGCCAGGTTGGTGAGCAGCGCGGTGGCGCCAAGCTGGCCTTGCGGCACGGGCTGGGCGTCTCGATCGACTGATTCCAGAATCGCCCAGTCGCTGTTGAGGTGCAGGCAGCCGCAACGACACGGCGATGCGAGCGCCAGGAATTCCGACGCCCCATAGCTGTCGACGACCTCGCAGCCGAAAGCCTGCTCGACATGGCGCCGCATGGTCGGCGACATCGATTCCCCGCCGGTCCAGATCTCGCTTGGGCGGATCCGCAAGCGGCCCGCGAGGTGCTCCTGCGCCAGCAGCACCGCCGAGCTGGGGTAGGTGGAGACGATGGTCGGCTCCAAGGCATTCAGCTGCGAGACGAGCTGCGCCATGGGTTGCAGGAACGACACTTCGTGAAGCCTGCCGGCGAACACCGGGTTCAGCCGTCGCAGGCGCCGGATCGACGCGATGCCGGCGAAGTGCCCGTTCGTCGCACCGACATACGCGATGCGCTCACCGACGAACCACGGGTCGGTGAAGCGACGCGAACTCCAGGGCCGGCGCTGCGATTCGAGCGCGTCGTAGACCGCCATCGCGGCATCGTCCTGGACGAAGACACCCGCCTCGCCCGAACTGCCGGAGCTCTGCCAGACCATGTAGCCACCCGGTCCTGGCGTACCGATGCGATCGCTGTCGCGCATGAAGCGGCGCACCGCATCGAGGTGCAAGGCCGGGTCGGTGACCCACTCGTCGAACCTTGCCATCAGCTCGCGTTTGCGGGTGACCGGCAGGTCCTGCAGCCTGGCCTCGGCAGGGTCGATGCCGTCCAGCAGGCGGCGAAACAGCGGAGATTTCGCCTTGGCATGACGAAGCAGCGCCTGGAGCCGGCGCGATTGCAGTGCCGCCAGCGCGTGCGGCCCACCGAGAGACGCGGCCATGGTCTCACCGGCCACGGCGCTCCACAACCATGGGTTCATCGTTCGTCCGACGCTAGGCGCTCAGGCCCGGCAGCCGCGCAGCAAGCGATTCCAGCAGTACGCCGCGTTTCATGGTCATCTCCTTCCGAACATCGACAGCATGCGTCAGATCAAAGGGCCGCATGTGATGCAGATCAACCCTTGATGCAACGCAATGCCCTCCTCCACCGTCTGCCAAAAGATCACCAAGCCGCAGGCATTCCGAGGCCGCGCGGCGCCACATCGACACAGGAGAGAAAGATGAACGCACTGACACGCTTCGAACGACTGAACGACTTCTTCCCGGACTTCTTCCGCGGCTTCCCGCGCCCCTCGCGGCTGGCCGACGACCTGCCGAACGACATTCCCATCGACGTCAGCGAAACCGACAAGCAGTACGAAGTGCGCGCCGAGGTGCCGGGCGTTCGCAAGGACGACATCCGCGTCACCGTCAACCGCAACTTCGTCTCCATCAGCGCCGAGGTGAAGCGCGAGAAGGAAGAAAAACAAGGCAAGCGGGTGCTGCTGACCGAAACCTGCACCGGCATGGTCTCGCGCAGCTTCACGCTGGAGCACGAGGTCGACGAGAAGGACGTTTCTGCAAAGCTCGACAACGGCGTGCTCACGCTGACCCTGCCCAAGCGCGAAGGCTCCAGCAGCCGGACCATCGCCATCAAATGACCGCCCCGTCGGGCAGCGCCATGCGTGCCATGGTCTTTCGTGGCGCGGGGCGGCCGCTCGAACTGGAGTTGCGTGCTCTGCCCCGGCCGGGCCCGGGCGAATTGCTCGTCAGGGTGCTGGCCTGCGGGGTCTGCCGCACCGACCTGCACATCGCCGACGGCGACCTGGCCCCGCCCTGCGGCTGCGTGGTCCCGGGCCACGAGGTCGTCGGCACGGTCGAGGGCCTGGGCGACGGCGTGCGTGGCTGGCTCGTCGGAGATCGTGTCGGCATCCCCTGGCTCGGCTGGGCCTGCGGAGAGTGCGACGACTGCCGCCGCGGCCGCGAGAACCTGTGTTCCCGTGCGGTGTTCACCGGCCACGGGCGCGACGGCGGCTACGCGTCGCACGTCGTGGCCCATGCCGACTTCTGCGTCGCGCTGCCGCACTCGCTCGACCCGGTCGACACGGCGCCCCTGCTGTGTGCCGGGCTCATCGGCTGGCGGGCACTGCAGGCCGCCGGCGATGAGGCCCGTGTCGTCGGGCTCTACGGCTTCGGTGCTTCCGCCCACCTGATCGCTCAGGCGGCGAAGGCGCAGGGCCGGCATGTCTTTGCGTTCACGCGCCCCGCCGATGTGGCGCGCCAGGCCTTCGCGCGCACGCTCGGCGCCGATTGGGCGGGGGGCACCGACACGCCACCGCCGCAGCCGCTCGACGCGGCAATCCTCTTCGCCCCCGATGGCGCGCTCGTGCCGCTCGCCCTCTCGCACCTGCGGCGCGGCGGGCGAGTCGTTTGCGCCGGCATCCACATGAGCGACATCCCGGCGTTTCCCTATGCGCTGCTCTGGGGCGAACGCGAAGTGCGCTCGGTGGCCAACCTCACGCGCGACGATGCCCGCTCGTTCTTCGCGTTCGTGCACGAGCACCCGTTGAAAGTCCACACGACGCCGTTTGCGCTCGAGCGGGCCAACGAGGCCCTGAACGGGCTGCGTGCCGGCACCTTCGAGGGCGCCGCCGTGCTGGTGCCATGAACAGCGCCGAGGTTTGCGCCGCGTCAAGCTCCTGCGTCGAAACGCGACCTACCTTCAAGGCTCCATGGCTTACACAGAGGACCGTCCCATGAACATCCTGCTCGCAGTCGACGACAGCCCGTTCAGCCGCCACATGCTGGCCTGGCTCGGTGCCCACCAGGAGTGGTTGTCCCGCGAACAGCGCTACGCAGTGGTGCACGCGCAGACGCCGCTGCCCAACGGCCTGCGCCTGCTGCTCGATGACAACCAGGCCGCCATGCGCCGCATCTCGGAGGCGAATGACGTGTTCCGCCCGGTGCGGATCTTCCTCGAGCGTCACGGCATCAGGGCGGAGTATTTCCACAACGAGGGCCCGGCCGCGAACGTGATCGTCGAGCAGGCGACGCAGTGGCACGCCGACATGATCGTCATGGGCTCGCGGGGCCACGGTGCCATCGGGCAGCTTGCACTGGGGTCGGTGGTGTCACGCGTGCTGGCGAGCGCGCCGGTGCCGGTGGTGGTCATCCCGCCGCCGCGCGCTTGAGATCGGCTGCCCTGCCCCCAGCGGGGCTGGTCACTCCCTCGGCTCGTGGTGTCCGCTGCGCCAGATCGAGCGCAGCAGCCACACCGCCCCCGCGCAAGCGCCGACGAATCCCAGCAGGCCGAAGGCCGGCAGCCCGAGCAGCATCGGGCCGCCGCGCACCGTCATCACGATCGACGAACCGACGATGAGCGCGGCCACGACCAGACCCACGGTGAGGCGGCTGGCGGCACGGTCGAGTTGATCGCCCACGCGGTCCAGGTGGTGCACGTCGATGTGGACCTGCACGCCACCATGGCGCACGTGGCGCAGCAGCCGTGCCAGGTCGTCCGGCACCGCACCCAGCAGCCCGGCCATGCGGCTCAGCGCCTGCCAGCCACGCCGCATCACCGCCTTCGGGTGGTAGCGCGCCCGCAGCGCACGCCTGAGCAGCGGCAGGGCCTCGGCGGCCATGTGGAAATCGGGGTCGAGACCACGGCCCATGCCCTCGGTCGAGATGAAAGCCTTGATGAGCAGCGCCAGGTCCGACGGCAGGCTCAGCTTGTGGCGGCGCAGGATGGCGGTCACGTCGGCCAGCATGGCAGCCAGGCTCAGCTGCGCCAGCGGCACGCCGTGGTAGGTGTCGACGAAGGCCTCGATGTCGGCGTTCAGCAGCATCTCTTCCTCGGCCGAGCCATCGGCCCACTCCAGCAGCACATCGGCCACCGCCGACGGGTCGCGCTGCACCAGGCCGAGCATCAGCTTGAGCAGCTCGTCGCGGCGCTGCATGGACAGCCGCCCCACCATCCCGAAGTCGATGAAGGCGATGCGGTTGCCCGGCAGGTAGAACACGTTGCCGGGGTGAGGATCGGCGTGGAAGAGGCCGTCTTCCACCACCATCTTCAACACCGCCTTCGCGCCGCGTTGGGCCAGCAGCTTGCGGTCGAGGCCTTCGCTTTCGGCGCGCTCGAGCGCACTGCCGGGCAGCCCGTCGATGAACTGCTGCACGTTGACCCGCTCGTGCGTCCACTCCCAGTAGACCTTCGGGATCACGATCTCAGCCTGGCCGCTGAAGTTGGCGGCGATGCGCTCGGCTTGCCGGCATTCATGCGCGAGGTCGAGCTCTCGGCGCAGCGAGCGGCCGAACTCCTGCACGAGCGCCACCGGCCCGTAGGGCCGCAGGTCCGGCCAGCGGTTCGCGGCGATGCCGGCCAGCCGCTCCAGCAGGCGCAGGTCGGCTTCGATCACCGGGCGGATGCCGGGCCGGCGGATCTTCACCACCACCTCGCTGCCGTCGTGCAGGCGCGCACGGTGCACCTGCGCGATCGAGGCAGCCGCCAGCGGCTGTTCGTCGAACCAGGCAAAGACCTGCGACGGCTCGCCTCCCAGGTCTTCGACCAGCTGGGCATGCAGCTCCTCGAAGGGAACCGCCGGCACGCGGCTGTGCAGCTTCTCGAACTCGGTGATCCATTCCGGGCCGAGGAGGTCTGCGCGTCCGGCGAGGATCTGCCCGAGCTTGACGAAGGTCGGCCCCAGCTCCTCGAGCGCGCGGCGCACCTGCAGCGGCGGCGGCAGGCGCGCGAGCTCCGCGGCGCTGTTCCAGTGCACCAGCCGGCCGGCCTTCTCCAGCAGGTCGGCCCAGCCCATGCGCCGCACCGCGTCGCCCAGGCCATGGCGCACCAGCACCGCCACGATCTCCTGCAGGCGACCGAGCTCGCGCGTGGCGCCGGGTGCGTGCCGGGATGCCCTCGTGTTCATGCGGGGCAGTCTGATGTGCGGCTGCGTCGGTTGGATTGATCCCGCGCAAGTCGGCGGACGGTCCGGCATGTGAACCTGCGGGTATCCGGAAGCACCTCGGAGACCACCACGATGACCCACGCTGCCCTCAAGATCATCCGTTCCGAGCATGCCGCCTTGTCGGCCATGCTGCGCTCGCTGCTGCTCCTGCTGGCGCAGCACCGCAAGGGCTCGACCCTGCCCGACTTCACCGCCCTGCGCGCGATGCTCTTCTACTTGGAGGAGTTTCCGGAGAAGCGGCACCACCGCATGGAGTCGGAGCTGCTGTTTCCCAAGTTGCGCGCACGCACGCCGCTCGCACGCCCCCTGCTCGACCACCTCGACGGCGACCACGCGTGCGGCGAGCGCAAGATCCGCGAGCTCGAACACGCGCTGACCGGCTTCGAGATGCTCGGCGAGCCGCGCCGCGAAGCCTTCGAGAAGGCTGTCGCGGGCTACGTCGACTTCTACCTGTCGCACATGAGCCTCGAGGAGCGGGAGATCCTGCCGCTGGCCGAGAAGGTGCTGACCCCAGACGACTGGGCTCAGCTCGACGCAGCGTTCCTGGCGAACGAGGACCCTCTCACCGGCGCCCCGCCGCCCATCGACTACGCCGCCTTGTTCACCCGGATCGTCAACCTCGTGCCCGCACCCATCGGGCTCGGCGCCTGACCGTCCACAACCCTGCCTGGAGATTCGCCATGACCTACCGCAGCCTGCTCGTTCTCGTGGATGACGACCCCTTGTGCGAGCGTCGTATCCAGACCGCCATTGCGCTGGCCAGGAGCTTTGACGCGCAGCTCACGGGTTTCGCGCCCACCGGCCTGCTGGAGCTGCCCAACACCGTGGGCGCGGCCGCGTCGATGGCCGAGTTTGCGCAGCTCGCGCGCGTCGAGCTCGGCGAGCGGGCACGGTCCGCGGCCCAGGCCTTCGAGAAGGCCTGCGAGGCCGCAAGGTTCAACGCCTGCCAGTCGGTCGTGATGGAGTGCGACGTGGCGGGCGGGTTGCTGCAGCAGACGCACAGCCACGACCTCCTCGTGCTGAGCCAGCCCGATCCGCAGGCGCCGGGCTACGCGGCGCGCAAAGTGGTCGTCGAGCGCCTCGTGCTCTTCAGCGCGCGGCCGACCTTGCTGCTGCCCTATGCGGGTTCGTTCGATGCGCCCTACCAGAACGTCCTCGTGGCCTGGGACGGCAGCCGCGAGGCCGACCGTGCCATCGCCGATGCGCTGCCGCTGCTGCGCAAGGCACGGCGGGTGGACCTCGTGGCCTGGCAGGAAAAGGGCCTGCTGGAGGGTTGGCCGGGATTCAGGATTTTTTCGCCAAATGAGCAGCTAAGTGCCTATTAGCATTGATAAAAACGGCACCAAAGTCCCTGCCCTGTTTCGTCAGAGGATCTTCACCTTAACGTTCATTGGCTCGACAGGCATCCGCAGATCCATCGTGTAGTCGCCATAGCGGTTCAGGTGGATGTTCCGGTACGGCGACAACGCTCCCAGCGTTTTCTCATCGATCTGATGCCTCCCCTCCTTCTTCAGCTCCGCCAGCACGCCTGACATCCGGTGCACGTTGTTCAGGATCAGCATGTTGGAGACCAGGTGGTTGTACTTGACCACCTTGCGCTGCTCATGCCGCACGTTCTCGGCGATCACTCCCTGATTGCCGAAGAATGTCCACTGCGCGAAGTTGTTGAACTCCTCGCTCTTGTTGGTGGCGGCATTGATGGTTTTGCGCAGCTGTGGATCGCTGATGTAGCGCAGCAGGAACATGGTGCGCCGGGCACGCCCAAGTTCTCTGAAGGCGAAGTACAGCTTGTTCTTGCGGCTCGCACTGCCCAGGCGCCGCAGTAGCGTTGACGGCGTGATCTTGCCGGCCTTGATCGACACGGCCACGCGCAGCATGTCCTCGTAGTGCCGCTCGATCAATTCCCAGTCCACCGATTGCCCTGCAAAGAGTGGCTGAATGTTCTGATACCGGCCCTCGCGGTTGGGCCGGTAGAAGATCAGGTCCTTGATGTTGCGAATCCGAGGCATCAGGTCGATGCCCAGCAAGTGCGCCAAGCCAAACACTGGCGTGTTCTGTGCCTGGGTGTCGCCATGCAACGTGTCTGGCTTGATGTCCGACTCGTTGCGGATCAACCCGTCGAGGATGTAGACCGCTTCATAGACGCCACAGGGAATGAAGTGGCTGAAGAGTGCGATGTAGGTGTCAGACACATGGTAGTAGCCGATGCCGCCGTAGCCACCGTACCGGATGTGGTACTCCGATAGCAGGTTCTGTTCGTACATCGTCCACTTGGTGCCGTCTGCAGAAGCGGTCTTGCCAGTGCCCCAGTACTTGGGAAGCCCAAACCGGTTGTAGGCGTTGACCGTCTTCACGATCGCCTTGTCCAGCCGCTCTTCGGTAATGTTGTGCAGATTGAGCCAGGCGATCTGCTTGCGGCTGAAGCCCTTGAGGCTTCTCGCCGTTTGGCTCGCGCCCATATTGAATCCATAGCAGAACAAGGTCGCGACGCATCGCGCACGCGGGTCATCGATCTTCGACTCGTATCCCGACAACGGGCCAAAGAGCTTGTGCAGGTCGAGCCATTTCTCGGTCTGTACCAGAACGTCGAGAACACTGTGGAAGCCCAGCCGCTCATTGATCTCGTAGTCGAGAGCGTCCAGCCCGTCTGGCGGTGTGTCGGTCGCCGGCTTCCGAATGGTCAGGCCATTCGGTCCCCAGGCCACAGAGTTGTTCTTGGGGAAGGCCTCGTCGATCTCCTCCGTCAGCCCTTCGAAAGTCGACTTGAGTTCCGATACGAAACTTGCTCCATCGATCGGGATATCGAGCATCGCAGCATAGGCCGGCAACTCCCGCTCGAGCGTCTCATCGTCGACGAAGTGTTCGCGGTAGTCGTCGTACTGGTCACTGTCCGAGATAAAGAGGTCGCCCGACTGCAGTTCCTCCTGCACCCGCTCGAAGATGCTGAGTTCAAGGAACTTGCGGTGCACGCGGGGTTGCCCTGCTTCGTCTTTGCTCACCACCAGCTTGCGCCACTTCTCCGGCAACCAGCGGAGATCCAACTCCGCGTCACCCAGGGTGCTGCTGAGGTACTCCTTGTGGCTGTTGCGATGCGCGAGCAGCCAGGTCACCGACAGCGCGAAAGCACCATCCTTGTAGGTCGGCTGCGGCTGCATCACCTCCAGGCAATCAAAGAGCAAGGCCCGCTTCGTCCGGTACAGCGGCAGCATGAACGGGAAGTAGTTGTTGCCGGCGAAGGCCATGTATTCATCGCATTCCTCGATGAGTCGCTGCGGCAGGTCCTTGAGGCTGGCCTGGATGGCAGCCAGCCGGTCGATCTTCTCGTCCTCCGTCTGATACGCCGACAGCATGTCGCGCAGTTGCCCGACCAAGCGGTCGACCTGCTTCACTTGATCTAGGTGATAGGCCTGCAGCCGCTTGTTGGCGTCAGAGTCGAGCTTGCGAACCGTCTTGATGAACATCTCGGCGACGTCATCGGTCGACTTGCGCAGCTGCGACTGAATGAGAAGGACAGCCAGCGTGTAGCGCTTGCGGATCTGTGTGCCACGCATGTCGGGTGCGTCCAAGGCTCGCGCCTCCAGCGTGAGCTGCGAGAGCTTGGTGGCGGCAATGTCAGACAGGCTGGGCAGCCCGTCGGCCAGCTCTGCCAGCCAGTGGATGTGCTGCAGAAAGCTGGCCACTTCCCGCGTGGTGGGACGTCCGGGCTCCTTCTTCAGCCGATCCCAATCCGTTTTGCCACCGTCGGACACCAGCAGGCTATCGAGGCGGCCGCGCAGCTCGGGTTTCAGGGCAAGGAATACGCGCTCGTAGATGGCACTGTTCACCGCTTCTCGAGAAGATCGGGCCAGCTTGTCCAGGAAGGTGAAGCCGGGCAGCACGTAGCCCTTGCTGACCAGTTCTTCCAGCAGGACGTTGATGATGTCAGGCAGCTCCTGCTTGGTCCGGGCAGCGTCAAGCGCTCTCTCGGCAAGCCAGGCTTCCGCCGGTGCATCCAATTGCCGCAAGTTCAGAAATTCCAGCACCTGCCGGAAGTGCCGCCCCTTCTCGCCTGATTCGTCATAGCGATCAAGCTGCTCGCGCGTGGGTCGAGCAACCCTTAGCTTGCGGCACACGTGCACGATGATGGGCATGGGTACTTCGCCCATGGTGACCGAGTAACCGAGCCGCTGCACGAGCTTGATCTGCAGCATGAGCATCGCTTGCGGCGCCGCCCGTCGGTACGCATCGGACACGAAGCGTCGCTCTTTCGCGGTTGGGGTGTACAGCTGCTCCAACTCTTCCGCGGAGACCTCCTCGCGCAAGCGAGGGTAGGCAGTTTCTTCAACAGAACTCATGCTCGACGAAGGCTGACAAAACCGCTCAGCGTAGCGGATATGAGCCCGTTCGCCTACGTGCAGGCTTCTGGGTAGCCGTGTGGTACCCGATGGCTACCAGATAGCTATCAGCTAGCTGCAAGCTTGCAGCTAGCTAAGGCAAGAAGGATGACTGCACGCGTCGCTCTCCCACTTAGGAGGAAGTGTCCAAAGGTGGTTGGACACTTGGGATCGATGATGTCTACTGAAATTGCTCTGCAGCGGGTCTACCGGCGTGGCGTTGGCGTGGCGCCAACCCAATGCCGTTGAAACTACCGGGGGGTGAACCGGGAGCCGTGCTCGTTGTAGGTGCGATGGCCAACGTCAGGATCGAACCCTGCGTCCAGCATGGAGGATCCAAGGTAGAGCAGAACCACCACTTCGCCGTCGCGGCCGGCAATGCAGCACTCGGACATCTCGTACCTGTCTGCGTCTAGGTTCTCGAACCAGACTTCGGCAGGCTGCTTTCCAACGCTCGGATGAGCCTTGCCGTTGCGCAGGAGATCAAAGGCGAAACTGTCGTCATCGATCTGCTTGCGAAGCCACCAACGACGTGGAATGTCTGCCGCGGGCTTGTGCCACCGGCGAATTCCTTGCGCGTTGTAGCACGCAAGAATCACTGGCAGCTTGTTGATGTCGGCGAGCCGCATACAGGTGGCGAGCACACTGGTAGCAAAGACGTCCGCCAGATCTTCGATTTCCCTAAAGCCCGGCCTACCCAGCGCTTGGACGCGCGGGTTGAACATCGTAGACGGCATCAAGAGGTGTGAGGCGTAAATGTCCGCCTCCTTCTCCAGGTGGACGTCAGACGCCCAGTTTTGGTCGGGCTCGTCGAGGCGGCATCGAAAGGATCGGCCGCGATGCATGTCCCAATGCCCCAGCTCGTGGCCGACAGAGAACCGCTCTCGGCCACGCACCGACGAGCGGCGTACGGTAGCGACTGCGCGATTGCCGACACCGATGAGCGTTGCCTCGCAGCCCTTCAGCGGTTCGTAGACCACCTCCATGTTGGCGTCCATGGCGATGAGGTCCACGTCGAGATCGCGCGGATCGATGATTCCCAGACTGGCAATGCGCGATTCGGCGCGCTGACCCGGCGTCATTCAACCGCACCTGGGGTGCCGGGGTCGCCTTCTGATTCAAGTCGCCGAAGCTGCCTGTAGGCACGGATCACGTCTTCATCCGCCATCTCATCCAGCTGGCGAGCAGCCAGGGTGTAGCGACCGTCGTTGGTGGCAGCCGCCTGCCGCAGCGCAGCTCGAGCATCGAACGCTGAGATATGGGATTCGAGTTGGGCACCACTCGGCGTTTCGGTCTTGGCTTGCAGTTTCTGACGTGCTGCCGCCAACCGACGGCGACCGGCTTCCGCACGTGCACCGTCCAGTAGCTGCACGCCGGCAGCCAGCACCGAGTCTGGATCCTTGCCATCGAGCACGGCCTCGTCGCTCATCTCTGTGAGTTCGGCGAGATAGGTGTCCATCAGAACATCCATCGGATCGGGCTTGGGCGTGGCAGTCATTTGTTCTTCCTCAGATTCGCGATGGGCTCCAACTTGCGCATGAGACGCTGCCTTGCCGCGTCGTAGCGCTTTGGGTCGAAGCCCAGGTCGTCGGCCGCCGCCTTGCCTCGAATTCCTTCTGACCAGGCCAGGAGGACCATCTGAGCGTCCTCATCGTCTGCTACCAGCTTCTCAATGGCTGCCAGCTGGCTTCGGCCGTCCATGATGCGCTCGGGAGAACGATCGTCTACAGCAGCAACGCCGGGAACGCGGTCTTCCCCGTCCTCCTCGCCTGCACCAACGTCGACGGTCGCAAACCGATCGATCGGGGCACCTTTTTGCTTCTTCCGGTCATTGCTGGCCAGGCTGTGCAGGACGTTCTTGAGCGTCTGGAGCGCTGATACGCCGCGTTTCCAGACCCGCTCGCCAGCAAGCAGCTTGGCCAGCGCCTCAGCAAGCAAGGATTCAGGTGTCCAGTCGGTCAAGCCGCTGGCGCGGAACCGGGCCAGGCGAAGAGCCCGCTCCCAATCTGCCGGCGACAGCGCCCGCAGCACGGCGTCGACCTCGGCCGGGCTCAGGCAGTCGTCAGGTGGTGGTGGCGAAGTCATTTTTTGCTCTCCCACGCTTGGACTCCCCGCCGTCCCCCTGTGGACGCTGGCGGGAAATATTTTTTGGGCGGCATCCACGGAGCGCGCCTCAGGAGTCCTACCTGGTAAGCGGGCACCACTTCCGGAGGCACGCGAACCTGTAAAGGAAATTATCCATGCAGCACGCTGCAACTCCCGACCGGGACGAACCCGGACACGACGGAAAGGGCGATCCGCCTGCCAAGCCCACCAAGATCATCGTCAACGGGCGCCAGAAGGAAACCTCGGCCAAGGAGCTGAGCTTCCAGGACGTGGTGCGCCTGGCATTCGATGACGCGGTGTTCAACGAGGTGACGATCTACACGATCACTTTCAAGCGCGGCCACGGCGACAAGCCGGAAGGCACGCTGGTGGAAGGTGAAACCGTCAAGGTCAAAGAAGGGATGATCTTCAATGTCGCGCGCACTGATAAGTCGTAGTCCTGATCTGCTGCGCCTGCAGAACGATGGGTACGAGGTAGATGTTCGGTCAGGGCATCTGCTGGTGCACTCGGTGCCCTATGTCAACGCGCGGGGCGAAATCGCCCTGGGCTGCGCGGTTTCGGAACTCACCCTTGCGGGTGACGTGACGAGTCGTCCCGGCAGCCACATCGTGATGTTCGTCGGCGAGCACCCCTGCAATCGCGACGGCAGCGAAATCCTGCAGATCAAGCACCAGAGCCACACCATGGCACTGGCCGCCGACCTGGTTGCGCAGCATTCGTTCTCCAACAAGCCGCCACAAGGCTACGCGGACTACTACGAGAAGATGACGCGCTACATCGAGATCATCAGTGCGCCGGCGATGTCACTTCGCACTGACGTAACGCCTCGCACCTACAAGGTCATCGAGGCCGCGGCCGACGACGGTGTCTTCAACTACGTGGACACCGCTTCCACCCGAGCCGGGATCGGCGCGATCACCGCCAAACTTGCCATGCGGCGCGTGGCCATCGTCGGGCTGGGTGGGACAGGCTCGTTCCTACTTGATCTGTTGGCAAAAACACCGGTTCAAGAGATCCATCTCTATGACGGTGACCTCTTCCTGCAGCACAACGCTTTCCGAGCACCCGGAGCCGCGTCGATCGAGGAGTTGCGGGACCGTCCCAGCAAGGTGGCTTATCACCGCGCGAACTACGCCCAGATGCGCCGTGGAATTCACGCGCACCGCGAGTACATCGGTGAAGACAATGTCTCGCAGCTGCAGGGCTTCGACTTTGTGTTTCTGTGCATGGATACCGGGCCGGCCAAGAAGCTCATCATCGATGCCCTTCACGCCGCCAATACGCCATTCATCGACACTGGCTTGGGTGTGCAGATGCTCGAGGACAGCCTGGAACTGTGGGCCATCTGCCGCGTGACCACCAGCACACCGGCAAAGCAAGATCATGTCGCCCGCCGTATTTCATTCGCGGTACCGGACGAGGACGGTGACTACGAACGCAACATTCAGATCGCCGACCTGAACGCCTTGACCGCTGCCTACGCGGTGATCAGGTGGAAAAAATTCTGTGGCTTCTATCAGGATCTCGAGCACGAGCACGACAGCACGTACAGCACCAATTGCAACCTGCTCACCGGGGACGACGTGCCATGACCAAGCGAGCAACTGGCAGGCGAATGGTGTCGCATGAGTTTGTCGAGTTCATCCCTGACAAGCTGCAAGAAGGCGTTTTGTACGTTTCGACCACGTATGCAACGGCGGCGCACCGCTGCCTTTGCGGCTGCGGCCGAGAAGTGGTGACGCCGCTGTCTCCCACGGATTGGCAGCTGACGTTCAACGGCGAATCGATCTCCCTCTGGCCGTCCGTTGGAAACTGGAGCTTTCCTTGCCGCGCCCACTACGTGATCGAGCGCAACCGAGTCAATTGGTGCGGCGATATGCCACAGCAATTAATTGATGCTGGACGGGCTCGTGATCGTCTATTGAAAGCGGCACACTTTGGTGATCGGCTCGCGTCGAGCGATCCCAAAATGCGGGCACTACAACCTGAGGAAAGCGGGGCAGAAGTACCGCGCCGCGGCCTTTGGTCTCGCCTGACGGCTTGGTGGCACGACCGATAGCCGTGTCTAGCAACAGATGGCCAGCTGAACGAGCCACCTGGGCCAATACCGCGGAAGGCCATGGCGAGCGTGGTGCTCGCGGGCAAGGCGCCCGTGTTGGCACGACTCACGCTCAAGTGACGCGTTCGGTGCCCGCTTGAGTCGAACGGGTAGTCCCCCGCACCCCGCGTCTTTGCAGTCAGCTGGCTCACCGGTGCGCCAGCCTTTGGACGGGGGCAGGTTCACATCACAGTGATGAAGAACTCCCGCGACCCGCGTCACTGCCCAGCCCATCAGCGTCGCATCCAGGGTCGCAAGCTGTGCTCCGGCAAGCGAGTCGAACTGAAGTTCACCGTGTAGCGCCAAGCCGGCAGCACCTTGGCAAGCGCCTCACCCAGATTCGGAGGGCCTTCCACAAGGAAGGTGCCTGCGATGCAGCGGAGGATGGTGCCGCCGGCGCCCCTGATCCTCAGGCGGGCGCGTCGCAGCTCCCGCTCATCGGGTTCGTGCGAAGTTCGCAGAACGAACATGCGTTGTCGGCGCATGGACTACCAGCCCGACGTGGCGGCCACGTAGGCCTGGGCGGCCTCCATCACGTGCTCGAAGCGCTTCGTCGGGTCGGACGACAGGATGACCTTGGCTTCCGGCTCAAACCCGCGCTGCTTGACCGCGGCGCCGAGCAGCACTTCGACCGGCGACAGGAGCCCCAGTTCCGGGCATTCCCCCGCAAAGAACAGCTGTGGGTGCCCATCGGTCTGCGCGAGCACGGCCAACAGGGCCTCGAGCTTGCCTCCGGCGAGCACCGGCAACGCCTGGTAGCGCGGATAGCGGGGTTCACCACCCACCACGGGCCCGGCGGTGAAGAGCTGCCCTTGGGCCGCCCGCCGCCGCACGTCCTCCACCGACGTTCCGAGTTGCACCGCCAGATCCCAGGCGCTGACTGGTGAGAACGGATCCGCCTCGCCCGAGAACACCGGCACTTGGGTCTTGGGCGCAGGCCTGGCGAACTTCCTCTTGCCGCGCGGCTTCGGCGGGTGTGCCTCGAAGACCAGCGTGCGGTCACCCTGGCGGTCTTCGGCGTCCCCATCGAGTGTGTTGGTGAACTCGGTACCTTCGAAGTCCTGGAACACCAGCACGCTGTGCCCGTCGGGATGTTGGACTTTCCAGACGCGCTCGATCTGCAGCGCTTCCCATCGGCCATCGCCCTCGTGAGAAGGGTTCATCTGCTGCAGGCTCACCGGCCGCCGCGTCTTCTCGACCTTCAGCAGTTCGCGCAGGTCCACATCCCAGGCGCAGCAGACGGAGCGCTGCATGTCGATGTCGTCACCCGAGACCAGGCACGTCACGATGAACCACGGCACCCGGATCGACAGGTGCAAGGCGCGGAAGCAATGCTCGCCTTGTCCGGCCAGCGCCGACATCAGAGGATCCTCGTAACTCTCATGCGCCACGAACATCAAAACTCCTGCGATATATAGGCTGGAGAGAGTGTCGTCTCTAGCGTCCCAGATGCCCATTCGGCATATGGACGGCCTACGGATAGGCTGGCGGCGGAACATCCTGATGCCCAAGTCCCTCTACAGCCGACACAACGAGATCTTTCTGGCGCTGCTACGCGACAGTCGGGAGTCCGTGCAGCTGCGCCAGTCGGATCTGGCGCATCTCCTCGGCCGGCATCAGGCGACCGTGAGCAGAGTCGAATCGGGAGAACGCCGTCTGGATGTTCTGCAGTTGCGTCAGTGGCTGGCAGCGCTTGGGGTCGACTTCCCGACCTTTATGAACGAGCTCGACCGGCGGCTCGGCGATTCGGCCGTGTTGGCCTCAGTCCTCCGGTTTCCGTTTGCCGAGCCCCTCGCCAAGCCGCTGGTGGAGCTCGCATCCTCGGAGCGCCGGCGCAGGCGATAGACGTCTGATCTCCACCTTTATATAGCGTGGATCAATCGGGGCTAATGCCGGACTCTCCGGCGGATGTCCACACGTGTCGGAAAACCGAAGACTGGCAGGCCGCGTGGCGCGGGTAGCTTCGACGCGGACGTCGCTTTCGTCGTGGGCGACGTGATCCGCAAGCTGCGCTTGACTGCAGGCCTTTCTCAGGAGACTCTGGCAGACATGGCCAACGTCGGGCGTTCGTATTGCGGCAGCATCGAACGAGGCGAAAGCCAGCCGACTCTGTTCGTCATCCTCAAGATGGCCGCCGCGCTAGAAATTGAAGGCCACGCCTTGGTGCGCCAGGTCGAGCATGCGTTAGCAAGAAGCCGATTCGGCAGTGGCAAGGGCGCTTCCCGTCGTAACTAAATGGGCTGGAGGTGTGGGCGGTTCCGCCGCCGACAGTGGCTCTTCGTCGGTGTAGGTCCGAGGGAATCACTTTGGTGCCAAGCCGATGTCGTCCAGCCTCAGCAAAATCTCAGTACGGCGACTTCGAGCTATTTCCCGCCAATCGACTCCCTCCTGAGCAGCAAGCAGCCCATACAGAAAGTTAAGGCTCGTTCCGGGAATTTGCCGTTTCAGAAGCGCATAGACCTCATATGCATCGCGCTCACGAAGCTGAGCCAGTGACTCAATTCCGATCTTGCGCAAGGCCAGCGTGCTCTTGGGTCCGAATCCAGGCAATCTGTCCGCAGGCATCTCATTCAGCCGTATGAAATGAATCTGAACATGCGACGTGACACCACCGGTTCGTCTCGGCATTTCACCGTGGCGGTGAAACTCAATCAACGGCTCCTAGGCTACCCACTTGCGATATCAGCGACGACATTGTGAGCATGCCGCTGCGGCACAACTTTCCGGGAAGGAGCTCACGATGACCACCGTACACAAGACCGCACAAATCAATGCGGACCCGCGCAAGGTGTGGGGACGCATAGCCGATGTTGGCAAAGTTCACGACATTCTGCCTTCAGTGGTCGAGTGCCGACTCGATGGTGACAAGCGCCTTTGCACCTTCGCGGACGGCGGTCAGCTCACCGAGCGGATCATTTCTGTCGACGCTGAGTTGATGCGTCTGGCCTACTCGATCACCGACTCACCGTTTCCATTGGAGTACCACGCTGCCTCAATGCGCGTGGTGCCGGAGGCGAACGGATGCCGTCTGGAGTGGACGACAGACCTGAAGCCGGATGCGCTCAAAGAGTCTCTTGCGCCGCTCTTCGACCAATTGTTCGAACAGCTGACCGCACGGGTCGGTGCCCAGTAACGCATCGAGGACCACAACATGACCAATCTTGTAAGCAGGATGATGACCACCCGGAACGTCGGGACTCTCGATCGCTTTGCCAGGGCGCTCCCGAGTGTTGCCGTCGCCTCGTTCGTCTACACGGGCCAACTGCAGGGGGCGGCTGCATGGGTACTGGGAATCATCTCTGCGATGCTGCTGGTGACGTCGCTCACCGGCTCCTGCAGCATCTACTATCTGCTCGGCTTTTCGACCTGTCCGATATCGGGCAAGCCCAGAAGCTGATGCAACCGCGGACAAGTCAACACGTCGCCGGCGCAGGCTGAAGGTCTGACGGGCGTCCCCGGTAGGGAACGCCCGTTTCGACCAGGTACTTGAATGCCGCCAGCGCGCGACTTGCCATCTCGTCGGAACGTCGTCGCAAAACGCCACCCAGCATTCGCTCGACAAATACACCGCCTTTCAGCCGAACCTGGGCATGAGTGCGCAGCAACGACGTCTCAGAATCCACCGATTCCACCTGCCAGCGGTTGGAAGCATGCGCGACCATTGGCAGACCTTTGGCCTCGTACTGGAACCAGCGTCCGACAGAGTCCCATCCCACCCAGTGTTCTTCAAGTCGAATACCGCCTCTCAGGGTGCAGTGGCGGATTGCGCCGACACCTTCTGAGTGACCGGGCGGACAAGCCGCAGTGAGCACAGCGTGCGACCACAATGGAATCTCATCCAGGGCCGTCAATTGTTTCCATATGCGTGAGGCATCGGCATTGATACAGGCGGAGGCGTGCAAGTCGATCATGATCTTTGCGGCAGAAGCCGGGGAAGTGATTACAAAAGGAGCGGGGCAATGGGAGTCTTCGACAACTTAGAAGATCTGAAGACTTTCGTCCAGGTTGTTGAATGCGGAAGCTTGTCTGCTGCTGCTCGTGCGCTCCAAGTCACGGTCAACGCCGTAAGCCGGCGAGTCATGCGCCTGGAGATGAATCTCGGAGTCAAGCTTCTCCGGCGCTCGACCCGGGCGGCCTCCGTGACTGACGAAGGGAGGCTGCTGTACGAACGGGCTCGCCAGGTGCTGGCGGTTCTCGACGCCGCAGAGGAGGAAGTTCGCGGCACCGGTGGCGCTTTGAAAGGATTGATCCGCGTGGGTCTCTCGGGTGGAGCCTGCAGCGTGGCGGTGCTCGGCGGGATCGGTCAGCTCTTGGACGAGCACCCCGATCTTCGCTTGCAAGTGCTGATCACGAATCGAGCGGCAGACCCGATCGGGGGTGGCCTGGACATTGCGCTTCATGTGGGTCCCCCGCAAGACAGCCGGCTCGTTGCAAGGCACCTTGCCCGTGCTTCCTGGCTTCTGGCGGCTGCTCCTTCCTACTTTGCCGCCGGGCGAGAAATGCCTCGATCGCCAGACGACCTGCGCGCTCATCGGTGCCTCCGTATCGCGAGCGATGTTGCGCAAGACCACTGGACCCTCACCGACGCAAGCGGAACCCTTCATCGGGTCGCTGTACGGGGCAACTTCGAGTCTGACGACTCCCGTGCCTTGTCCGATGCGACATACGCCGGCATCGGGATCGGCATACGCCCGCAGCGCGAACTGTTGGACGCAGTCGCACGCGGCACGCTCGTTCACGTACTTCCCGAGTATCGATTTGAGCCACTCGACGTGTACGCACTGATGCCGTCCGGCACCGCACGGCTCCCGCGAATGTCCGCATTTCTGGACTCGCTGGAGCAAGTGTTCAAGACGGCGTTGTGATGGGTGCCTCGGACGGTCCACGACCACCGCACTCACGCGCGCAGCACCCGAAGCCACTCCTGCTGGTCCGGCGACATGGCTGCATCGGGCGTGAGCAATGCCGATCGCAGGGCTTCACGGCTTTCTGCCTCAGGCTGTGGCGGGTCGGCCAGCAGCAACGCATCCAGCACCTGCCGGGCGAGCGCAAGTGTCTGGCCATAGCGCTCGAAGATGGCGCCCACGCTCACGTGTAGCGCCGGGTCTTCGAGCCAGCAGTCGTAGTCGGTGACCAGTCCAACCGTGGCGTAAGCCATCTGCGCCTCGCGTGCGAGGAAGACCTCGGGCACGTTGGTCATGCCCACGAGGTGGCAACCGACCTGCCGCAGCAGGTGGCTCTCGGCCTGGGTGCCCAGCCGAGGCCCTTCGACGCAGGCGTAGGTCAGGCCGCGTTTCACGGCCACGCCGGCACGCCCTCCCGCCGCCTGCACGGCGGTCACAAGTGCGGGACTGACGGGCCGCGCCGTGGAGACGTGGGCCGCCACGCCGCCACCGAAGAACGTACGGTCGCGCTGGCCGCGCGTCCAATCGATGTACTGCTCCGGCATCGCGAGCGTTCCTGGCGCCACGTCGAGGGCGAGACTGCCCACGGCGGAGAAGCCGAGCAGTTGCGTCGCGCCAGCACGCTTGAGCGCGAAGATGTTGGCGCGGTAGTTCACCTCGTGCGGCAGCAGTCGGTGGCCAGCACCGTGGCGCGCAAGGAACAACAGGCTTCGGCCGTGCAGGCGTCCTTTGAGGATCTCGCCGGACGGCGTGCCGAACGGTGTGTCGCCGCCAAGGCGCTCGTCGATGTCGAGCCCCTGCAAGTCGTAGAGGCCGGTGCCTCCGATGATGGCCAGCATGTCGTTCACTCCTCAAGTCGGATGGCTTCGCCCAGGCCATAGGTGGGGCCGTGGGCGATGCGGTGGAAATAGGAAGCGTGGGCATCGCTGCCCTCGGCCCATTGGTTCAGGAACTGAATCTGCGCGAGCGTCGCATCGGTGTCGATGGCGATCGCGTCGATGAAGGCGTCGCGGACCTGCACGCCGAAGCGTCGCTCCGGACCGTTGAACGGGCGCAAGGCGACACGCGTCAGAAGGCCCGCTGCATCGCCCGCGAAGTTGGGCATGCCGGCAGCACCGTTGTTGAGGATCCAGCGGGGGCTGGCCCCATCCGCCGGGCCCGCAGCCCGGAGCCCTTGGAAGACCGGCAGGCACGTGTGCGTGCAGGCAAACGCGTCGACCTGCGCGCGCTCGAACCAGCCACGCACGGTGGCGCGGTGCTCCACATCGCGCAGGTGCTCCTGGGCGAAGCCCCAGCCGGCCAGCGACTGGGCATCGCCGTGCACTATGCCAAGGCGAAGCCCGCCCACGTCGGCGCGCAACGTCATCGGCAAGGCAGCAAGCTGCGCGCGTTGGGCCGGCGTGGCAGCGGTGCGCAGTTGCCGCAGGATCCGGTTGGATCGTTCCACCACGGCGTCGCCCACCCAGTCGGGATAGGCGCAGCCGCAGCCGGCGTCTTCCTCGTCGGTGGCCGGCTCGGCCGCCAGCTCGGTCTCGACGTTGCCACGCAGCGCCGTGTGGGCCAGCACCTTGGCCTGCACCCGGGCGAAGATCGCCGAGTCGATGTCGAACCAGTGGAAGTCGCCGTTGAAGACAAGCCGGGTGCGACCCGGTTCGGCCGCGAACAGGTCGAGCACCCGGTTCAACGCGAGTTCGTTGCCGTAGAGACCGCCCACGACATAGAGCGTGTCGATCGCCGTCAGCTCGGGTGGGCGCACGAAGGTGTCGGGGCCGTATTGGTAGTGCAGAGGGCAGCTGCGGCCGGCGTTCATGTGGATCTCCTGAGTTGGTGGACGAGCCCGGAGGGTCGTGCCACAGGGGTTTGCGTGGCGCTGCGCGGCCGGTAGAGCGAGGCGAGGCGACCGGGGTCGAGCTCCTGCAGGGGCAGGTCCCACTGCACCTCGCCAGCGGCGATGCCGATGACGCGCGTGGCGAGCCGCGGCAACAGTTCGGGGTCATGGACCACGCTCACCAGCGTGCGGCCCGCCGGTTCGGCGAGCGCTGCCAAGGCATCGCAGACCTGTTGCGTGGCGCTCGGGTCGAGCGCGGCAGTGGGCTCGTCGGCCAGCACGAGCCGTGGCCGCTGCAGTTGCAACCGCGCGAGCGCGACCTTCTGCCGCTCGCCGCCGGACAGGCTGTCGGCGCGCGCGTCAGCCCGTTCACGGAGGCCCAATGCCGCCAATGCCGCATTGGCCTCATGCACGAGCGCGGGTGGGTAGAGGCGCAGCCAGCTGCGCAGTGCATCCCCGCCGCCCAGGCGGGCCAGTGCCCCCACGATCACGTTTTCGCGCGCACTGAGCCGTGGCACGAGGTGCAGGCTCTGCATCACGAGGCCGACCTCGTGACGCGCCACTTCGTGCAGCGCCTTGCCCAGCACGCGCACCTCGCCGGAGGCCGCCGGCACCAGCCCCGCCAGCAGCCGCAGCAGCGTGCTCTTGCCCGCGCCGTTGGGCCCGACGATGGCCAGACGCTCGCCATGTTGCACGGTGAGCCGGTCCACACGCAGGAGCACTCGGCCTGCTGTCTCGACGTGGACACGATCTAGCCACACCGCGGCGAGGCCATCGTCCACCGGCGTGCGGGGCTCACTCACAGCAAGGCCTCACGGATGCGGCGCGACAACGCGTCGAACGCCATCACCAACGCCACCACCACGATCAGGATCGTGGCCAGCCGGCTCCACTGGAAGAGGCTCACCGCTTCGCTGATCAGGAGCCCCAGTCCACCCGCGCCGATGAGCCCGAGGATGGTCGAGTCGCGGATGTTGAACTCCCACACGTAGAGGTGGTGGCTCACGAACTGCGGCAGCACCGAGGGCCACACCCCGTGGAAGAAGACCTGCGCCCCCGACGCCCCGGTCAGTCGCACCGCCTCGACCGAACCCATGTCGATCGCCTCGATGCTCTCGGCGTAGAGCTTGCCGTAGGTGCCCATCGAATGCAGCGCAATCGCGAGGATGCCGGCCGTCGGCCCCAGCCCGACGATGCCCACCAGCACCAGCCCGAAGACAAGCGTGTGGACCGAGCGCGCCACGTCGAGCACCGCCTTGGCTGCCCATGCGACTGCACGCGGCGCGCGCAGGTTGCGCGCCACCGCCATCGACAACGGCAGCGCCAGCACCGCGGCGAGCAGCGAGCCCAGGGTGGCTATCTGAAAGGTGGTCCACGCTGCGCGCGCCAGGCCGGCCAGGAACTGGGCCTCCAGTTCGCGGCGGTTCTCCACGCGCAGCACCGTGCCGTCGTCGCTGCGGTATTCGAGCCGCTCGGGGCCGAACCAGACGTCCAGAAAACTGGGCCGCGAGAAGTCGCCGAGGGACTTCACGAGGTTCTGCCATGGGTTGCGGCCCAGTGAAAGATCGCCGGCCGCGGCGAGCGTGTACAGGCAGCCAAGCACCACGGCGGCATAGAGCGCAACCAGTGCGAGGAACGCGAGCCGGCCACGCGCTGCGGGCGCCTTCACGGCAGGCATCACCGCGTGGGTCATCGGCTGGTGCTCCGTGCGTTCACTTCGCCCCCAGCTTGCCGGTTGTGAGACCGGCATCTCGGATGGGCTTGTAGAACGTGTTGTCGGACGCAATGAAGCCGGTGTAGTTGGCTGGCAGCAACTGAGGCTGCGACTTGAGCAACGGGCCCACCTCATCGAGCGCAGCCTGCAGGCGGCGAACGAAGGCGGCGTCCTGGTGCAGCGCGGCGCTCACGGCAACGGCGTCGTTGGGCAGCGGTGCCGACTGCCAGATCACCTTGCTTCGCTCGGCGCGGATCAAGCCCTGCTCGATCATGGCCGTGCGGTTGCGGTTGTAGTCGGCTCCCGCGTCGAGCTGGCCCGCGGTCACCTGCGTCTGGATGGCCTGATGCTTGGTGTACAGCACGCGGCCGAAATGCTTTTCGGGGTCGATTCCTTGCTGCATGAAGAAGTGCAGCGGGATCAGGTAGCCCGAGGTCGAGCCCTTGTCGCCGAAGGCGAAGCTGCGGCCCTTGCCCTTGGCGCCGAGCAGGTCCTGCACGGTGGTGAGGCCGGAATCCGGGTGCGTCACGATCATCGCGAAGTACTCCGGCTTGCCCTGGTAGAGGATGGTCGACACCACCTGCGCCCCGGCATGGTGATGGGCGAGCACGTAACCCCACGGCCCCATCAGCGCGATGTCGGTCTCGCCATTGGCGAGGCTCTTGGCGAGCCCTTCCCAGCTGTCGACGGTGCGCAGCTCGACGGGGCGGCCGAGGCGCTGCGACAGGTGCTGCGCCAGCGGTCGGTAGGTGGCGTCGTTCTTCTCGCGATCGGGCTGGAACATGCCCACGCCCAACTTCAGCGGAGCGGTCTGGGCGTGTGCCATCACCGGCAGGAGCGCGAGTGCAGCGGAAATGCCGGCCACGAGCCGGCGGCGCAGGACGTTCATGCAGGGTCCCTTTCTTGAGTGTTGGAAGCGGTGGAGAGCTTGGAAACCGCGGTCGCGCTGGGCAGCGTGTGGCGTGTGACGAAGCGGCGGTCGATGTAGTCCTTCAAGCGCCAGGCCCAGGCCCCAGCGGCGCTGAACGGCCCGCGCGAGGCGATGGCACGGCCGTCCCCGGTGGCCATCAGCACGAGGAACTGTCGTTGAGGTCGGTACGGAACGACACGGCCGGGGGCCCCGAGCACCACGCGCAGGTTGTGCGACAGGACCGGCGCCATGCGCACCGCCACCACGCCGGCCTTGGGAAGCGGCTGCGTGCCAGCCTCCCAGTGGGCGCAGTCGCCCGTGGCGAAGACATGGGGGTGCGACACCGATCGCAAGTGGGCATCGATGCGCACGAAGCCCTGTTCACTCACTGCCAGCCGGCCACGCCGCAAGACGTCGCGTTGCCAGTCATGGGCCTGCGCCCCGGTCGCCCACAGGACGAGCTGGCTGGTTCGGGCCATGGTGTCACACCACGTGCTGCCCAGCCGGAGGGTCACCCCGGCACGGCCCAGTGCGCGTGCGGCCGCACGACGCGCGCCGGACGACACCGTCGGCAGCAGCTGCATGTCTTGCGTCACCAGGCCGCCGTGCACGGCGCGCTCCGGGCGCAGCTGCCGCAGTCGCGCGAGCACGGCGAGCAGCGATTCGACGCCGGCCGGGCCGCCGCCAACGGCCGTCACAGTCCAGGGTGTGTGCGCGGAATGTTGTCGCCAGTCGGCCAACACCGTCTCGTAGGTCGTGGGCAATTCGGAGAGGGGCCTCATCGCCAGCACATGGCCACCCGCGCCGTCGGGAGGCCGCAAGGTCGACCCGACGTTGAGCGACAGCAGGTCGTAGCCCAGCACTTCGCCGGTGGACAAGCGGAGCTCGCGCCGGTCGGGGTCGAGTCCCAGCATTTCCGCTTGCACCCAACGGCAGCCGGCGGCAGCACACAACGCGGCGAAGTCGATGACCATCTCATCCAGGCGATACCGCCCAGCGAGCCATCCGGGCACCATGCCCGAGTAAGGCGCCAGCGCGTGCGGCGACACCACCACCAGTTCGACCCCGCGCAGCGGCTCGCGCGCCCAGTCGACCAGCACTCGGGCATGTGCATGGCCGGCGCCGGCGAGAACCAGCCGCTTCATTTCATGCTCCCAGCCGGCAGCCACCCGGCCGGCAGGTGCACCAGATCGGCCGGTTCGTCCACGTCGGCCACAGGCTGCAGTTCTTCCCATCGCAACTTTGCGGCGCGCAGGCGCTCGCGGGTCTGCGACATCACGGCGGCGGTGCTCCACGCGATGCCTTCGAACAGCGACGCCTGTGGGGCACGCAGGCCGATGAGCGCATAGCCACCGTCGAGCGCCGGCACGAACACGGCATCGTGTTCGTCGAGCGCCGCGTGTGCGCGGGCCAGGCAAGCAGCGTCAAGCGCCGGGGCGTCGGTGCCGATCAGGACCACGTGCGTGTGGGTGCCCAGCACGCGCGCGAAAGCGCGGTGCATGCGCTGCCCGAGGTCGCCTTCGCCCTGCACGGCCAAACGCAGCGCATGCGTTCTTGCCAGCGTCTGGAATGCAGGGTGCTCCGCATCGGGTGCGGCGCAAAGCTCCACCGTGTCGGACTCCGACGCGGCCGCCGCAGCGGCGGTGTGGGCCAGCATGCGCTCGGCCAAGGTGGCGGCGCCAGCCGCACCCAGTGCCGGGATGAGCCGCGTCTTGGCCAGGCCAGCCACCGGCGCCTTGGCGAAGACGATGACGGCGCGGCGCTTCACCGGTAGGCCTCGGCCAAGGCCTGCGCCGGCGTGCCGCGCCAGTAGCGCCAGCGCAGCCGCCACATGAGGAAGATGGTTCGCCACACGCCGCGCGTTTCCCAGCGCCGGCCGGACGTCATGACGCGCGCACGCAGGCAGGCAGGGTGGGAAATGGCGCAAAGGCGGCGCGAGATTTCCACGTCCTCCATCAGCGGCTGATCGGGGAAGCGTCCCGCCCGCTCGAAGGCGGTACGGGTGACGAATAGGCCTTGGTCGCCGGTGGCGATGCCCGTCCAACGCGAGCGCAGGTTCATGAGCGTGGCAACCACGCGCAGCATCGCGGGCCGGCCACTGATGCGCACATCGAAGCGGCCCCATGCAGCACCTGCCGTGAGCGCACGCCGCACGAGGTGGTCAGCTCCCTCGGGCAACTGGGTGTCGGCATGCAGGAAGAGCAACACGTCGGCCCGCGCCACCTCAGCCCCGGCGTTCATCTGTCGGGCTCGCCCGGCCGGCGTGATCAGAACGCGCTCGCACAAGGACCTGGCGAGCGTGACAGTGGCATCGTGGCTGCCGCCATCGGCCACGATCACCTCGGCCCCACGCGCGCGCAGCGGCGCCAGCGCCCGCAAAGTGGCCTCGATGCCGGCGGCTTCGTTCAACACCGGCACGATGATGGACAGCGTGGGCTCCATCTCAGGCGCGTTCCCAGGCGTGAAAGCGCTCCACCCAGCGCAGCAGCCGCTGGGGGGCGTGGGCTCGTTTCCACTCGCCTGCGGCGTACTTGTTGGCTTCGGCGAGCGTGGGGTAGGTGTGGATGGTGCCGAGGATCTTGTTCAGCCCCAGGTTGTGCTTCATCGCCAGCACGTACTCGGCGAGCAAGTCACCGGCGTGCTCGCCGACGATGGTCACTCCCAGGATCTTGTCGCGCCCCGGCACGGAGAGCACCTTCACGAAGCCGTGGTTGGTGCCATCGGCAATGGCGCGGTCGAGGTCTGCAAGGTCATAGCGGGTGACCTCGACGGCGATGCCCTGGGCCTTGGCCTCACTCTCCGACAGGCCCACGCGTGCCACCTCGGGAGACGTGAACGTGGTCCAGGGAATCACCGAGTAGTCGGCCTTGAACCGGCGCAGGCGGCCGAAGAGCGCATTGACGGCCGCATACCAGGCCTGGTGCGCCGCGGTGTGCGTGAACTGGAAAGGCCCCGCCACGTCGCCTACCGCGTAGATGTTCGGGTAGTGAGTGCGCAGGTAGGCATCGGTCTCGATGGTCTTGCGTTCGGTGAGCGGCATGTTGAGCTCTTCGAGGCCGTAGCCGGTGACGCGGGGGGTGCGGCCCACCGCGCACAGGATCTGGTCGAACGCGATGGCGACCTCCTGGCCGGCATGGCGCGCGACGAGGCGCTTCTCAGAGGCGCCGTCTGCGGGGCTGCCCAACTCGACGCGCAGCGCCTCATGCCCGGTGAGCACGGTGACACCGTCTTCGCGCAGCGATGCCGCCACCAGGGCCGACACCTCGGTGTCTTCGCGCACCAGCACACGGTCGGCCATCTCGACCTGCGTGACCTGGCTGCCCAGGCGCGCGAAGGCTTGAGCGAGTTCGCTGCCGATCGGCCCGCCGCCCAGCACGAGCAGGCGCCGCGGCAGCTCGGTCAAGCCCCACACCGTGTCGCTGGTCAGCACGCCCGCTTCCTGCAAACCCGGGATCGGCGGCACGAACGGGCTGGCCCCGGCGGCGATCACGATGCTTCGCGTGGTCAGCGTGCGGCTGCCGCCTTCGGCGAGCGCCACGTCCACGCTCCAGGGACTGGTGATGCGGGCATGGCCCTGCAGCACTTCCACGCCCAGCCCGGTGTAGCGTTCCACCGAATCGTGCGGCTCGATGGCGCGAATGACGGACGAGACGCGCTGCATCACGGCAGCAAAATCGACCGAACCGCGTGCGCCAACCACGCCGAAACGCTCGGCGTCGCGGAGGTGGCGCATCAGCTTGGCGCTGCGGATGAGCGCCTTGCTGGGCACGCAGCCGGTGTTGAGGCAATCGCCGCCCATCTTGTGGCCTTCGACAAGCGTCACCTTCGCCTTCACCACCGCGGCGATGTACGCGCTGACGAGGCCGCCCGAGCCGGCGCCGATGACGACGAGGTTGCGGTCGAAGTGCGCCGGCTTCTTCCAGCCCGCGTAGCGTTTGCGCCGCTGCAATGCGCCCACCACGGCCTTGGCGATGAGCGGAAACAGCCCGAGCAACACGAAGCTGCCAAGCAGCGGCAGCGAGAACACGTCGCCGGGCTGGTCGATCGCCGCCAGCTGCGTGCCGGCGTTCACGTAGACAGCGGTGCCCGCCAGCATGCCGACCTGGCTCGCGAGGTAGAAGCGCGCCGCCGGCATCGCTGTCAGCCCCATCAGCAGGTTGACCAGCCAGAACGGAAACAGCGGCACCAGGCGCAGCGTGAGCAGGTACCAGACGCCATCGCGCTTCAGCCCCTCGTTGATCGGCGCGAGGCGCTTGCCGAACCGCGCTTGCACCATGTCGCGCAACAAGTAGCGCGAGCCGAGAAATGCCAGCAGCGCCCCCAGGCTCGAAGCAAACGACACGACCAGCAGACCCATGGCCAGGCCGAAGATGGCCCCCGCCGCCAGCGTGAGCACAGTGGCTCCTGGCACCGACAGCGCCGTGGCGACGACGTAGATGCCGAAGAACACGGCCAGGGTCGCGAGCGGCTGCGCCTGGTAGCGGCTCACCAGGGCGTCGCGGCTGGCCTTGAGGTTCTCGATCGTCAGCCACTGCCCGAGGTCGTAGTGCCGGTAGAGCACGACCAAGAGGATGGCCGCAAGCGCCACCCCGATCCAAAGCCGCAGCCGCGCGGCGGGCATCAACGCGTGCCCTTGCCGGCGAACTGGATCACCACCGTCTGGGGCACGGGCGCCTCCAGCGCGCCGCCGCAACTGCTGCCCTGGCCGGCGGTGCAGCCGTAGCAGTGGTCGGCGATGCGGATGTCCTCACCCTCGGGGTCGTGCGTGAGCAGATCGCGCAGATGGGGGCGTGCGACCCGCTCCAGCCGAGCGTGCAGCCCGAGCATCTGGTTGAAGTCGCAGTCGTACAGGTCGCCTTGCCAATCCACGCTCACCATGCTGCGGCACATGACAGTGTCGAGGTTGTCGGCCTGGTACGCGCCGCGAAGCAGCGCCATGTAGCTGGCGAACGTGCCCTTGCTGACGAGCGTGCTGCCGAAGCGCTGCACCGGCATGTTGGTCAGTGCGAACAGGTGGTCGAACCGGATGCCGAAATGCTGGAGCAGCTCGCGCTTGTAGTCGGCTTCGAGGGCGGCCTGTGGCGGCGGCAGCGACGGGCCTTGCGGGTTGTAGACGAGATTCAAAACGAGTTTGCCGTCGCCCTGGCCGTAGCCGAGGGCATTGAGCTCGCAAAGGCCGGCGATGCTGCGGTCGAACACACCATCGCCGCGCTGGCGATCAACGTTGGCCGGCGAGTAGCAAGGTAGCGAGGCCGTCACTTCCACGCCTTGCGCCGCCAGGAACGCCGCTAAGTCGTGCTGGCCGGGCTCCGAGAGGATGGTCAGGTTGCAGCGGTCGATGACCCGCACGCCGAGGGCACGTGCTCCCTGCACCAGTTCGCGGAAGTGCACGTTCAGTTCCGGCGCGCCACCCGTCAGGTCGAGCGTGGCGATGCCGCGTGCCTGCAGTACCTGCAGTACGAGCGCTACGTGCTCGGCGTCCATCATTTCAGTGCGCTGCGGGCTGGCCGCCACGTGGCAGTGCAGGCAACTCTGATTGCACTTGTAGCCGAGGTTCACCTGGAGCGTATCGAGACGCCGGCGGCGGATGGGCGGGAAGTCGGTGGCTGCGAGCAGCGGGAGGGTGGCGTGCATCTCGAAGGCCTCGTGTGTTTTGGTCAGGGTCTGTGAACAACAGCGGCGCGGGTCAGCCGCTGTAGCAGGGCGCCTGCTCTGGCACCCAATGAAGATCGGCAAAGCCGGCCCGTGCCGTTTCGCCGGTGTTGTCGGTGTCTGCAGTGAGGGCGAGTTGCACCGGCCTGGTCGATGCGCCATAAAGCCGGGCGACATCGCGGCCAACGTTGCGCCGCTCCTGCACCCAGCGGCCGGCATCGCCTGCGCCGCTGCGCAGCACGATCATCGTGGTTCGGTCGGTGTAGGCGTTCGGCCGCTCGGTGCCGACAGGGTTCTGGTTGTCCCAGACATAGTTCACCGCGGCGTCGGGCACCGACGGGCCCCAGATGGAGCGCGCCATGCTCAGTTGCGCCCGCAGGCCGAAGCTCTTGTCGCGCTCCGGCAGGGCCAGGCTCACGTAAAGGCGCGCGGCGTAGTCGTCACCGCTGCGTTGCGTCATGTCTGCTTTCTTGAGCGGCGCGTCGATGCGCCATCGCCAGCACAGCACCGGCGTGCGCTGCAGGTCGATCTCGACTGGCCGGGCGAGCAGCGACATGCTGCCCGATGAACGCACTTCGAGCGCCGAGGCACCGTCCCAGTCGCGCAGACTGAATTCGTTGGGGCGGAGCTTGTCGTTCAGGCGCACCTCCTGCCAGGGCGCGAGGTCTCGCTGAAAACGACCGACCCACACGGCCTCGTCGGCCAGCGGCGCGGCCGCGGCCGGCAGCGCTCCGAGCATCGCCAAGCAGCCGAGAATCGCGCGGCCCCATGGAACGCTCGAAGTGGGGGAGTTCATGGGTTTCATCTGTCCACATAGTCGCTGGCGGCGG
Organism: Piscinibacter sp. HJYY11; assembly: GCF_016735515.1. NCBI lineage: Bacteria > Pseudomonadati > Pseudomonadota > Betaproteobacteria > Burkholderiales > Sphaerotilaceae > Piscinibacter > Piscinibacter sp. HJYY11. Next base: position 595,550 of record NZ_JAERQZ010000001.1, on the reverse strand, counting down.
CATGAGGGTTACAGACACAAGAAAATATTGATCCGCGCCACCGGCCGGTGTAACCGCAGCGCCGGTGGCGGCGAATAAGACTGGTGAGAGGACACGCAGCGTGCGTGGTCATTACTCGTAAGGAGTGCGGCCGTGAAGACGGAAACATGGGTAGACATGCTGGCCCGAAGCGCCGGTCCGGCTCCGCGTGCAGTCGCAGCACGCCGGTTTGCGCCGGCTGCGCTGGGCGGCCTGCTTTGCAGCGCATTGCTGGCGGTGACGTTGATCGGGCGCCTGCCCGCATCCGCCTTTGACGCTGGCTACCCGTGGATGAAGCTCGCCTACACCGGCGCATTGGCCGTAGCTGCCTGCTGGATGGCCACCCGAGCCGCGCGGCCAGCTGCGTCAACAGCCCCTGCAGGGCTGGCGGTGCTGGCGGTGGTGCTTGCCATGGCAGCGATCGCCACGGCGGCGCTGGTGTTTCGAACGGCACCTGACAACCGTGCTGAAGCGATCCTGGGTGCGTCGTGGCAGGTGTGCCCGTTGGCGGTGCTCGTGCTGTCGCTGCCGGCGCTCGGCCTGTCGTTGTGGGCCATGCGCGGCCTCGCGCCCACACGCCCTCGCATGGCGGGCTTCTCGGCCGGCGTCCTGGCCGGCGCTGTGGGCGCTTTCGGTTATGCCCTGGCGTGCCCCGAGTCGTCGATGGCTTTCGTCACCATCTGGTACACGCTCGGCATCGGACTGGCCGGCCTGCTAGGTGCCGCGCTGGGGCAGCGACTACTGCGGTGGTGAACCCACGGCGTCAGAATGCCAGCTTTGTCGAGCGAAGCTGCACCGGCAGCTGACACGATGGCCCAAGGCACTCGCGATGACTTCGAATCTGAACTGAAGCCGCTCTGGCTGCGAGCGCAGGCCGGGGACGAGGCCGCGTACCGTGATTCGCTCTTGCGCATTGCCGCCCGGCTGCGGCCCTATTTCCGCAGGCGCCTGCAACGGCTGCCGCAGGAGATCGAAGATCTGGTGCAGGAGGTTTTGCTGGCGATTCATCTGAACCGAGGCACTCACCTGCCGGCGCTGCCAGTCACGGCCTGGGTCCTCGCGATTGCCCGGCACAAGCTGGTGGATCTCTACCGCCGACGCGGGCGGCGCGAAGACCACGACGAACCGCTGGATGGGGTCGAGGGTGAGGCGCTGGTCGCCGTAGAAGATGCTGGGGAGACGCAGCGCGACCTGGGCACGCTCCTGGAGCAATTGCCTGTCGCTCAGCGCACGGCCATCGTCTTGACGAAGGTGGAAGGTCTATCGGTGCTGGAAGCGGCGCAACGCACGGGCGCATCGGAGTCGGCGATCAAGGTGCAGGTCCACCGCGGACTGAAGCGTTTGTCCGCACTCGTGAGAACTGGGCATTAGGAGCGCTGCCCGCTCAATTGCTCGCAACGCTGGCAACGCGTACAGCCGATGGCGCTGAGTTGATCGCGTGCCCCTCATTTACGTAACCGTGTGGAATTACATGCAGGTGTTCATCGTCGGTTCGGGCAAGCTTGCTGAAGAGCTTCTCTCTTCGCTGAAGGTAGCTCCGCCTTTGCAGGTCCAACAGTGGAGAAGTCGATCTGCGCTGGACAGTCAGGCAATCGTGGTGCACGCCGGATCCGGCCGGGAACTTAGCGAGGTTGTGTCATGGTGCCGGGACTCGGGTTCAGTGCTCGTGGAGCTCGCAACCGGCTCGATGCTCGAGAACCAAGCGCCGGGCATTCCGGTTGTCTTGTGTCCGAACGCGAACATACTGATGTTGAAATTCATGCACATGGTCGAGAGAAGCGGACATCTCTTCCAACGACATCAAATTGCCCTGACTGAATCGCATCAATCCACGAAGACCTCAGCTCCTGGTACCGCCATTGCGTTGGCACGGTCGCTGGGCTTGTTGCCAAGTCAAATCACCTCCGTACGTGACGCAGAACAGCAGGCGACACGACTCGGAATCCCCGCAGAAAACCTGGCCCGCCATGCCTTCCACCGGATTGACGTGCAGGAGGGGTCTTGCACGATTCGCCTGGAGGCAACCGTTCTCGGCGCTTCGCCCTACGCATCGGGCGTCGCCCAGGTCATCAGGGCGATTTCCCAACAGCCACTCGAACAGCGGCTGTATTATCTGGAAGAGTTTCTCGTCAACGGCTGGATATGAGGTCCGGGAGTTCACGCTGGGTTTTGACGACGAGGTCGGATCGCTGAGCTAATGCTGTCGCTCAATGGTGAGTCTCCTCACCAATGCGGCCTTGATCGCTGGCGACGGCGCTCCCGCGATGGCCCACTTGCTGTGGCGTTCACAGGCCTCAAGCCGCCCACATCGGCGGTGCAGATCGGCCAGCACCGCATGGCACACATAGGAGTCGGCCATGGCCCCCGGCGGATCGAACTGCTCCAGCGCGACCAGTCCCTGCTCCGGCCCGCGCCACTCGGCGACCGCCAGCGCTTTCCCGAGTGCGTGAAGCGTCGACGGTGCGACGCGCTCCAGCAACTCGTAGCAGTCGACGATGCGGTCCCAGCGCGTTTCTGCGAGCGAAGGCGATAGGCAGTGCTCGGCAGCGATGCCCGCCTCGGCGTGATAGCGCGAGAAGGCCGGCCCCTGTGCCGAGGCCGCCAGCCAGGACATCCCCAGGGCCATCTCGGCCCGGTCCCATGACGACCGGTCCTGCTCGTTCAATAACAGGAGCTCGTGGGCCCCGCACTCTCTTGCCGCCATTCGCGCCGTGTGCAGGTGCATCAGAGCCAGCAAGGCAAAGGTTTCGGGCGTGCCGGCCAGTGGGTGCAATGCCAGCAGTAGCGCCAGCCGTTTGGCTTCATCGCACAACTCGCGACGGAGAGGCCTCGAGGCATGGGACGACAGATGCCCCTCAGTGAACATCGTGTACAGGATCGACTGGACCGCCGGCAAGCGTGAAGTGATCGTCGAAGCTTCCAGATCGTCGAGCGAAGGCCGCAACGTCGCCAAGTGGCTTCTGGCGCGGCTCAGCCGCTTGTAGACGCTGGCCTCGGTGGCAAAAAGTCGCTGTGCGATCTCGTGCACGTTGGACCCGCAGAGCGTCTTGAGCGCGAACACCAGCTGCGACTCCGCAGGAATGCCAGGGTCGCAGCAGACGAAGAGCATTCGAAGCTCGACGTCATGCACGTCCGCCAGCAGCTGGATGTCAGGAGCCTCCTCGGCCAGTTCTGCCCACGAAGCACCATGCTGGTCCGCTAGCCTTCGGCGCCGAGCTTCCTGGCGCAGCTCGCCAATCACTTGGTTGTAGGCGACCCGGTACAGCCAAGCGGTGGGGTTGTCGGGCGGCCCTACACGCTTCCAGGCCTCCAAGCCCGCGACCAATGCGCCTTGCACGGCGTCTTCCACGGCGTCCAGGTGCTGCAGGCCGACGCGGCGGCTCAACAAGGCCACGAGCCTCGCGTACTCGTGCCTGAAGAAATGCTCGGCGAGCTGCGTTGTCAAGGGGTCTGGATCTCGATCACTTCGACTCCCGAGCGCGGGCCGATCAGCCCCGGGCAGGCGCTCGCGATGCGGATGGCCTCGTCGAAATCGGAGGCGGTCACGATCATGTACCCGCCGACCAGTTCCTTGACTTCCACCAGCGGCGCGTCCGGCCCGGCCTGCGTCCCCACTAGCCGTGCCCCCCCCAGCCGGCCTCCCACGTCCGTCAGGTGATTCTGGAACTGCTCGCGCCATTCGTTGAACCGCGCGTACATCGATTGCATTTCCCCCGGTGACAGCTGCGGTTCATTCGCACCAGGCAGTGGCCTTTGCAGGCAGAGGTATTTAGGCATGTGGAGATCTCCCAAAGTTGACGCCGCCGCAAAAGCGCAGGGCATCCTATGACGTCTGGAAGGGGCGCATTTGGACACCAACAGGATAAAAGTTTTGGGTTCGAACCCCGGACGCCTCGGCCTCCATCGCCAATCGAAGCACCCCCGCCCGAGCCAGCCCTAAAAAAGATCGAGCCGCGTTCAGATTGGCCTGTAACAGGCCTACGACATGCGAAGTGGGACCAAGCGGAGCATCCCTCCTGAAATCACCGAGTGGGTGAATGTCGTCAGCCCGCTCCCCGCGGCGTGGAGGCCCACTCTAATTCCCAGTTAACCCGGTGACCGGCGTTGGTGGCGTCGTGCCGCGCGTCGTCTTCCGAGTGCACATAGATGCTGGTGGTGGCAATGTTGCTGTGTCCAAGGTTGTCGCGCACGACTTTCAGGTCCACCGAGTCGCTCTGGTGACTGCCGGCGGTGTGACGCAGCCAATGGGAGGACACGCGATCGATGTGTGCGGCCGCAGCCTCGTGCTCCGGTCCGCGAGCGCGCAACCGGGCGGCGGTCTGGCGAACGATGTCCTTGACGATTTCGTGCACCGCGCTGCGCGCCAGCGCCTTCGGCTCGCCGATCAGCGATCGCAAAAGCGGCGAGTTGTCGCCAGCCATCAGCAGGGCACGCAGGCCACAGCTGCGCCGGTAGCGGACTAGCTCGGACATCAACTCATCGGTGGCCGGTATCAGGCGAGCTTTGCCACCCTTGCCGGTCACCTCGAGCCACCAACGCTCACGCCCATCGGCGCTGCGTCGGCAAAAGAAGCCCTGCATCGTGGTCACGCACGCTTCCGTCACACGCAGCCCGCCAAGGTAGAGCAACGAGAACAACCAGCGCGTGCGCGCCGCACGCGCGGCGTCGCGCTCCGACAGGGTCGGCAACGCATGGATGGTTGTCTTGACCTCCTGCCAATGCTCATGCGGCAGGAAACGGCTCATGCGGGCAGCTCGCGGAGCTGCCTTGCGGCGTCCGAGCGCGAGCGGATTGCCCGTCAGATAGCCAGCTTCGACCAGCCAGTTGAAAAGGCCGTTGAGGATCGACAGTGCTTGGCGTTGCGAGGCCGGGCTCAGCGGCCCGGCGAATGGCCTCCACAGCGGTGAGGAGCGCGGCTGGCGAGCCCCCGGCGCCATCACCCAGCGCTCGGCGGGTTGGGGATCGGCGAGGAAGCGCTGGAAGACAAGCAGATCTTCGTGCGTCAGGTCAGACAGCGCCCGGCGGTGCTGGAGCACACACCACAGAAGCAGCCGCTCGGATTCCTTGCGGTAGCTCGCCAGCGTCGCCGGTGAGTCGGTGAAGCGCGCGAGCCAGCTTAAAACCGCCGAGCGATCGTCAAGCGCGGCAATCTGGCTCCGACCGCGTGCTCGATTGGCGCCGCCGACGCCCGAGACGGTGGCAGGGATTTGAAGTCTGTCGAGCGTGACGAGATCGGGCACAAGCGGCGATTTTGAGCAGCGACATCAAGATTATGGACATTAGAAAGATTATGTCCAGAGATGCGGCGCAGCCGTTTGATAGTCAACGTATTACGTCGTACTATCAACGCATGAGCACTGAAAACGAGATCCTGGCCGAAGTCGATACGCTAAAGGCCCGTTTCAGCGATACGAAATCGCTCTACCGCGAAGTCTGCGCACTGCTGTTCTTCCGCTACGGCATCACACCCACGACGAACAAGCTCTACCAGTACGTCCGCAAGGGCACGATGAGCACACCGGCCGAGGCGCTCGGCAGGTTTTGGGACGAGCTCCGCAGCAAAGCTCGGGTCGAAATCGATCACCCCGACCTACCGGTGGAACTCAAGGCCACCGCCGCTGAGGCCATCGCCGGGATCTGGCGTCACGCCACCGCGTCAGCTCGGGGCGAGTTGGAGGCGTTGCGGATCGAGGCGCGCGCTGATCTTGAGCAGGCGCGGCGCGAGCTTCAGGAGGGCAATGCGGCCGTCGAGGCAGCGCGACTGCGGGGCGAAGAGCTGCTCAATCAGCTGGGCGCGGCCAAAGCTGCGACCCAGGCGGTGCGCAATGACCTTGAGGCCGAGCGCCGCGCACATGCGGGTACCGCGGCCAGGCTGCAGGAAGTGCAAACCCAGCTTGGCCAGGCCCGCGAGCAGCAGCAGCGCCTCCAGGATGGGTTCAGCGCCGAACTGGCCAAAGTCCGCGATGCTGTCGCCCAGGCTGACCAACGAGCTGCAGCTGCTGAACGCCGGGCCTTGCTGGAAGTCGAGCAGGAGCGCCAAGCGCGTACCAAGGCAGACAAGCTAGCAGAGGCGTTGCGTGGCCAGATGGCGACCCAGGAGGCACAGGGGCGCCAGAAGGAACTGGCACAAGCCGAAATCACGGCTCGGTTGCAGTCCAGGGTCGACGCGTTACAGGCGGCGACCCAGCGCCGAGGTATCGACAACGAGGCACTTCAGCACCAGGTGGCACAGCTGCGAGACCAGCTGCAAGCCAGCCAGCAGGAGGCCACCAAATACCGCACGGAAGCGGAAACGGTCCAGGCGCTGCTGCAGCGTCTCAACCCAGCACCTGCGGCGGCTGTGAAGTCGAGCCGGCGCAAGCCTGCGTCGTAGCCCGATGCGATCCTGGAGGAGCCGTAAAGCCACAGGACGACGTGGCCGCGGCATGGCGCCCCAAGATGATCAAGATCTCCTCAAGCCTCATTCCCTCACCAAAAAGGCCTAACCATGAAGACGCTGGGCTTAGTCGTCGCACTGCTTTTCGTTGGACTGGTCTTTCTGACCCTTCTGCGTCGGAAGGCGAGCTCTGCCGGAGCTTCCGCAGAATGGCCGTTTTACGCCAAGCGATTCTGCTGTCTCAGCCGGAACAAGTTCTCTACCATCGATTGGTCAAGGCGCTGCCCGAGCACATGGTGCTTGCACAAGTGCAGGTGTCACGTGTGCTGGGCGTAAAGAAGGGCTTCAACTTCCTTGCGTGGAACAACCGAATCAATCGCCTGAGCTACGACTTCGTGCTCTGCGGCAAGGACGCCTCCGTCCTGGCCGTCATCGAACTAGACGACCAGTCGCACGACAACCCCGACCGCGCAGACACGGACCAGAAGAAGGACCGAGCTACCGCGGCTGCGGGTCTCCGACTCCTCCGCTGGCACGTGAAGTCGCTTCCAGACGAATCTGCCATCCAGGCCGCGTTCGTGCCACCCATCTTGATCACGGTCGATTAAGACGGATGGCGTCGGGCTGGGCACTAAAGAACCGCGAAACGCCTGTCTGAAGGGGGGGCAAGGTCGAAAAGCAATCGTGCACCTTGTTCAGCAGAAGCAGCGTGAAGCAACTGTGTGTCGAAGCTCTTGGACAACTGCACGAGGCGTTCTTGCATTCGTGCTCCCTCAGCGCGTGATTCGTCAGTACCGGCGTCGTTCAACCCATCCTCATTGAGAAGAAGAACGGGTAGTACAAGGTTGCCGTCCATTGCGCGTCGGGCCAGTTCCAACTCAAACAACTTGCTCTGGGCCTCCCGCTGCGCGTTCATAGCCTGACGCTGCGTCGTAGGCAAACTAGTGATTTGAACTAGCCAACGCTCGTGAGCGTAGTCGACTGTCACTTCCGGCGTGTCACCGGGCAGCTGCAAACGCCGCTCGAATCGCTTGCGTAAATCTTCGTTGTCCCCGGCCAGGTGACGTTTCAGCCTCGCCAGAAAACCGGATGTACGCAACGTGTGTCTCGGCGCGGCGGACGCTTCCTCTTCCTCGATCATTTCGTCAGCACTTCCGAAAGCGGTGACGCTTCGTACTGCTGCATCAAGAAGCTGTTCTAAAGAGAAGCCGCGCCCGACAAACGTCGGTCCGACCGAAAAACCATGGAATGGCGGGCGCAATTCTGAGATGGGAAGGCCCGCTCGCTGACGAGTGGACATGAAGTCCGCCACTTCGCGAAGAACACCCTGTGCGGCGTTGGCCCTCTGACGACCAAGCATCGCTCTTAGTCGATTCAACCGAAGGACAGGATAGGTCGCCGCTGTAAGCGATTGAATACTGGCCTCGTGAGGCTCCAGCGCCACGAGCGCGACCACACGCTCTCCAGTACCAGGGAGAGGCTCCCAGAAGACCGGTGCGTAGCGGGCTACGCAGGGCGGGGTCGCGAACGGGGTCGATTGCGCGTTGGCGACTTCGACGAGCTCCACAAAGTGTCTCCTTCAGGTCGGGACAAGCGCCGATGTAAATGCAATGCCAGCGCGGGCATGCGCAGATCGATGGACCGCAATACTACTTCTGCGACGGCGAACGTTTGGTCAACCTCCGCGCTATTCGTGCGCCAATTCCGAATGGCATCCGCCATCCATTGAAGCCGTTTCCGCAAAGTCATCAAGCTTGCAGGGACCCCTTCAATACCATGATCGTTTGGACGCCTCATCGCCATTTGGGCCGCAAGCGTATTGCCCTTCGCCTGATGCTCGGCCAGCTCAAGGCGCGTCGCCTGTGCGGCGAATCTCTTCATCACACGGGCAATAGGCTCGAGTGCCTCCTCGTGGTCAAAGAGCCACCACTTATCCCCGTCAAAGACGACGTTTTCATGGTGCCTGTCATCGTTTGCCACAAGCTCGTCCCACGCAGCGCCAGCTGGTCCTTCGGCCTTGTCGCAGAGGCGCTGCCAGATCAATTCTTCGACAGCTGCGTCGCCTTCGATCAATCGAACAAAGGTGTCATCGGGAAACTGAAGGTGACTGCCGAAACAAGCGAGGGTGCGCCCCTCAAGGCGTCGTGGAATTCCAGGAAGTTGATCCGCATCAGCAAGCACTAGGGATGCACGAGGAATCGGTAGTCGAAGCGCTTGCCCAGCCATAGCGCAGGCCAGTTCGGTAGCGAGGGCCACCGGCTTGGGTAGCCACTTGACGATCATCGGAACGCCAGTTTCTGCTCCGCCTTGCGGATGAGCCAAGCCACGCCAAACCTTATGGGTGTGGTTTCCTACGAGGGGCATACCTGAGGAGAGGAGCCGGTACACCGGAGGCGCTCTCCAAGACTCCAGATCCGCAGAGGAGTTGCGACTCATGTGGGTGGCTTGCTCAAGTCGGCATGGGATCCGAGTATGACTGACCAGCTCGCATTTGCGTCGTGTCCTCTTATGGCCGCGACGAGTGGCCACGTTTTTTAGGAGATTTTTCTGAGTATCCGGCAGACGTTCAGAACGTAGTCCTAGCGAGACTCCTGATTCATCCCTGCTAACCCGCGATGGAAAGTGTCATTCAAGCCAATCTACGGGAATAGATTTGAGGTCGATTTTGTCAACTCCCTCAACGGTTTAGCTCATTTTTTGGCGAAAAAATCTCGAATCCCGGCCAACCCTCTGCTGGCCGACGCCACACCGAATGCCGAGCTGGAAGAGGTGCGCGAATGGCTGCTGCGGCACGGCGTCTCGGCCGACGTGCGCAGCGAGGTGGCGTCCACCCCCATCGCCGACGCCATCCTCTCCCGCTCGGCCGACCTCGACACCGACCTGCTGGTGATGGGCGGCTACGGCCACACCCGCTGGACGGAGCGCCTGATGGGCGGCGCCACGCGCGGCATCCTGGCCACGATGACCGTGCCGGTCCTGATGTCGCACTGATGAGCATCCGCCACCTCGACCTGCTCCTCACGCCGAAGTCCGTTGCCGTCATCGGCGCCTCGGAGCGGCCGGGCAGCGTGGGCGCGACGGTGTGGCGCAACCTGCGCAGCGGCGCGTTCGCCGGCCCCGTGTGGCCGGTGAACCTGAAGCACCGCACGCTGGGCAATGCGCCCGTGTTCGACTCGGTCGGAGACCTGCCCGCCGCACCCGACCTCGCGGTCATCTGCACGCCAGCGCGCACCGTGCCCGGTCTGATCGAGGCGCTCGGCCGGCTCGGTACGCGTGCCGCGATCGTGATGACCGCAGGCATCGACGGCGAGACGCGCGCGGCCATGTTGTCCAAGGCCAAGCCGTACCTGCTGCGCGTGCTGGGGCCCAATTGCCTCGGCCTGCTGTCGCCACACATCGGGCTCAACGCGAGCTTCGCGCACATCGACGCACGGGCTGGCGACCTGGCCTTCGTGTCGCAATCGGGCGCGCTCGTGACGGCGGTGCTCGACTGGGCACGGCCCCGCGGCATCGGCTTCTCGCACATGATCTCGCTCGGCGAGCACGCCGACGTCGACTTCGGCGACCTGCTCGACCACCTGGCCAGCGACCCGCACACGCGCTCGATCCTGCTGTACATCGAGTCGATCGAATCGCCGCGCAAGTTCATGTCGGCCGCCCGCGCGGCTGCGCGCAACAAGCCGGTCGTCGTCGTCAAGGCGGGCCGTGGCGCCAAGGGCGCGGCCGCGGCGGCCTCGCACACCGGCGCCCTCGCCGGCTCCGACCTCGTCTACGACGCCGCCATCCGCCGTGCCGGCATGCTGCGCGTCTTCAACCTGGCAGACCTCTTCGTCGCCGCCGAAACCCTCACCCGCTTCGGCCGCAACCGCGACACTGCGCTGACCATCATGACCAACGGCGGCGGCGCCGGCGTGATGGCCGCCGATGCGGCCGAAGCCGCCGGCGTGCCGCTGGTCGAACTCAGCCCGGCGGTGCTGGCGACACTCGACCAGGCCCTGCCCGCCACCTGGTCGCGCCGCAACCCGGTGGACATCATCGGAGACGCCCCCGCGCAGCGCTACGTCGACACGCTGAATGCCCTGCTGGCACAGCGCGACACCGGCGCCATCCTCTTCATCCACGCGCCCACGGCCATCGTGCGCAGCGACGACATCGCGCAGGCCTGCCTGCCGATCGCCAAGGGTGCGAGCGGCCGGCTGCTGTCGTGCTGGCTCGGCGACGATGCCGTGCGGCCCGCACGCCGTTTGTTCGAAGAGGCCGGCATCGCCGACTACGCCACTCCAGAGCAGGCGGTGAACGCCTTCGCGATGCTCGCCACCTACTGGCAGAACCAGGCCTTGCTGCTCGAAGCGCCCGCGGCCGGCAAGCCGGGCGAGCCGGCGCTGGCGCGGGCCCGGGCGATCGTCTCGCAGGCGATCGGGTCGTCACAGCTGCTGCTGGACGAAGCGTCGGCCAAGGCGCTGTTGAGCGCCTACGGGATCGCCACCGTCGAGACGGTCGCAGTCGCGCCGGAGGCCCAGGCCGCGGTGGATGCAGCCTCCCGCCTGGGTTACCCGGTGGCCTTGAAGATTCTGTCGCCCGACATCAGCCACAAGTCCGACGCCGGCGGTGTGCGACTCGGTCTGCACGATGCCGACGAGCTGCGCGATGCCGCGCAGCGCATGCTCGACACCCTCCGCGCGCGCCAGCCTCGAGCGCGCATCGAAGGCTTCACCGTGCAACCGATGGTGGCGCGGCCCCAGGCACAAGAGCTCATCGTCGGCGCGAGCGTTGACCCCGTGTTCGGACCGGTGATCCTGTTCGGCCACGGCGGCACCGCGGTCGAGGTCGTGGCCGACCGTGCGCTCGCGCTGCCCCCGCTCAACCGCGTGCTGGCCCGGGACCTGATCTCGCGCACCCGCGTGTCGCGCCTGCTGGCGAGCTACCGCGACCGCCCGCCGGCCGATCTCGACGCAGTGTGCGACGTGCTGATTGCCGTTTCGCGCATGCTCGCCGACCTGCCGGAGATCGCCGAGCTCGACATCAATCCGATCTGGGCCGATGCCAGCGGCGCCATCGCGCTCGATGCGCGCGTGCGCCTGAGCCCGACGCCGGTGGCCGGCGCCAGTCGCTTCGCCATCGCGCCGTATCCGGACGGCCTGGCACAAGCCGTCTCGTGGCGCGGCCACCCGATCCAGCTGCGCCCGATCAAGCCGGAGGACGCCGAACTCCACAGCGAATTCGTCGCCCGCCTCACCCCGGAAGACCTGCGCCTGCGCTTCTTCAGCGCGCGGCGCGAACTGTCGCCGAGCGAGCTGGCGCGGCTGACGCAGATCGACTACGACCGCGAGATGGCGTTCATCGCCTTCGAGCCGGATGGCGTGCGGCCCGAGATCCTGGGCGTCGCGCGGGCGGCCTGCGACCCCGACAACGTGGACGCCGAGCTGGGCGTGATCGTGCGATCCGATCTCAAGGGGCAAGGGCTCGGCACCCTGCTGCTCGACAAGCTGGTGGCCCACCTCACCGCGCGCGGCACACAACGGCTGGTGGCCATCGTGCTGCGCGACAACAGCGCCATGCGCGACCTCGCCCTCGAACGCGGCTTTGTCGCCGATCGCACCTGGTCCGACCCCGGCACCCTGCGGCTCGTGCTGCCGCTCCAACCAGTCTCGGCCTCGGTATGAAGACCGATTCGGCGCCACTCCGCGGGCTGCGAGAGCGGCGCGGCAGCCCGTGGTTGCGCGAGGCCGATGCACGACCCGTGCACACCGCCACGCCATCTCCAGGCCTCGATGCCGCCTGGTCGGCCCCGGGGGCTTTTCCCACCACGGTGGCGCCCACCACCGCGCTCGGTGCGTACCTCGACTGGTGGATGAACCTCGCTGCCTCGCCGGCCAAGCAGCTCGAGCTGGCCACCGAGAGCGGAAGGCTCGCCGCAGACACCTGGCGCGTCTGCAGCGGCCAGAGCGTGGTGGAGCCGCTCCCGCAGGACAAGCGCTTCGCCGACCCGGCCTGGCAGGCGCCGCCGTACCACGCGATGGCGCAGGTGTTCCAGCTGTGGCAGCGCTGGTGGCACCGGGCCACGACCGGCGTGCCGGGCATCAGCCGCCACCACGAGGACATGGTGAGCTTTGCCGCACGCCAGTGGCTCGACATGGTGGCGCCCTCGAACTTCATCTCCACCAACCCGGTGGTGCGCCAGCGCACCGTCGAGCAAGGCGGCCACAACCTGTGGCGAGGCGCCCTGCACGCACTGGACGACCTGCAGCGCGACATCGCCGACCTGCCGCCCCTCGGCGCCGAGAACTTCACGCCGGGTGTGCACGTGGCCGTCACACCGGGCCGCGTCGTCCACCGCAACCGGCTGATGGAGCTCATCCAGTACGAGCCCAGCACCCCGAGCGTGCATCCCGAGCCGGTGCTGCTGGTGCCCGCGTGGATCATGAAGTACTACGTGCTCGACCTGTCACCGTCGAATTCGCTGGTGCGCTACCTGGTGTCGAAGGGGTTCACCGTCTTCGCCATCTCGTGGAAGAACCCCGACAGCGGCGACCGCGAGCTCGGGATGGACGACTACGCCCATCTGGGCGTGCTGGAGGCGCTCGACACCATCGCGCGCATCGTGCCGGGCAAGCCGGTGCATGCGGCCGGCTACTGCCTCGGCGGCACGCTGCTTTCGACCGTCGCGGCCTGGCTGGGCCGCCAACGCCGGGCTTCGCTGAAGACGCTGACCCTGCTCGCCGCGCAGACCGATTTCACCGAGCCGGGCGAGCTCGCGCTCTTTGTCGACGAAGCGCAGGTCGCCTACCTGGAGCGCCTGATGTCCCGCCACGGCTACCTCGACAAGCGGCAGATGCGGGCCACCTTCCAGCTGCTGCGTTCCAACGACCTGGTGTGGTCGCACCGGCTGCGCAGCCACCTGCTCGGCGAGCGCGAGACGCTGACCGACCTGATGGCCTGGAACGCCGACGGCACCCGCCTGCCCTACCGCATGCACATGGAATACCTGCAGAGCTTCTTCCTGCGCAATGCGCTCGCGCGCGGCGAGTGGCGCGTGCAGGGCTCGCCGGTGCACCTGTCGGACATCCGCGTGCCGGTCTTCAACGTCGGCACGGTGCAGGACCACGTGGCACCGTGGCGCTCGGTCTACAAGCTCCACGCCCTGTGCGATGCCGAGCAGACCTTCGTGCTGACCGCCGGCGGCCACAACGTGGGCATCGTCAACCCACCTGGCAACCCGGTGCCGTCGAGCTACCGGGTGCACACCCGGCATGCCGACGACCCGCTGCTGACGCCCGACGAGTGGCTGCAGGCCACGCCGCTGACGGCAGGGTCGTGGTGGGAGGCGTGGTCGTCGTGGCTTGCCAAACACTCGGGCCGGCGCGGCGCGGCGCCACGCATGGGTCTGCCGGGTCTGCCTGCGGATGATCGGGGCCCAGGCCACTATGTCCATCAACGTTGAGAGAGAGAGCCATCATGCTGAGATTCGATCTGCCCCAGGTGTGGTCCAACGTCGTGCGCTGGGAGGCCTTCATCACCTTCACGGTGTGCCTGCTCGCGCTGCTGCTGTCACCGTGGGTGATGGTGCTGCTGGTGCTTCAGGGCGCCGTCCGCGGCTTCGCCGGCCACATGCGATGCCCATCGCACCTGCTCTGGCAGAAAGTCTTCGTCGCCACGGGCCACGCCGGCAAGAAAACCGACGCCGGGCCGAAGATGTTCGCCAACAAGATTCTCTTCGTGGCCAGTTCGGTGTCCTTGCTGCTCTTCCTTGCAGGCAGCCCGCTCTGGAAAGTGCCCTGCACGCTGCTGATCGTCTTTTCATTCATGGAATGGGCGCTGGACTTCTGCGCCGCCTGCTGGGTCTACGGCGCGTGGTACCGGCGCTTCCCGCCATCCGGCAGCTGACCCCGCCACAGTTGCCATGCAGCCCACAGGGCCGGAGCCGCGAGCACGATCAGCACGTCGCCGGCCTGGAGCGTGGGCAGGCCCAGCGCGAGCGAGACGGCCGGCACCAGCGTGATCAAGGCCCCGGCGGCGCAGACCGCGAGCACCAGCACCTGGAGCATCCGGTTGGGCCGGCCCACGGCGCCCCGACCGCGGAACCACTGGAGCATCGCAAGATTGCCGACCACCACGCACGCGATGCCGGCCAGGCGCAGCTCCTCGTCGGTCGCCCCCGCGGCACGCGCCATCCACTGCACGCCGGCGACGAACGCCAGCGCCACCAGGCCCACGCCCAAGGCCCGCGCGACCCGGCGCGGCGCGAAGAGCCGGGCACTGGACGGCCGCGGCGGCCGCGTCATCGCCTCGGGCGATGCGGGCTCGGCCTCGAACACCAGCGAACACGCCGGGTCGATGATCAGCTCGAACAGCACCACGTGCAGCGGCAGCAGCAGCACCGGGCCGCCGAGCACCGGCAACAGCGACAGGCCGACGATGGGCACGTGCACGGCGAAAAGGTAGCCGATGGCCTTCTGCAGGTTGTCGAAGATGCGCCGGCCCGCGCTCAGCGCATCGACCAGCGAGGCGAAACGGTCGTCGAGCAGCACCAGCGACGCGGCCTCGCGCGCCACGTCGGTGCCCCGTGCGCCCATGGCGACGCCGATGTCGGCGGCCCGCAGCGCCGGCCCGTCGTTGACGCCGTCGCCGGTCATCGCCACCACCTCTCCGCGCCGCTGCAGGGCCTGCACGATGCGCAGTTTCTGCGCTGGTGCGATGCGGGCGAACACGGCGACGTGCATCACCACGCCTTCGAACTGCGCTTCGTTCATCGCGTCGATCTGCGCTCCGGTCAGCACCTGCATTGGCGCGCCGTCGCGCACGAGGCCCGCCTGTCGCGCGATCGACAGCGCCGTGGCCGGGGCATCGCCCGTGATCATCACCACCCGCACGCCCGCGGCGTGGCAGGCCGTCAGGGCGGCGGGCACATCGGCGCGCAACGGGTCTTCGAACGCCAGCAGGCCCTGCAGTTCGCAGCTCGGCTCCGAGCCCGCGGCGCGGGCCACCGCGATGACGCGCATGCCCGAGCTGGCCCAGCGCTCGGCCTGCGCCTGCACGGCCTCGGGCACCTGGGCACACAACGAGAAGATCGCTTCGGGCGCCCCCTTGAGTGCCGCCCACTGTTCGCGCGTGGCTTCGTGCCGCCACACCTGGCGCACGAACGGATGCCCCGGCGCCACGCCGTCGCGGGCGACGAGGCTCAGCCTGCTCTCGGTCCCGTCGGCTGACGACAGGCGGAAGATCGCCTGGTCCATCGGCTCCAGGCTTTCGCGCACGCTGGCCAGCGCCGCGGTCTCGATCAAGGCCTGCCAACGCGGATCGGGCGCATCGGACGGCCGACGCTCCGCCGCCGCGCCATCGGCGGTCTGCAGGCCGACGACTTCCATCTGGTTGCAGGTGAGCGTGCCGGTCTTGTCAACGCACAGCACCGTGGTGCTGCCCAGGGCCTCGATCGCCTGGGGCTGGCGCGTGAGCACCTTGAGCCGCGCGAGGCGCCACGCGCCGATGGCGAGCATCACCGTCCAGACCACCGCGAACTCTTCGGGCACCGTGGCCATCGCAAGCGTCAGGCCCACCAGCAGACCGGCCGTCCACGAGCCTTCGCGCCAGGCGAACACCGTCGTCGCGACCAGGCAGACGAGCAAGGCCAGGTAGGCCACGCCGCGCACGAGCCGCTTCAGGTCGAGGTGCAGCCGGCTCTCGCGCGCCGGCAGCGCCGCCATCGAGCCGCCAATCTGGCCGAGCGTGGTGCGCGTCCCAGTGGCAGTGACCAGAGCCACACCGTCGCCCTGCACCACCAGCGTGCCGGCATGCAGCTGGCCTTCGGCACCGGGCGACTCGGGCTGCTTGTCGACCGGCATCGATTCACCGGTCAGCAGCGACTCGTCGACCCGCAGCGCATGCGCCTGCACGAGCGCGGCGTCGCAGGCCAGGCGGTCGCCCTCTTCCACCAGCAGCCGGTCACCCACCACCAGCTCCTGGCTGGAGATGCGGCGCACCACGCCATCACGGATCACCGTGCTGCGCGGGCTGGCCAGGTCGCGCAGGGCCTCCAGCACGCGCTGCGTCCGCAGCTCCTGGTAGACCGAGATGGCGAGCACCACGGCGATGGACACGCCCAAGGCCGCGCCGTCCATCAGCTCGCCGAGCAGCGCGTAGAGCAGCGTGCAGGCCAGCAATAGCATCACCATCGGCTGCAGCGCCGCCGAGACGAGCGTGGCGGCGGCGCTCCGGTGGTCGGGAGACGGCAATCGGTTGGCGCCGTCGCGCTGCAGGCGAAGCGCCGCTTCGGCCTCGCTCAGGCCCGATTCGCGTGGAGGGTGTGTTGGCAGCGTGCTCATGCCGCGAGGCTGGCACGCGGTATCGGGCGAGGGCTTGCGCCACGTCAAGGGCTTCCCCGTTGCGAGGCCTAGGCTGGGAAGGTCAGTTTTGCAGGAGACCCACCATGCCCAAGGCATCTGCCACCCCCGACGCCCTTCTCTCGCCGGCCGTCAGCTTCGAGCCGCTGTTCACCCTGTCGACCCTGTTCGCGCAGAACGCACTGCGCCTGCAACAACTGCAGCTCGACGCGTGCATGGCCTGGCAGCGCTCGCTGGCCGCGACAGGACAGGAACTCTTCGACGAGTGGGCCTGCCGCTTCGCCGGCGGCGCACCGATCGACGGCTGATGGACCGCGCCCCCGCCCTGCAGCCGGTGTTCCGGACGCAAGGGCTGTCGAAGTGGTACGGCAGTGGCGACGTGCGCGTCGACGCGCTGCGCGGCGTCGACCTGGAAATCGGCCGCGGCGAATTCATCGTCTTGCTCGGCCCCTCCGGCAGCGGCAAGTCGACGCTGCTCAACATCCTGGGTGGGCTCGACGTGCCGAGCGCGGGCGAGGTCTGGTTCGGCGAGCAGGACCTGAGCCGTGCCGATGACGGCACCCTGACCACCTATCGCCGCGAACACGTGGGCTTCGTGTTTCAGTTCTACAACCTGATCCCGAGCCTCACGGTGCGGGAGAACGTGGCGCTGGTGACCGAGATCGTGCCCCACCCGATGCCGGTCGACGATGCCATCGAGCGGGTGGGCCTCACGCCGCGGCGCGACCACTTCCCGGCGCAACTCTCCGGCGGCGAGCAGCAGCGCGTGGCGATCGCCCGCGCCATCGCCAAGCAGCCGCAGGTGCTGCTGTGCGACGAGCCAACCGGCGCGCTCGACTACCAGACCGGCAAGCTGGTGCTGGAGGTCATCGCGCGCGTCAACGCGGAGCTGGGCACCACCACCGTCGTGATCACGCACAACGCCGCCATCGCGGGCATGGCCGATCGGGTGGTGTACCTGGGCGACGGGCGCGTGCTCAAGGTCGAGACCAATGCACGCAAGTGCCTGCCGTCGGAGCTGTCGTGGTGATGCGCTCGCTCGACCGCAAGCTGCTGCGCGACCTGCGCCTCATGTGGAGCCAGGCGCTGACCATCGCCCTCGTGGTGGCCAGCGGCATCGGCGGCTTCATCACCAGCCTGTCGGCCGTGGACTCGCTCTCGCTCGCTCGCGACCGGTTCTACACCCAGGGCCGTTTTGCCGACGTGTTCGCGTCGGTGAAGCGCGCACCGGCGGCGCTCGCCGAAACCTTGCGCGAGGTACCCGGCGTCGCCGACGTGCAGACGACTCTGGAGCAGATCGTGCGGGTCGAGATCGCCGGCCAGACCGACCCGGTGATCGGCCAGCTGATCGGCCTGAAGGTGGGCGACGCGGCGCGCATGAACCGCGTGTCAGTGAGCCGCGGCCGAATGCCGGAGCGCAACGAGTCGGGCAGCGCCAGCGGCGGCATCGAGGTGCTGGTGTCCGAAGGGTTTGCCCAGGCGCGCGGCCTCGTGCCGGGATCGCGGCTCGATGCGCAGATCAACGGCCGGCGGCGCGTGCTCGTCGTCGTGGGCACGGCCTTGTCGCCGGAATTCATCTTTGCCGGCCTCTGGGGCATGCCCGACACCCGCGGCTTCGGCGTGTTCTGGCTCGACCACGACGTGCTGGCCGCCGCCTACGACATGCACGGTGCCTTCAACCGCGTGGCGATCAAGCTCGCACCCGGCGCCTCGGAGCAGCGGGTGGTGGACGCGCTCTCGCGCCTGCTCTCGCCCTACGGCGGGCGCGAGGCCAACGGGCGCGACCGGCAGACCTCGCACGCCATGCTCGACAACGAGATCAAGGAGCAGCGCGTGCTCGGCACGGTGCTGCCGGCGATCTTCCTCGCGGTGGCGGCCTTCCTGCTGAACGTGGTGGTGTCGCGGCTGGTGTCGACGCAACGCGAGCAGATCGCCGCGCTGAAGGCGCTGGGCTATCCCAACCGCAGCATCGGGCTGCACTACCTCAAGCTCGTGCTGCTGGTGGTGCTGCTGGGCCTGGTGCTGGGCGTGCTGCTCGGCGACCGGCTGGGCACGATGTTCACCGGCCTGTACGCCGAGTTCTTCCACTTCCCGAGCTTCGAGCACCGCATCGCCCCGTGGCTGCTGGTGGTGAGCTTCGGCGTGGCGGTGGCCACCGCGGTGGCGGGCACCTTCAACGCCATCCTCGCGACCGTGCGCCTCGCGCCGGCCGAGGCCATGCGCCCGCCGGCGCCCGGCAGCTACCGCCCCACGCTGCTCGAACGGATCGGCGTGCACCGCATGGCGCCGGCGCTGCGCATGATCGTGAGGAACGTCGAGCGGCGGCCCTTGCGCAGCGCGCTCTCGGTGGGCGGCGTGGCCGCCGCGGTGGCGATCGTCGTGATGGGCAACTTCTTCCGCGACGCGATCGAGGTGATCGTGGACACGCAGTTCACGCTCAGCCTGCGCGGCGACATCACGGTGTGGACGCCCGAGGCGGTCGATGACGCCGTGCGGCTCGAGATCGCGCGGCTGCCGGGCGTGAAGGCGGTCGAGACCTCGCGCTTCGTGCCGGTGAGCATCGTCAGCGGGCACCGCGAGGAGCGCAGCCTGATCCGTGGTTACGCCGCACGGCCCGAGCTCTACCGCCTGATCGACGTGGCGGGCAAGGAGCTGGCCCTGGACGGGCGCGGCCTGGTGCTGACCGACCGCCTGGCCGACAAGCTGGGCGTGCGCGTGGGCGACCCGGTGCGGGTGAAGATCCTCGAAGGCCGCGAGCGCACGCTCGAGCTCGTGGTCGGGGCGACGGTGCGCGACATGATGGGCCTCAACGCCTACATGGACCGCACGGCCCTCAACCGCGCCCTCGGCGAAGGCGACCTGTCCACCGGCTTCGTGCTCGCGCTCGAACGCGGCACCGAGCCGCAGGCGCTGGAGGCCAGCAAGGCGCTGCCCCGCATCGCAGGGGCGTGGAGCAAGACCACGATGCTGCGCAACATGCAGGAGATCAGCGCACGCAACGTGCGCATCATGAGCACCATCCTCACCGCCTTCGCGAGCGTGATCGCGGTCGGCGTGGTCTACAACAACGCGCGCATCGCACTGGCCGAGCGCGCCTGGGAACTGGCCAGCCTGCGCGTGCTGGGCTTCACCCGCGGCGAGGTCTCGGGCCTGCTGCTGGGTGAACTCGCGCTCGTGATCGCGCTGGCGCTGCCGCTGGGCATGCTGCTCGGCTGGGGCTTGACGCACACGGTGACGGAGCTGCTCAAGTCCGACCAGTTCCTGTTCCCGGTGGTGATCCGTGCGCGCACCTATGCGTGGGCCGCGCTCTGCGTGGTGGCCGCGGGCGTGGCCAGTGCGCTCGTGGTGCGTCGGCGCATCGACCGGCTCGACATGGTGTCGGCCTTGAAGACGAGGGATTGATCGATGAAGCGTTCTACCGTGGTGACGATGGCAGGCGTGGCCCTGGCGGCCGTCGGCCTGCTGGTCTGGGCCTTTGCACCGAGGCCTGTCGAAGTCGAAGTGGCGACGGTCGTGCAGGCGCCGTTCCAGACCACCATCGACGAGGACGGCAAGACACGCCTGCGCGACCGCTACGTCGTCTCGGCGCCGCTCGCGGGGCAGCTCAGCCGTGTGACGCTGCGCGAGGGCGACCGTGTCGAGGCCGGCGCGGTGGTCGCCGAGCTCACGCCGGTGCTCGCCCCCATGCTCGACGAGCGAACGCTCAAGGAGCTGCAGGCCCGCCTGGCCGCCGCCGAGGCGCAGCGCGAGCGCACGAAGACACAGGCCGACGGCGCACGCATCGGCCTGCAGCAGGCGAACAACGAGGCCACGCGCTCGGAGCAACTGGCCGCGCAGGGCTTCGTCTCGCTCAACAAGCTGGAGGCCACCCGCCTCGCCGTCGAGGCCGCGCAGAAGGAGCTCGATGCTTCGCAGCAGGCCCGCGTCGTGGCCGAGCATGAGGTGGCGCAGGCGCGCGCGGCCTTGATGGCGATGCGGGGCACGACATCGGGCCGGCGTGTCTTCAGCGTCCGCGCACCGGCAGGCGGCCGCGTGCTCCGGCTGGCGCAGGTCAGCGAGAGTGCGGTTCCCCTCGGGGCGCCGCTGATGGAGCTGGGCGACACCGCGGCGCTCGAGATCGTCTCGGAGCTGCTGACGACTGACGCCCTGAAGGTGCGGCCGGGGTCGCCCGTGCTGATCGAACGCTGGGGCGGCGACGGCACCCTCTACGCGCAGGTGCGCCGCATCGAGCCTTCCGCCTTCACCAAGATCTCGGCACTCGGCGTCGAGGAGCAGCGGGTGAAGGTGGTGATCGACATCACGAGCCCCGCGGGCGAGTGGTCGGCCCTGGGCGACGGCTATCGCGTGGGGGTGCGGGTGGTGATGCTCGCGCTGTCGCAGGCGGTGCAGGTGCCGGCAAGCGCGGTGTTTCCGCTGACCGATGCCGACGGCCGAGCGGCGTTCGGCGTGTTCCGCATCGACGGCGGCCGCGCGCGCCTGGTGCCGGTGGAGATCGGCGCGCGCAATGCCAGCCATGCCTGGGTGCGCAAGGGCCTCGCGCCCGGCGCCGTGGTGGTGGTCTACCCGCCGCCCACGGTCCGCGAAGGCGCGCGGGTGCAGGCTCGTAAGGTCTGATCGCGCGGGCTGGCGTGCCCTTGTTTGCGCAGCATCAAACCGCGCCTTGCGGCCTGCGCCGACCATCGGGCATCGCAGCACTCCAGAGGGGATCACCATGCTACTCAAGGACAAGGTCTGTCTCGTGACGGGCGCGGCATCGGGCATCGGCCGTGCCATCGCACTCGCATATGGGCGCGAACGCGCCAAGGTGGTGGTGTCTGACGTCAACGTCGCCGGCGGCGAAGAGACGGTGGAGCTGCTGCGCGCCATGTCGGACACGAACGCGGTCTTCGTGCCCGCGGACGTCAGCGTCGCCTCCGACTGCGAGCGGCTGGTGGCGCGCTGCGTCGAGGTCTTCGGTCGACTCGACGTGGCCTGCAACAACGCCGGCATCGGCGGCGATCTCGCGCCCACCGCCGACTACCCGCTGGACGCGTGGCAACGCGTCATCGGCGTCAACCTCTCCGGTGTCTTCCACTGCATGAAGTACGAGCTGCCCGAGCTGCTGAAGACCGGTGGCAGCATCGTCAACGTGGCCTCCATCCTGGGCAGCGTGGGCTTCGCCAATGCGCCGGCCTATACCGCTGCCAAGCACGGCGTGGTCGGCCTCACGAAGACGGCGGCGCTGGAGTACTCGCCCCGCGGCGTGCGCATCAACGCCGTCGGCCCCGCCTTCATCCACACGCCCATGATCGCGGGGCTGGAGGAGGACCCGGCGACGCAAGCGCTGCTGGTGTCCAGGCACCCGATCGGCCGGATCGGCGACGCAAGCGAAGTGGCGGAACTGGTGCTGTGGCTCAACTCCAGCCGTGCCTCGTTCTGCACCGGCGCGTACTTCCCGGTCGACGGCGGCTACCTCTCGCTCTGAGCTGCGTTCAACGCCGATCGAGGTCGACGACGTCGCGGTACTCCGGCACCGAGCAAGTGAAGCCGTGCCGTTCCTCCAGCGCTTGGCGCAGGGTGTCGGCCGGCACAGGCTCGCCGTGGGTGACGAACACATGCCGCGGCCGTGCCGGCAGCGCACCGGCCCAGCGCAGGAGCTCGTCACGGTCGGCATGCGCGGACAGGGAGTCGAGGCATGCCACCTCGGCCCGCACCGGGATGTGCTGGCCGTGGATCTTCACCGACTCGGCGGCCGCCACCATGGCCGCCCCGCGCGTGCCGGCGGCCTGGAAGCCGGCGAAGACGATGCTGTTGCGCCCGTCCGGCGCGAAGGCCTTGAGGTGGTGCAGCACACGCCCACCGGACGCCATGCCGCTCGCCGAGATGATGATGGAAGGCACGCGAAGGTCGTTGAGGCGCTTGGACTCCTCGACCGTGTTGACGATGCGCGCGGCGTGGTACATCGCCTCGCACTGCGCCTCGTCGAGCCGGTGCTCGGCCCGGTGCTGGCGATAGAAGCGCGTCGCGTCGGCCGCCATCGGGCTGTTGAGAAACACCGGGATGTCGGGGATGCGGTGCTGCTGGCGCAGCAGGTGCAGCCCGTACATCAGCGCCTGGGCTCGCCCGACGGCAAAGGCCGGGATCACGACGATCCCGCCACGTGCCGCGGTGCGGCTCACGATGTCGGCCAGCGCGCCCAGCGCATCCGTGGCCGAGTGCGCACGGTCGCCGTAGGTGGATTCGACCACCAGCCAGTCGCACGCGACGGGCGGGGCCGGCGGGGCCATCAGCAGGTCCTCCTGGCGGCCGAGGTCGCCCGAGAACAGGATCGACCCACCCTTCCAGGCCACGTGCACGCTGGCCGCGCCCAGCAGGTGGCCGGCGCGCCGCAGCGTGACCGACACCCCGGGGATCGGCTCGAACGGCGCCCCGAAGCCGACGTCTCGAAACGCGGCCATCGCGGCACGCGCGTTGTCCTCGGTGTAGAGCGGCAAGGCGGGCCGGTGCCTGGAGAAACCGTGGCGGTTCGCGTACTCGGCCTCTTCCTCCAGCAGGCGGCCCGAGTCGGGCAGCAGCAGGCCGCAGAGGTCGCGCGTCGCCGCGGAGCAATGCACGTGGCCGTTGAAGCCCGCGTGGTCGAGCCGGGGGATGTAGCCGCTGTGGTCCAGGTGGGCGTGCGTGAGCACGATGGCGTCGATCTCGCGGGGCGCGATCGGCAGTGGCTCCCAGTTGCGCAGCCGCAGCTGCTTGAGGCCCTGGAACAGGCCGCAGTCGATCATCAGGTGGCGACCGCCGTGCTCCAGCAGGTACTTCGAGCCGGTGACGGTGCCGGTGCCGCCGAGAAACGTGAGTTTCATGCCGCCCTCCTCATGCGCCGCGCCGGCCGAGCGCTCGCAACTTGTCGAGCCATTCACTTCGTGCGGCATCGTCCAGCCCCTCGACCAGGCCGACCAGCGTTTCGTGGATCGGCGCGATGCCGACGAAGCCGAGGATGTTGCGCTCCAGCGCCTTGAGGCTGTGCGCGCGGAAGTACCAGCGGTACACCAGGGCCGGCATGCCCATCGTGACCACGATGCGCGCCGAGCGCCCGGTGAGAAGCTTCTTCGCCATCGGATGCCCCGCCACTTTTTCCAGCGCGAAGCCCGGCCGTGCCACCTGTTCGAGGAACCCCTTCACCAGCGCCGGCATGCCGCCCAGCCACAAGGGGAACACGAGCACGATGTGCTGCGCCCACGCGATCGCCTCCTGCGCCGGCAGCAGTGCGGGCGGCAGCGCGCCGCTGTCCCAGTCCTGCTTGCTGCGCAGCAGGGGGAAGTCGATCTCGGCGATGGTGATGGTCTTCACCTCGTGCCCGGCCGCTTGCGCACCTGCGGCATAGGCCGAGGCCAGCGCGTGGCAGAAGTGCTGCTCCTTGCCGTCCGGGTGGCCTTGGAGGATGAGGATGCGCCGAGGCGAGTCGCTTTTCATGAGAACGCAGCCTAGGCGTGCCGCAGCGCGCAGCGTTGACCTGCATCAACGAAGCGGCCGGAGGGAATGGCAGCAACCAGGCTTTGACGCCGGTCAAACGCCACACCGGGTGCGCAGCCGTAGGCTGATGTCGAGTGCGCTGACCCGAACCGTGGCAACAGATCCCCCATCGCCGCAGGCCGCCTATCCGGAGGCCGAGCCGATCGACCGGCTCGTTGCGGGCATCCTCGACAACGTCCTGGATGCCGTGATCACCATCGATGTGCAGCAGCGGATCCGGCTTTTCAATCGCGCCGCGGGAAGCATGTTCGGCTACGAGCCCGCCAGCATGCTGGGACAGCCGTTGGCCTGCCTGATACCGACCGAAGCGCGGGCGCTGCATGCGCAGATGGTCGGCCAGTTCGCGGCCACCGGCGCAAGCGCGCGTGCCATGGGTGCCACGCAGATGCTCACGGGCTTGCGCTCGGACGGCACCGAGTTCGCCATCCAGGCTTCCATCTCGCGCGCGGGAGAAGGCGCCGGTGTCCTCATGACGGCCGTCATCCGGGACGCGGCTGAACAACGGGCACTCGAGCGCGCTCGCGAGGCCTACGTCGCCGCGGAGGCCGCGCACCGCGCGAAGACGGACTTCATGTCGCGCATGAGCCATGAGCTGCGGACTCCGCTCAACGCTGTCCTGGGGATGACCCGCCTGGTCCAGGCCTCCGCGCTTGAACGCCTCTCCGAGCAGGAGCGCGAACAACTCCGTCTGGTGCTGACTGCCGGGGAGCGGTTGCGCGCATTGATCGACGACATGCTGGCGTTGGGTGTTCACTCGGTCCAGAGCCCGGCCGTCAGTTCGCCCCCGTCGAACACCCATCCGACGGGGCATGTGCTCTACATCGAAGACGACCCGGTCAACGCACTGCTCGTGACCGAGCTGCTGCGCTGCTGGCCCGCCGTGCGCGTGACGGTGGCGGAAGACGGAGCCTCGGGGCTGTCTCTGGCGCACACGGAGCAGCCCGACCTCGTCCTGCTCGACATGCACCTCCCGGATCTTCACGGCCTGCAGGTGCTCAAGCGCCTGCGCGAGCAACCATCGACTCGCCACATTCGCGTGGCGGCACTCTCTGCCAGCGCCACAGGCGACCAAGTGGCCGCGGCACTCGCCGCAGGCGCTGCCCGCTACTGGACGAAGCCCATCGACTTCGGTCCGTTCCTTGCGGGCATGCGACAACTGCTGCCTTCCTCGCCCGCGGCGGAGCGACCTTAGGGCAGGCGCAGCGCGAGGTATGCGCCTTCGCGCCAGACGACGAGCCGGGTTCCCCTGGCCTCTCGCCATGCCAGAAGCCAACGTGCCAGGTCGGCGCTGTCTTCGATCGGCTGGCCGTTCATGCCGATGACGATGTCTCCAAGCCGCAGGCCCATGGCGCGGCCGAGTCCCGCGTCGCGCAGGCCCGTGACGAACGCACCCGATGCGTAGCGCCTTCCAGCCGCCAATGCGGCCGACGGCGAAACATCCTCGAACGTTGCGCCCAGCCTCGGCCGCCTGGTGCCACCTTGTCGAATCTCCTCGGCGATCTGCAGCACGATGTCGATCGGGATCGAGAGGCTGACGCCAGCCGTGCCGTAGGGGCCGACCACGGTTCGCAGGTTCATGCCGATGATGGCGCCGGATGCGTTGAGCAGCGGCCCGCCGGAGTTCCCGGGGTTCATGGCAATGTCGCTCTGGATGAAGAACCCTTCTGCGTCTTCGGCCAGATGCCTCGTGCGGCCGGAGACGATGCCGGCGACCACGGAGCGCTGGAGGCCAAACGGTTCGCCCACGGCCAGCACCCAGTCACCGGGGCGGGACGCCGCAGGCCGGCCAAACGCGGGAACGGCCGACACCAACCCGCGAACCCGGAGCACGGCGATGTCGGTGTCTTCGTCGGTCCCGACGATTTCCGCGACCGCCACCTGAAGGTCGGCCGTCTTCACCAGAACACGGTGCGAGCCGGCCACGACATGCGCGGCCGTCACGAAGGCGCCCTGCGCGTCGAGGAAGAATCCTGCACCGATCGTGGCGGGGCTGATGTCCGCCCGCCACGGCGAGCGCTCCAGCCGTTGAGGGCGCCGGGCACCCTGGTTCTCGAACTCGATGACATCGTGTGGGTCTTCGCGGCCCTCTCCATACACCGAGACGATGCTCGGCAGCGCTCCCCGGAGGGCGCTTGAGAAGCCGGGCATCTCGCCGTGCGCCGCGGCCTGGGCCGGGAAGATGAGCGCTGCAAACCGCAGGCACATCGCCGCCACCGTGGCAACGGTGTTGCAGGTCTTCAGGCTCGGAACGGGTGAAGGCCAGTACATGCTCCACTCTATCGAGGCGCCCATCGGCTGGACCTTGATGCCAGTCAAGGCGCGGACCGCTGCCGCCGCAAGAGCTTCATCCCAGGGGCATGCGCCTTGCCGCACCTCGGGGCATGGCACGCGCACCTCGCTCCCGATCGCTGCTCCTGATCACCACCGCCGTGCTGCTCGGGCTCATGGGCCTCGCGCTCGTGGGCGGCGGCACCTGGCTCGCGGTGCTCGGGGGTTCGTGGTTCTACCTCGGCGCGGGGGCCGCGCTGCTGCTGTGCGCCGTGATGCTGGCGCGTGGCAACAGCCTGGCCTGGTGGGTGCAGGCGCTCCTGCTGCTGGCCACGATCGCCTGGTCGCTGTGGGAAGCAGGCCTCGACTGGTGGGCCATCGCGATCCGCTGCGACGTGCCCTTCCTCATCGGCCTGCTGCTGCTCCTGCCGCCGTATGCGCGCAGGCTCCTCAGCCGCGAGGCCGACCCGGGCTGGTCGGCCGCCCGACGTGACAGTGCGGGCTGGGCCCCCGGGCGCGTGGCGTTGGCCGTGTCGCTGCTGGTCTTCGTGGGCGTGGCGGTGGCAAGCTGGCTCCACGATCCGCACGACCGCAGCGGCACGCTCGCCTCGGCACCGATGGCGGCGGCCGCGCCTGCAGCGGCCAGCGGCTCGGCCGGCACGCATGACGCGCCCCCGGGCGAATGGCACGCCTACGGTCGCACGGGGCACGGGCAGCGCTACTCGCCGCTCACGCAGATCACGCCAGAGAACGTCGAGCGGCTGCAGGTGGCCTGGAGCTTCCGCACGGGTGACATGCGCGGGCGCGCGGGCGACCCGGAAGAAACCACCTTCGAGGTGACGCCGCTCAAGATCGGCGATCGCCTCTTCCTCTGCACGCCGCACCAGCAGGTGATCGCGCTCGATGCCACGACCGGCCAGCAGGTCTGGCGCTACGACCCGCGCATCAAGAGCGGCCTCGCGCTGCAGCACCTCACCTGTCGCGGCCTCGCCTACCACCCCGGCCCGACCGAGGCAGCCAATGCGCCCGCTGCGGCCTCGGCCCCCGCGCCGACCGAGCTGCCCGTGGCCACGGCGGAGGGCCCGGTCACCGATCGCTGTGGCGCGCGCCTCTTCATGCCCACGGCCGACGGCCGCATCATCGCGCTCGACCCGTCGACCGGAAGCGTCTGCCGCAACTTCGGTCGCGGCACTGGTCAGATCGACCTGTGGCGCGGCATGCCGCACGTGCGCCACGGCGGCTACTACTCCACCTCGCCGCCGGTGGTGACGCAGCGGATCGTCATCGTGGGCGGCACGGTGCTCGACAACGTGTCGACCACCGAGCCCTCGGGCGTGATCCGCGCCTTCGACGTGCAGACCGGCGAGCTGGTGTGGAACTGGGACCCGGGCCGCCCCGAGCAGACCGAGCCGCTGCCCGAGGGCCAGACCTACGTGCAGAGCACGCCCAACAGCTGGTCGATCTCGGCGGTGGACGAAGCGCTGGGCCTGGTCTACGTGCCCATGGGCAACCAGCCACCCGACCAGTGGGGCGCGAGCCGCACGCCGGAGGTGGAGCGCTACTCGTCGGCCGTGGTCGCGCTCGAGCTGGCCACCGGCCGCGAACGCTGGGTCTTCCAGACCGTGCACCACGACCTGTGGGACTACGACGTGCCCTCGCAGCCCAGCCTCATCGACCTCACCCTCAGCGGCAACCGCGTGCCGGCGCTCGTGCAGGCCACCAAGCAAGGCGAGCTCTTCGTGCTCGACCGGCGCAACGGCCAACCGCTGCTGCCGGTGACCGAGCGGCCAGTGCCGCAGGGCGCCACGGCCGGCGACCGCACCGCGCCCACGCAGCCGGTGTCGGCCCTGAGCTTCGACCCGCCGCCGCTCACCGGCGCGGCCATGTGGGGCGCCACCTGGTTCGACCAGATGGGCTGCCGCATCGCGCTCAAGCGCCTGCGCTACGAGGGCCGCTACACCCCGCCCACCACGGGCGGCACGCTGGTGTACCCGGGCAACTTCGGCGTCTTCAACTGGGGCGGCATCGCGGTCGACCCGGTGCGGCAGGTCGCCTTCGTGACGCCGACCTACCTCGCCTTCCACGCCACGCTCGTGCCGCGGCCCGACAACACCACGCCCGTGGTGCAGGGCAAGGCGCGCCCGCACGACCCGCTGCCCGCACTGAACGAGAACTTCGGCGCGCCCTACGCGGTGAAGCTCGGCGCCTTCACCTCGCCGCTCGGCCTGCCCTGCCAGCAGCCGCCCTGGGGCTATGTGGCGGGCGTGGACCTGACCACCGGCCAGGTCGCCTGGCGCCACCGCAACGGCACGGTGCGCGACCTCGCGCCGGTGCCGCTGCCTTTCCGCATGGGGGTGCCCAACCTGGGCGGGCCCGTCGTCACGGCCGGCGGCGTGGCCTTCCTCTCGGGCACTCTGGACTATTACGTGCGCGGCTATGAGCTCGCCACCGGCCGCGAGCTGTGGAAGTCGCGCCTGCCGGCCGGCGGTCAGGCCACGCCCATGACCTACCAGGGCCGTGACGGCCGCCAGTACCTGCTGGTGATCGCGGGTGGACACGGCTCGCTCGGCACCCAGGCCGGCGACCACGTCATCGCCTATGCCTTGCCGCCCTCATGAGATGCGCCCGGTCAGTCCTGTTTCAGCAGGTACTCCGCCATCAGCCGCGCGTGCGGCTCGGTCACGCCCAGGTCGGGCATGGCCGTGCCGGGGTCGATGCCCTGCGGATCGCGGATGAAGCGCACCAGCGCGTCGGCCGTGTTGGGCAGGCGGCCGGCGATGCGCTCGCGGCGGCGCCAGGCCGACAGCGGCGGGCCCACGTCGGTCTGCGGGCCGGTCACGCCGGGAATGCGGTGGCACGCCACGCACGCGTACTGGCGCAGCGCGAGCTGCGCGGCGTCGTCGCGGTTGCGTGGCTGCAGCGGGGCCAGGTCGGCAGTGGGGGCCTCGGGGCACGCACCGGCCTGGCAGGCCTCGCTCGCGCTCGGGCATGCGCCGGGCTGCGCGGCTTGGCGGTAGGCCTGCGGCGTGAGCGACGGCAGGTGCTGCACGAAGGCCGTCAGCGCCCACAGGTCGGCATCGCCCAGGCGCAGCTCCCAGCCCGGCATGCCCGTCATCTTGATGCCCTGGCGCGTGATCCAGTACAGCTCGGCGGGCTTCCAGTGCCGGGCGGCATCGATCAAGGGGCCGGGCAGCGGCTCCAGGCTCATGCCGATCGCGCTTGGCGCCACGCCAGGGCCGCCATGGCATTGCTCGCAATGGTCGCGGTAGCAGGCCGCGCCGCGCGCCACCTGCTCGGGCGCGCCGAGCGCGGGGACCTCCATGCTCGCGGCGCGAAAGCCGACCGAGCGACGCATCCCCAGGTGGAGCAAGTCGTACACCGGCTGCAGGTGCCCGCCGGTGGCGGAGATGTCGTACCAACCACGCCAGAGCACGAACGTGGCGCAGGCCGCGCCCATGAGCGCGGCAGCGAGCAGGGTGATCAGCACGTTCTTCATGGCGTTGTCGGCAGGCACACGATTGACCGCCAGCCGGCAAGCCGCGCGCCACATACAGCGCGGGCACTGATCAGCGCGTGCCTGGTTGCCTGCCTGCTGCCAGCGTGCGGCAAGCCGGAGCCGCCGCCAGGCTCGCTCATGGCCGGCGCCGACCCCGAGCGTGGCCGCCGCCTCATGTCGCACTACCAGTGTGGGAGCTGCCACGTGATCCCGGAGGTGCAGGCCGCCGACGGCCGCGTCGGCCCGAGCCTCGAGCGCTATGCCCGCCGCAGCTACATCGCGGGCAACCTGCCCAACGCGCCCGACACGCTCGCGCGCTGGATCGAGGCCCCGTCGTCGCTGCTGCCGGGCACCGCCATGCCCGACATGGGCGCCTCGACCCCGGACGCGCGCGACATGGCCGCCTACCTGATGACGCTGCGGTGATGCGCCGCGCCTCGGTCTTCTCACCGGCGAGCGAGCAGGCCGCCGCCCTGAGCGAAGTGAGCTGGGTGCTGATCGTCGGCGCCGTGCTGATCTTCGTGCTGGTGATGGTGCTGCTCGTGCTCGGGCTGCTGCGCCGCGGGCGTGGGCAGGTGGTGTCGAGCGCGGTGTGGCTGTGGGGCGGCGGCGTGGCCTTCCCGGTGGTCGTGCTGACCGCCCTGCTCTTCTACGGCACGCTGCGCACCGCCGGGCTCGACGTCGGCGTGGCGAACCCCGACCTCGTGGTCTCGGTCACCGGGCGGCTGTGGTGGTGGGACCTGCGCTACCGTGACCCGGCCACCGGCCGCGAGCTGCGCAGCGCCAACGAGCTGCGCATCCCGCAGGGCCGCACGGTGCAGCTCGGGCTGCAGTCCGACGACGTGGTGCACAGCTTCTGGGTGCCCGAACTCGGCGGCAAGATGGACCTGGTGCCCGGCCGCGTCAACCGCCTGGTCATCACCGCCACGCAGGCCGGCACCTACCGCGGCCAGTGCGCCGAGTTCTGCGGCGAGCAGCACGCGCGCATGGCGCTGCACGTGGTGGTGATGCCCCCGCGAGAATTCGACGACTGGCTGAGGGCACAGACGGCGATGGCCGCCCAAAGCGATGCCGCACGCGTGGGCGAGCAGGCTTTCAGGGAACAGGGCTGCGCGGTCTGCCACGCCGTCGACCCGGCCAGCACCGCACCCGCCCTCGGCCCCAACCTCGCGCGCGTGTCCTTGCGCAGCCACCTTGGCGCCGGCGTGCTGCGCAACGACGCCGGGGCCTACAAGCGCTGGCTGGTGGGCGTGCAGCAGTTGAAGCCGGGGGCGCAGATGCCTTCGTATGCGCGGCTCGACGCAGCGACGCTCGACGCGCTCTCGGCCTACCTGGAGTCGCTGCGATGAGCACTCCGCCGGAATCGCTGCCGAACGCGCTGCCCCGCCCGCCCGGCGATCTGGCCGAGCTGGAGCGCGTGTGGCGGCTGCCGCGCGGCTGGCGCAGCGTGAGCGCCGTCAACAACACCTACATCGGCAAGCTCTACATCGCGACCGCGCTGCTCTTCCTGCTGCTGGCGGGGGCGCTCGCGCTCCTGATGCGCGCGCAGCTGGCCGTGCCGGGCGCCACACTCGTCACGCCCGGCACCTACAACCAGCTCTTCACCATGCACGGCACGGTGATGATGTTCCTCTTCGCGGTGCCCATCGTCGAGGCCGTCGCCGTCTACCTGCTGCCCAACATGCTGGGCGCGCGCGACCTGCCCTTCCCGCGCCTGTCGGCCTATGCCTTCTGGGCCTACGCCTTCGGCGGGCTGGCCTTCTTCTGCA
The DNA here is from genome assembly GCF_016735515.1 of Piscinibacter sp. HJYY11. Lineage (NCBI taxonomy): Bacteria > Pseudomonadati > Pseudomonadota > Betaproteobacteria > Burkholderiales > Sphaerotilaceae > Piscinibacter > Piscinibacter sp. HJYY11. The sequence continues at coordinate 563,780 of NZ_JAERQZ010000001.1, read as the reverse complement.
CCCTCTTCGTGGGCCTCGCACCCGATGGCGGCTGGTTCATGTACCCGCCGCTCACGAGCCGCGTCTACTCGCCCGGGCTCAACGCCGACTTCTGGCTGCTGGGCATCGGCTTCATCGAGATCTCGGCCATCGCCGGCGCCATCGAGCTCATCATCGGCATCCTGATGACGCGCGCGCCGGGCATGTCGCTGTCGCGCATGCCGGTGTACGCGTGGTCGATGCTGATCGTGGGCTTCATGATCGTCTTCGCCTTCCCGGCGGTGATCGCGGGCACCATGCTGCTGGAGATGGAGCGTGCCTTCGACTGGCCGCTCTTCGACCCCACGCGCGGTGGCGACCCCATCCTCTGGCAGCACCTCTTCTGGTTCTTCGGCCACCCCGAGGTCTACATCATCTTCCTGCCGGCGGCGGGCATGGTGTCGTCGATGCTGCCGGCGCTGGTGGGCAAGCCGCTCGCGGGCCACCGCGCGATCGTGGCGGCGCTCTTCGCGGTGGGCTTCTTCAGCTTCGCGCTCTGGGCGCACCACATGTTCACCGCGGGGCTCGGGTCGCTGTCGATGAGCCTGGTGTCGGTGGCGAGCCTCGCGGTCGCCGTGCCGGCGGGCGTGCAGGTGTTCGCGTGGATCGCCACGCTCTGGCGCGGGCAGGTGCGCGCCAACGGGCCCACGCTCTTCATCCTCGGCTTTCTCGTCACCTTCGTGATGGGCGGGCTGACCGGCGTGATGGTGGCGGTGCTGCCCTTCGACTGGCAGGCGCACGACAGCTACTTCATCGTGGCGCACCTGCACTACGTGCTGATCGGCGGCATGGTGATGCCGGTGTTCGCGGCGCTCTACTACTGGCTGCCGGTGCTCAACGGCCATCGCTTGAGCGAACGCTGGGCGCGCTGGATCTTCGCGATGGTGTTCGGCGGCTTCCACCTCGCGTTCTTTCCGATGCACATCGCCGGCCTGATGGGCATGCCACGGCGCGTGTACACCTACGACGCCGGCCTCGGCTGGGAGTGGCCCAACCTGCTGTCGACCGCGGGCGCGGCGGTGCTCGCCGCGGGCGTGCTGATGCTCACGGCGGACGTGATCCGCACCGTGCGCCGCCCGCCGCGCGAGCACGGCAACCCGTGGCACGCGCCTACGCTGGAGTGGATCCCGTCCGAGACCTACGCCACGCGCAGCATCGCGCAGGTGGAGACGCGCTGGCCGCTCTGGCAGCAGCCGGGCCTGTCGCAGCAGGTGGTGGCCGGTCAGCACTGGCTGCCCGGCACGGCCACGGGGCTGCGCGAGACGCTCGTCACCGGCGCACGGCGCGCCGACATCCGCCACCTCATCGTGCTGCCCGGCCCGAGCTGGTGGCCGGTGCTGGGCGCGCTCGGCACGGCGGGCTTCTTCCTGCTGCTCACCGTCAAGTGGGTGGTGACGGCCTTTGCCTTTGGCGCCGTGGCGGTGGTCTCGGTGGTGGCCTGGATGTGGCAGGCCGACCGTCTCGCGCACGACACGCCGCCCAGCGCCACCATCGGCCGCAACGCGCAGGGCGAGGTCAAGGTGCCGGTGGGCGCCGCGCTGTGGGCCTCGCACTCGTGGTGGGCGACCATCATCCTGCTGATCGTCGACTTCACCGTGCTGGCCTCGATGGCCTTCGCGCACATCCACCTCTCGATGCGGCTCGACGTGTGCCCGCCGCCGGGCGCTGCGCTGCCGCCGCTGCGCGACATGCTGCTCGTCACCGCGGGCTTCGCCGCCAGCGCAGGGCTCTACGCCTTCACCGGCAAGGGCATCGGCCAGCGACCCTTGCCGCGCTGGCGGTTGCTGCTGCTCGGCCTCGCTCTGGCATCAGCCTTGGCGGCCACATGGGGCCTCGTCGGCGGCATGGCCGATGCCGGGCTTGCGCCCAAGGCCACCGGCTGGGCCGCGAGCATCGCGGCGATGCTCTTCTATCAGGGCTTCCACTTCGGCATCCTGCTCGTGATGGGTGCCTTCCTCGCGGCGCGCATCGCCCGTGGCTGGGCCCGCCCTCGCCAGCGCGCCACCTTCGACAACACCGGCCTGATGTGGTGGGGCGCCTGCCTGCAAGGGGCGATCGTGGCCCTGCTGCCCCACGCGATGGTGTGGGCCATGGCATGAAGCAGACGCCAGCCGCTCCGTTCTTCACCGGCGTGTGGGCCGGCATGGCGCCGCTCGTCGTGTGGGCGGCGCACTTCGCCTTCGGCTACGTGGCGATCGCCGTGGCCTGCGTGGGCGCACCGCCCGACCCGCAGGGGCTGCGCGCGGTGCTGCTGGGCGCCACCGCTCTGGCGTTCCTGGTGCTCGCGGCAATGCTTTGGCGGGCCTCGTCCCTCAACGGCCATGCCCAGCTCATGCGGCGCGTGGGCGCCCTGCTCTCGCTCATCGGCGTGGCCTGGTCGGGCGTGCCGGTGGTGTTGCTGCCGGCCTGCGTGCCTTAGGAGCTGACGCGATGCTCGAGAACCTGTCCCCGTGGATGAACGCCGCCGCCGTGTACGGGTTGCGCGACCGCTAAGGCTTGCGCGTGACGAGCCCGTCCCACACCTCGCGCATGCTCGCGACCACGATGGCACGTGCATCCGGGTCGCCGTGCCACAGCGCACGCAGGTAGTGCGTGGCCTGCTTCAGCGTCACGTGCGGCGGCAGCGGCGGCACGTTCGGGTCGGTCACCATTTCCAGCAGCACGGGGCGGTCGGCGGCAAAGGCTTCGTCCCAGGCCGGGCCCACCGCCTCGGGCCGGTCGACGCGGATGCCGTGCAAGCCCAGCATGCGCGCGAACTCGGCGTAGGCAAAGGCCGGCAGGTCCTGCGAGTCGCTGAACTTGGGGTCGCCCGCGGTGATGCGCTGCTCCCAGCTCACCATGTTGAGGTCGGCGTTGTGGAGCACCATCACGACCAGCCGCGGGTCGCGCCACTCACGCCAGCGGTGGGCGATCGTGATGAGACCGTTGATGCCGAGCATCTGCATCGCGCCATCGCCCACCAGCGCCACTACCGGGCGGCCGGGGTGGCACAGCTTGGCAGCGGTCGCATAGGGCACCGCGTTGCCCATGGTCGCGAGTCCACCCGAGAGCGAGCCCATCATGCCGCGCCGGGCCTTGAGGTCGCGCGCATACCAGGCGGCCGAGGTGCCCGAGTCGCAGGTGACGATCGCGTCGGTCGGCAGGCGCGGCGAGAGTTCCCAGAACACGCGCTGCGGGTTGACCGGCGTGGCCTGGTTCATCGCGCGTTTTTCCAGCACCTGCCACCACTGGCGCACGTCGGCTTCCACCTTCTCGCGCCAGCGGCCGTCGGACTGCGGCTCGAGCATCGGCAAAAGCTGCTGCAAGGTGAGCCGGCTGTCGCCGACCAGGTTCACCTCGGTCGGGTAGCGGATCGAGAGCTTGCGGGGGTCGAGGTCGATCTGCACTGCACGTGCCTGCCCTTCCTTCGGCAGGAATTCGGAATACGGAAAGCTCGTGCCGACCATCAGCAGCGTGTCGCACTGGCTCATCAGCTCGTAGCTCGGCACCGTGCCCAGCAGGCCGATGGCGCCGGTGACGCAGGGCAGCTCGTCGGGCACGGCGAATTTGCCGAGCAACGCCTTGGCGATGCCGGCACCGAGCCGATCGGCCACGGCGATCAGCTCGTCGGTGGCATGCAGCGCCCCCGCGCCGGCGAGGATCGCGACCTTGCGGCCGGCATTGAGCACCTCGGCCGCAGCACGCAGCTCGTGCTCGGCCGGCACCGCGGCGCGGTAGGTGGTGCCGATGCCCGAGTGCACCGTGCCGTGTGCGTGCGGGGGCTGCTCCACCGCGTCCATCTCCTGCAGGTCGTGCGGCAGCACGATGCAGGTGACGGCACGCCGCTCCTGCGCGATGCGCATCGCGCGGTCGACCAGGTGGCGCACCTGGGCCGGCACGGTCGCCATGTGCACGTACTCGTGGGCCACGTCCTTGAAGAGGCTCAGCAGGTCGACCTCCTGCTGGTAGTCGCCGCCGAGCGCCGCACGCGCCTGCTGGCCGACGATCGCAACCACCGGCTGGTGGTCGGCACGGGCGTCGTAGAGCCCGTTGAGCAGGTGGATGGCGCCCGGCCCAGAGGTGGCCATGCACACGCCCACCTCGCCGGTGAACTTGGCGTGCGCGGTCGCCATGAAGGCAGCGAGCTCCTCGTGGCGCGCCTGGATGAATTCCATGCGCTCGCCAATGCGCCCGAACGCCCCCATGAGGCCGTTGATGCCATCGCCCGGATAGCCGTAGACGCGGCGCACGCCCCAGGCGTGCAGCCGCTCCAGCAGTTGATCGCTGACGGTTTTCTTCATGCCGGTGGCGCGGCAAGTGGCATGCCCCCGGTTCCCGTGGGCCTCGCGACGACAGCGAATTTCCACGCGGATTCCCACGCGGGCTCCCATGCGGTTTTCCATGCTCCGCCGGGACAGTCTCCGTGCAAGCAACTCAACGGAGCCTCACATGGAAAACCTAGACACCCTGGAAGCCGACTACGTCATCACCGGTGCGGGCACGACCGCCATGGCGTTCGCCGACACGCTGCTCAGTGAAAGCACGGCCACGATGGTCATTGCCGACCGCCGCAGCCGGCCGGGCGGCCACTGGCTGGATGCCTACCCCTTCGTGCGCCTGCACGGCGCTGCCGCGGTGTACGGCGTGAACTCGCAGCCGCTGGGCCATGGCGTGATCGACAGCGTGGGCCTGAACCGCGGCCTGAGCGAGCTGGCGAGCGGCCCGGAGATCTGCGCCTACTTCGACCGGCTGATGCAGCATCGCCTCTTGCCGAGCGGCCGCGTGACCTACCTGAGCCGGCACGAGATCGGCGCCGATGGCGTGGCCACCTCGCTGGTCAATGGGCGGCGCGTCCGCCTCAAGGCGCGCCGCAAATGGGTTGACGCGGCGCGTGCGGACAGCCAGGTGCCGGCCACGCACAAGCCGAATTTCCGCGTCGCCGACGGCGTGCGCCTGGTGACGCCGACCGAGCTGACGCGTCTCACCGAGCCGGCGAGCGGATTCGTGATCGTGGGCGGCGGCAAGACCTCGATCGACACCGCCCTGTGGCTGCTGGAGCACGGTGCCGACCCGGACAGCATCACCTGGATCCGGCCGCGCGACGCGTGGCTGCTCAACCGCGCCGACATCCAGCCCACCCTGCCCTTTGCCTATTCCACGCTCGAAGCGATCACCTCGGAGCTGGAAGTGGCGCGCGACGCCGCCTCGGTGCAAGACCTGTTTGCGAAGCTCGAAGCCCGCCGCCTGCTGTTGCGCATCGACCCGGAGGTGGAGCCCACGATGTACCGCTGCGCCACCGTCAGCGAAGCCGAGCTCGAGCAGTTGCGGCGCATCAGGCGCGTGGTGCGGCTGGGCCGCGTGCAGGCCATCGAGCGGGACCGCATCGTCTTCGCCCAGGGGGAGCTCGCCACCACGCCGGGCACGGTGCACGTGCACTGCAGCACCTCCGGCCTGCCGCGCGCGCCCATCGAGCCGGTGTTCCAGGGCGAGCGCATCGTGCCGCAGTACGTGCGCCGCTGTTCGCCGTCGTTCAGTGCGGCGTTCATTGCGCACGTCGAAGCCACCGTGGAAACCGACGAGGAGAAAAACGCGCTCTGCCGGCCGGTGCGCGTGCCCGAGCTGCCCATCGACTGGCTGCGCATGCACGTCGACAGCGCGGGCAACCAGCTTCGCTGGTCGCAGCGGCCGGAGTTGCAGCAGTGGCTGCGTCGCTCGCGGCTCGATGCGTTCATGGGACTCTTCGAAGAGGCGGGCCGACAGGCCGCCAGCGAGGGCAACACCCGATGGGCCGAACTCCAGCAGCGTCTGCGTGACGCACGCGTTGCCGGAATCAAGCGGATGGGTGAGCTGCTGGCGGCCTGAGGCCGCCGGGCCGCCTTACTTCGGGATCACCACGGTGTCGATCACGTGGATCACGCCGTTGTCGGCCGCGATGTCGGTCGCGGTGACCTTGGCGTTGTCGACCGTCACGCCGTTGGCGGTGGCGACGGTGAGCTCCGAGCCCTGCACCGTCTTCACCTTGCCGGGCTTCACGTCCTTCGCCATCACCTTGCCGGGGACGACGTGGTAGGTCAGCACGGCGGTCAGCTTGGCCTTGTCCTTGAGCAGTGCGTCGAGGTCGGCCTTCGGCACCTTGGCGAATGCCGCATCGGTGGGCGCGAACACGGTGAACGGGCCGGGGCCCTTGAGCGTCTCGACCAGGCCGGCAGCCTGCAAGGCGGTGGCGAGGGTCTTGAAATTGCCGTTGGCGACGGCGGTGTCGACGATGTCCTTGGCCTGCGCCGCGAAAGCGGCAGACACCAGGGCGGAGAGAACGAGCAGCTTCTTCATGGAGGACTCCTGTTTCAGGGGTGAGGGAAAGTCAGAGCGTCGGGATCAGCACCTTGCTGATCACGTGGATCACGCCGTTGCTGGCGCGCACGTCGGTGGCGACGATGGGCGCCGGCGTCGCGGTGGTGTCGACGATGCGCAGCGGGCCGTTCTGCACGGTGATCGACTGGCCCGAGACGGTGGCGACCGGCGTGCCGAATGGGATCTGCGTCGAGAGCACCTGCGCGCCGATCACGTGGTAGGTGAGCACTGTGCTCAGTTGCGTGGGCGTGAGCGAAGCAACGGTCGAGGCGATGTCGGCAAAGGCCTGGTTGGTCGGTGCGAAGACGGTGAAGGGCCCTGCCCCGCTCAGCGTGCCGGCGAGGTTGGCGTCGACCACGGCGTCCACCAGCGTCGAGAACAGCGGGTTGGCCTGCGCCATCTGCACGACGTTGAGCACGCCGGGCGGCACGAGCACCTTGTCGATCACGTGGACGATGCCGTTGCGTGCGGGCACGTCGGCCGTCGTCACCGTGGCCTGCGTCAGCACGGCATCCGTGAGGCGCACGCCGCCGGTTGTCGACACGGCAAGCGTGGCCGGGCTGCCGGCAAAGCTGTAGGCCGTGGCCCGCGTGGCCGCCCCCGTGCTCAGCTGGGCAGCGGTCTGCCGGGTGGGCAGCACGTGGTAGTTCAGGATGTCGGCCAGCGCCTGGGCCGGCAACGCCGCCACCAGGGCGCCCGCATTCGCGAAGCCGAGCTGCGTGGCGAGCGTGTCGAAGGCGGCGTTCGTCGGTGCGAACACCGTCAGGCTCACGCTGGTATTGGCCAGCGTGGCCGACAGGCCCGCCTTGTCGGCGGCCGCCAGCAGGGCCGTGAGGTTTTGCTGCTGGGCGAGCGCAGCGATCGTGGGCGGTGGCGGCGGATCGTCATCGCCCCCGCCGCACGCGGCGAGAAAGCCCGCGGCGGCGCAGACGGCCAGCCAGGTTCGTAGCCAATGCATCATCTTCATCTCCTGAAAGTGAGGGAAGCCAAAGAGTCACAGCGGAGCACGCTTGCCGGCAGGGCTGGCGCAATGTGAACTGACAAGTTCACATAGTCAACCGTATGGTTTTTTTGTGAACTGCTCAGTATTGCTGTCGATTTGGCCTCGTGTGGAAGGTTCCGCGCGATGTGAAGAAAATTTACGTCCCGTCTTTTGCGCCGAGCGCCCCCATGAACCGACTCCAAGCCGAATGGCTCCGCCTCTACCTGCCAGCCGGTGTGCGTGACCCCGACGCGGGCACCGCGCTGTCCGACGGCCAGGGCCAGCTGAGGGCCCTCGTGATCGAGGTGTCGAAGCCCGCCGAGTGGGACGCGCTGGCCGCCGTCTGGCGCGGGGTGCAGGACGAGCTCGGGCTGCCGCCACCGGGCATCGCCGTGTCGGGCACCGATGGCCTGCAGCTCTGGTTCTCGTTGGCCGAGACCGTCAGCGCTACGCGCGGTGCCGCGTTCCTCGCAGGCCTGAGGCGTCGCTACCTCGCAGGCGTTGCCGGGCCCCGCGTGCGCCTCTGTCCGGACGAGGCGGCGCCTCAGTGCCGCGCTGCGCTCGTTCCCTCTCAGCAACCCGAGACGGGCAACTGGTCAGCCTTCGTCGCGCCGGGCCTCGCGCCGGTGTTTGCGGACACGCCATGGCTCGACGTCCCGCCCGGCATCGACGGGCAGGCCGACCTGCTCGCCAGGCTGGAATGCATCAAGCCGGAGGATTTCGACAAGGCCTTGCGAGGCCTGCGCGAGGCCGCGCCGTCGCCCGCAGCACCCACGCCGCAACCGGCGAGGCCGGCGGGCGACGTGGACCCGCGCCGCTTCCTGCAGCAGGTGCTGAACGACGAGGGCGCACCGCTTGCCTTGCGCGTCGAGGCCGCGAAGGCGCTCCTGCCTCACACGCCGATGTAGCGGTGCCAGAGCGAGGGGTCGGCGGCGAGGTCGGCCGAGGCGCCCTGCCACACCACCTGGCCACGCTCGATGAGCGTGTGGCGGTCGGCGAGCTTCACCAGGCGCTGCACGTATTTGTCGATGACGAGGATGGTCTGCCCCTGCGCGCGCAACTGGGCCAGGCAGCGCCAGATCTCTTCGCGGATGCGCGGCGCGAGGCCTTCGGTCGCCTCATCAAGGATCAGCAGGTGCGGGTTGGTCATCAGCGCGCGGCCGATGGCCAGCATCTGCTGTTCGCCACCCGAGAGCTGGTGGCCCATGTGGGCAAAGCGCTGGGCCAGTGCCGGAAAGAGCGCGACCACGCGGTCGAGCGTCCACGGCGTTTCGCTCGCGTTGCGCCGTGCGGCGAAGGCGAGCAGGTTTTCCTTGACCGAGAGATTCGGGAAGATCTGCCGCCCCTCGGGCACCACCGCCAGGCCCATGCGGGCGATGCGGTCGGGCGACAGCGCCTCGATGCGCTCACCGCGAAAGCGCACCTGCCCGGCACGCGCCGGCGTCAGCCCGAGCAGCGAGCGCACGGTGGTCGTCTTGCCCATGCCGTTGCGGCCCAGCAGCGTGGCGACCTCGCCCTGGCGGATGCTGAGGTCGATGCCGAACAGCACCTGGCTGCTGCCGTAGGCCGTCTCCAGCCCTTCAACCTCCAGCAGCGCGGCGCTCACGGCGTTTCCTCCGCATCCTCTGTGTCATCCCCCAGGTAGGCACGCTTCACCTCGGGGTGCTCGCGGATCTCGTCCGCCGTCCCGGTGGCGATGATCTTGCCGAAGACGAGCGTGGAGATGCGGTCGGCGAGGCGGAACACCGCGTCCATGTCGTGCTCGACCAGCAGCATGGTGACGCTGCCGCGCAGCCCCTGCAGCAGCGCGACCATGCGCTCGGATTCCTCGGGGCCCATGCCGGCCATCGGCTCGTCGAGCAGCAGCAGCTTGGGGTTCAAGGCGAGCGCCAGGCCGACTTCGAGCTGGCGCTGCTCGCCGTGCGACAGGGCACCGGCCGTGCGGTCGAGCTGCGCGCCCAGGCCCAGCCGCTCGGCCACGGCCGCCGCGGCCTCGTAGCGGGCGCGCTCGGCGCGCGCGGGCGTCCAGAAACGCAGGCTGCTGCCGTCACGCGACTGCACGGCCAGCGCCAGGTTGTCGAGCACCGAGAGGCGCTTGAAGACGCTCGTGATCTGGTACGAGCGCACCAGCCCCAGGTGCACCCGCTTGTGGATGGGCGTGGCGGTCACGTCGTGCCCATCGAAATGGATGCGGCCGCCGTCCGCGGCCAGTGCGCCCGAGAGCAGGTGGATGAGCGTGGTCTTGCCTGCGCCGTTGGGACCGATCAGCGCGTGCACCTCGCCTGCTTCCATCGAGAGGCTGGCGTGGTCGGTCGCCACGAGGCCGCCGAAACGCTTGACGAGTTGATCGGTGCGCAACAGGCTCATGCGCGAACCCTCCGCCGCAACAGGCTGAGCAGGCCGTTGGGCGCCAGCAGCACCACCGCCAGCAGCACCGCGCCGAGGCCGAACTGCCAGTGGATGGTGTAGCCCACCAGAACTTCTTCCAGCAGCAGGAACACGGCCGCACCGACCAGCCCACCATAGAGATAGCCCACGCCGCCGAGGATGACCATCACCATCAGCATGCCCGACTGGCTCCACTGCATGAGCGCCGGGCTCACGAAGTTGCCCTGGTTCGCCAGCAGCGCCCCGGCCAGCCCCGCGATGGCGCCGGCGAGCGTGAACGCGATCAGCTTGTAGCGAAACACGGCGAAGCCGAGCGCGGCCATGCGCGTCTCGTTTTCGCGGATGCCCTGCAGCACATGGCCGAAGCGTGCATTGAGCAGGCGGGCGATGGCGAAGAAGGCCAGCGCGCTCACGCCCAGCACCACGTAGAAGAACTGTGCGTCGCTTGCGAGGTCGAGCCCCAGGCCGACCCTCGAGCGCGAGGCGAGCGACAGGCCGTCTTCGCCGCCCCAAGTCTTCAGCGAGACCATCAGGTAGAAGAGCATCTGCGCGAAGGCGAGCGTGATCATGATGAAGTACACGCCCTGCGTGCGCAGGCTCACGAGGCCGATGACGAACGCGAAAAGCCCGCCCACCACGAAGGCCGCCGGCCACGCCACCCAGGCCGAGAGCACGCCGCCCTGCATCAGGATGCCCACGGTGTAGGCCCCCATGCCGATGAAGGCCGCATGGCCGAAGCTCACCATGCCGCCGAAGCCGAGGATCAGGTTCAGGCTCGTCGCGGCCAGCGCAAAGATGAGGATGCGGCTCGCCACGCCAATGTAGAACCTCTCGCCCACCGCATCGAGCGCCGGGGGCAACGCCGCCAGCACGAGCAGCAGCGGAATGGCGATGCGCAGGTCGAGGCGGTGGTCCAGCACGCTCGCCGGCTGGTTCTGGAAAGACGACGTCATGTCAGTGGGCCGGGAACAAGCCGCGCGGCTTCCAGAACAGCACGCCGGCCATCAGCACGTAGATGAGGATCGACGCCACGGCCGGGCCTGCGGTCGCCGCTGCGGCCGGGCCAAGCAGCTGGCCGAAGAGCACCGGCACCAGCGTGCGCCCCGCCGTGTCGACCAGGCCCACCAGCAGCGCTCCGAGCAGCGCGCCACGGATGGAGCCGATGCCGCCGATCACGATGACGACGAAGGCGAGGATGAGGATGCTCTCGCCCATGCCCACCTGCACCGCGAGCAGCGGGCCCAGCATGCCGCCCGCCACCGCGCACAGCGCGGCGCCGATGGCGAAGAGCGCGGTGAAGAGCAGGCGCACGTTGGTGCCCATGGCCTGCGCCATCTCGCGGTTGGACGCTCCTGCCCTCACCTGCATGCCCACCCGCGTGTGTGTGACCAGCAGGTAGAGCAGCAAGGCCACCGCGAGGCCCACGCCGATGATGAAGAGGCGGTACGCCGGGTAGCTGAAGCCGGGCAGCAGCTGCACCGGCCCGGCGAGCGCCGCCGGCATGGCCATCGGCACCGGCTGCGAACCCCAGACCATGCGCACCGCCTCGTTGGCCATCAGCAGGATGGCGAAGGTGCCGAGCACCTGCGAAAGATGGTCACGCTGGTAAAGCCTGCGCAGCACCGTCAGCTCGAGCAGGACGCCGATCGCGGCAGTGGCCAGCACGCCACCGCCCAGCCCAACCCAGAAGGAGCCGGACGCGGCGGCGATCGAGGCGATGAGGTAGGCCCCAACCATGTACAGCGAGCCGTGCGCCAGGTTGATCATGTCCATGATGCCAAACACGAGCGTGAGCCCGGCCGCCAGCAGGAACAGCATCAGCCCGAACTGCAGGCCGTTCAAAGCCTGCTCCAGCAGCAGGATCCCGGTCACGGGGTTTCAGCGGGCATCTTGCATTCGGCGGCGTACGCGTCGGCGTGGTTGTCGAACACCTTGCCCACGGTCTTGTTGGTGACGCGGCCCTGGGCGTCCTTCACCACTTCACGCAGGTAGTAGTCCTGCACGGGGAAGTGGTTGGTGTTGAACTTGAACTCGCCGCGCACCGATTCGAATTTCGCGGCTTCGAGTGCCTTGCGCAGCGCGGCCTTGTCCTCGATCTTGCCGCCCACGGTCTTGACCGCGCCGTCGATCAGGCGCGCCGCGTCGTAGCCCTGCGCGGCATAGAGCGTGGGCAGGCGGCCGTATTCCTTCTGGAAGTCGGCGACGAAGCGCTTGTTGGCGGCGTTGTCCATGTCGTGCGCCCACTGCGAGCTGTTCAGGATGCCGAGCATCGGCTCGCCCACCGCGCGGATCACGTCTTCATCGGCCGAGAAGCCCGGCGCGAAGAGCTTCATCTCCTTGTTGAGGCCGGTGCTGGTGAACTGCTTGATGAAGTTGATGCCCAGGCCACCCGGCAGGAAGATGAACACCGCATCGGCACCCGAGGCGCGGATCTGCGAGAGCTCGGCGCCGTAGTCGAGCTGGTTGAGCGGCGTGTAGGTCTCGAGCGCGATCTCGCCCTTGTAGAAGCGCTTGAAGCCGGCCAGCGCGTCCTTGCCTGCCGGGTAGTTGGGCGCGAGCAGCGCGATCTTCTTCACGCCACGGGCCTGCACCGTCTTGCCCACGGCCTCGTGCATGTTGTCGTTCTGGTACGAGGCGCTGAAGAAATACGGGTTGCACTGCGCACCGGCCAGCTGCGACGGACCGGCGTTGGCGCTGATGTAGAAGGTGCGCGACTGGAACACCGGTGGCGCCACGGCCAGCATGATGTTCGAGAACACGATGCCGGTCATGAAGTCGACCTTGTCGCGCTTGAGCAGGCGGTCGGCCGTCTGCTTGGCGGCGTCGGGGCTCATCTGGTCGTCGGCCACGATCACCTCGGCCGGCAGGCCGCCGAGCTTGCCGCCGGCGTGCTTCACCGCGAGCTGGAAGCCGTCACGGATGTCGATGCCCAGCCCCGAGCCCGCGCCCGACAGCGTGCTCAACAGGCCGACCTTGACCTTGTCGGCCGCGGCAGCCGGCAGCGCCGTCAGGGCGGCGGCCGCAAGGGCGACCAGGCGAATGGAAGAGAGCGGGCTCATGGTTGCTTTCATGGAATGGCTCGGGGGAGTAGGTCGAGGAGGAGATTCAATCACGGCTCACTGGATGGTGACCGAGAGGGCGTTGATCCAGGTCTGCCCCGAGCCCGACATCACCTCGTTGCCGAGCTCGATGTTCGAGACGTAGTGCGCCGGGTTCACATAGCCACGCGACACCGCGTCGTCGAGGATGGCCTTGATGTCGAGCGTGGTGGCGAAGGTACTGACGGTCGCGCGGTAGGCCAGGTAGCTCCACTGGTTGGGGTTGGCACCCGAGATGTCGCCCCAGTTCTGCTGGTACCAGACCTCGAAGTCCCGGCCGCCGATGTTGACCGTGCCGACGTACGCGCCGGCAGGCGGGAAGCCGCTGCCGGCCGTCCAGATCATCATTTCGTTGGCGATGTCCTGCGGGTTGGTGCCGGTCGGCGTGGCGCCGGTGCGGGTGATCCACAGCGAGGTGGCGACGTTGTAGCTGCCGGTGGTGGAGACGCTCAGGTCGTACTGCCAGTCGAAGCGCTGCAGGGCGTTGATGCGTGCCGGCAGTTGCGCGTGGTTGCTGGTGCCGCCGTCCCAGGGTTTCCAGCCCACGATGACTTCGGGGTACGCATACACCGTCGTGCCGTTCGCCGGCCAGTTCCACGACCAGCCGTATTGCGTTCCGGCACCGTTGGGCCGGCTCTGCAGGCATTGCGTCGACGCGAAGCTGCCAGCGGCGGCCTTGTTCCAGGTGTTGTTGGTCAGGCGCCCGAGGCCCGCCACCTCCACGGTGGCGAAGTCGGTGCAGCCGAGTTGCTGCGTGCCGGCGGCCGGCGCGGGAGCCGGGGCGGACGAGCCGCCGCCACAGCCGGTGGCAAGCATGGCGACGCTCAGGGAAAGGGACAGGACGGAGTACTTCTTCATGGTGGCGATGTCGAACAAAAGGCCGGCGCGCCACCAGGCATGCCGCACGCGTGCGGCCCCTCCCTCCGTGACTGCTTCCCTCGGGTGAGTGAAATCGCGGGGCTTCATCGGCCCCGCGTCCGTGCCGCAGTTTACGGAGTGCCTGAAAACGTTGTCACCGCGGAACCCGGGATTGACGGCGCATCCGGCGAGCCCTTCGTGGCTGCAGTAGCATCGCGGCATGCGTCGCTGGCTGGTCCTCCTGATGGTCGTGTTGCTCCCCTTGCGCGGGTGGGCGGGAGACCTCATGAGCTTGCAGATGGCGACGGCCGGCGTTGCCGCGCATGCCATGGCGGGGATGCCGGCCGACTGCCCGATGCACACCGGCGCCCAGGCGCCCGAGACGAGCGCTCACGACAGCAGCGACAGCACCCCTGCCCCCACCGGTGGCGTGGAGAGCTGCTCCTCCTGCCAGCTCTGCATCCCGCTTGCCAAGCTGGCCAGTGGCAGCCTCGAAGCGGTGAGCTTCGCGGTGCACGAGCAGCCCCTGATGCCGCGGGTCGCCTTCATGAGCGCATCGCTCGCACCGGCGGTCAAGCCGCCCATTTCCTGATCTCCAGGCCCGAAGTCCGTCCGCAGTTCTTGACTGCGGTGACCTGAACCGTGGCTCGCCCCCGAGCCGCTGCTGGAGATCCCGATGAACAACAAGCTATTCCTGGCCGCAGCGCTGCTGTGCGCCGCCCCTGCCTGGGCCAACCCCGAATGGGTGGCCGCCGAGGTCGTCAAGCTCGACCCCGCCCGCAGCAAGATCACGCTGAAGCACGCGCCCATCAAGAGCATCAAGATGGCCGCGATGACCATGCCCTTCAGGGTGCGCGACGCCGCCCTGCTCGCGCCGCTCAAGGTGGGCGACAAGGTGCGCTTCCACGTCGCCGAGAAGGACGACGAGCTGGTGATCCAGGAGATCGAGGAGGTCAAGCGATGAAGCGGCTCTCGATCGCGCTGGCCGCCGCCTTGACCACGGCAGGCGCCGTGGCCGCGCCCATGGGCTTCAAGGACAGCACCATGCTGATGGCCGACTTCAGCCCCAACTGGCGCGAGTCGTGGGTCAACCACGCGCTGACCGCACGTGACGCCATCGGCATCGGTGGCCTCTACATGCGCTCGGACGACGAGACCCGTTCCCGCACCCTGGCCGAAGCCACCTACACCCGGCTCGCCAAGCGCTGGAACCTGGAGCATGCGCAGGCCAATGTGTGGCTCTTCGCCGGCGCCGGGGCCATCCGCGGCAACGACTTCTCCGGCACCCGCTTCGCCTGGGCGCCCGGGCTGCAACTCGACTACGAGACGACCCGCCTCTACCTCGCCGGCACCGCGCGCCTGTACCGGGCCGAGGGCCTGAACCACGACTTCGGCTCGGTGCGCGCCGGGTTCTCGTTCTACGAGGTCGACTACGACGAGGTGCAGCCCTGGCTCGTCGTCGAAGCGCGGCGCATGCGCGGCCTCTCGGAGAAGATCGAAGTCACGCCCATGCTGCGCCTCATCCACAACCGTTATTTCGTCGAGCTCGGCGTCAACACCGACAAGCAGGCTCGCGCGAATTTCATGTACACGTTCTGAAGGAAACATCATGACCAAGCAACTCCTCATCGCCCTCGCCCTCGCCGCCACCGGCAGCGCGTCGTTCGCCGCCACCACGGTCAAGGCCACCGTCAACGGCATGGTCTGCGCCTTCTGCGCGCAGGGCATCGAGAAGCGCCTGTCCAAGCTGCCTGCCACGCAGGCGGTGTACGTCGACCTCAAGAAGAAGATCGTCGCCGTCGAAGCCAAGGAAGGCCAGACGCTCGACCCGAAGGTCATCACCGCCGAGATCACCGATGCAGGCTACGACGTGACCAAGCTCGAAACGGTGGAGCAATCGGTGGCCGACATCAAGGCCGGGACCAAGGCGAAGAAATGAGCGCCGACGGCATCGCCGAATCGCGCGCCGGCTGGTGGACATCGGTGCTGGGGCTCTTTGCGAGCTCCAGCACGCTCGTGTGCTGTGCGCTGCCGGCGCTGCTGGTCACGCTCGGCGCCGGCGCCGCGCTCTCGTCGCTGGTATCGGTGTTTCCGCAGGTCGTGTGGCTGAGCGAACACAAGGTCGAGCTCTTCGTGCTCGCGGGTCTCGCCATGGCCGGCAGCGGCTGGCTGCAGTGGCGCAACCGCACAGCGCCCTGCCCGACCGACCCGCGGCTGCGAGACGCCTGCCTGAGCACCCGCCGCACCTCGCGGCGGGTGTTCGTCTTCAGCCTGTGCGTCTACGCTGTCGGCGCCTGGTTCGCCTTTGTCCAACCCTGGCTCGGCGACTAGCCCTCAGCGCTTGTTGCGCACCGGCACCGGGATCTCCTCCGGCGCGATCTCCCGCACCAGGCGCAGGTCGGGGATCCGCCCTGCCATCGCCCCGGCCGACACGCGGAAGTGGTACATCGGCTGGATGGCCTGGTGGTCGTCGCGGCGGAAGGTCATCATGCCCTTGGGCGTGTCGAAGCTCATGCCTTCCATGATGTCGACGAGCTTGTCGCCCTCGGCCACGCCGGCACTCTTCTTCAGCGCGGTGACGATCGCCATGGCGGCCGAGAAACCACCCGCGGTGAACATGTCCGGCGGCTCGTTGTAGCGCATGAAGTGCTGCGACACGAGCCACATGTTGGCGTTGCCGCGCGGGAAGCCGAAGTAGTAGTACGCCGCGCCCTGCATGCCGGGCAGGCGGTTGAACTGCACCATCGCCGGCAGCGTGTTGCCGCCGGTGGCCATCTCGATGCCGGTGGCCTTGAGCGCCTCGTCGGCGATGTTGAAAGGCGAGCCGGCGCCGGCCCACAGCACCCAGATCACCTTGCGGCCGGGCTTGCCCTTGAGGCTGTCGATGAGGCGAGTGCGCGCCGCAGCGAAGTCGGTCGAGCCCGCCGGCATGTATTCCTCGTGCACCACCTTGCCGTGCTTGAGCGCGTCCTTGAAGGCGCGGATGCCGTCGCGGCCAAAGGCCGAGTCCTGCGCGAGCGTGGCCACATGCACGCCGGCCTGGTCGAGCGCCACCGCGTTGGAGATGGCGTCCTGCGAGCTGTTGCGCCCGGTGCGGAAGACATAGCGGTTCCACTTCTCGCCGGTGATCGCATCGGCCACCGCGGGCTCGACGATCAGCACCTTCTTGTGCTGGGCGGCGACCGGCAGCATCGCGAGCGCCACGCCCGACGAGGTGGGGCCCACCGCCAGGTCGGCCCGGCTTTCGGTGTAGGCCGTCTCCAGCAGCATCTTGCCGCGATCGGGCTTGCCTTCGTCGTCGTACTCGTTGACCACGAGCGTGCGGCCCGCGACCGTCATGGTGCCGCCGGTGGCGTATTCGAGGCCCATGGTGAAGCCGGTCGCGGTCTGCTTGCCATAGGCCTCGAGCGGGCCGGTCTTGCTGTAGATATGCGCGATGCGGACCTCCTGCCGCGGCGGCGGCGTTTCCTTCGCAGGCGCTGCGGCGGGCAATGCCAACGAGACGAGGAGCGCGGCTCCACGAAGTGCGGTGAGGGTGAGAGGGTGCATGGCTGTCTCCAACGAATGTGTCGCGGTTCGCGCCGTTGGCCGCTTGGGCCGCCGGCCATCCCATATCGCAATTCGCTGACCAGCCACGCGAAGTGCCTGAACTCCGACTTACGCCACGCTTTGTGGAGAGCGCCCGTTCACCTGGAGCCGCGCGCGCCCATTTGTGTCGAAATGTTCGGACAAGCGCGAGGGATCACCCTGTTCGACCGGCAGACAAACGTCTGGCCCGCATGACGATCCCTCGCCCACCGAGCAGGGCCCGCGGGCCTCGGCCCTGCAACGTTCCTCGCAGGAGCGAGGAAAGTTGCACGGACCGTGGCCCGTGGCGCATCGCTCACTGTGCCGGGCAGGCCCCACGGTAGAAGTAGTTCGAACCCGCCGGCTGCTCGCGCACGATCACGGCGGTGGTGCCGTAGCGCGAGCCCAGGTTGTCGTTCGAGCCGATGGCGCAGCCGTACAGGTTGCTCGTGCCGCAGGCCACGGCGCGCGCCGCCGTGATGTGCTGTGCCACGGTGGCCGAGGTCTGCGTGCACGATTCGACCACGCGCACGGTGCGCGACACGTTGTTGGAGCGGTTGCCGGTGGCGTCGGTCGCCCAGTACTGCAGCGTGTAGGTGCCGAGCACGGTGGTATCGACGCTGCCCGAGCTGTTGACGCTCGGCCAGGGGTCGAGGTCGTCGGTCGCGTTGGCCCACGGGTCGTTGAAGGGCTGGCCGCGCTGCACGGTGATGGTGGTGGCGCCGTTGAGCGTGATCGTGGGTGCCGTCACGTCGTTGATCACGTACACCGTCTGCGAGGCGGTGGCCACGTTGCCGTCGCTGTCGACGGCGCGGAAGTTGAGCACATAGGTCCCGGCCACCTCGGCGTTGACGCTGCCCGTCGTCTCCATGTTGATGAGACCGCCATCCCGCAGGTCGACCGCGAAGGCGTCGGGCGAGAAGCAGCAGTAGCCGCGGGCGATGCGCACCGTGGGCTTGTCGACGAAGATGCGCGGCAGCTGCGGGTGCAGCACGAAGACGTCGCGGTAGACGCTGTCGCGCGCCGCGTTGTGCTGGCCGCGGGTGTCGACCACGTCGTAGAGCACCTGGTAGCGGCCGATCTGCGAGGTGTTGGTGAGCACGGTGCCGGCACGGGTCACGCTGCCGGTCAGGTCGCCATCGAGCTCGTCGTAGGCGAAGTAGCCGGGCTCGACGAAGGTCGAGTTCTGCGCGATGTACATCGGGATGCAGATGAGCGGCATGCGGCAATGCGGGCCGATCAGGTCGACGATGGGCGGGCGGTCTTCGGCCACCACGTGGATGAGGCGCTTCTCGGGCACGGCCAGGTTGCCGGCCGAGTCGCTCACGTCGTACTGCAGCACGTAGTGGCCGGGCGTGGCGGTGTTCACGTTGCCGGTGACGCGGATCTTGCTCGTGAGCACGCCGTCCTCGCGATCTTGCGCCGTGGCCGACGGGGCCGTGTAGGCCGTGCCGACGAGCAGGTACTTCTCGGTGTCGCCGCTGAGCGTGATGCGCGGCGGCATGTCGCCCGCCTTGCACACGCCCGTGGCGTAGGCGTTGTCGCGCGAGCGCACCAGCGAGACCGGCGTGTAGCTGCTGCGCGAGCCGATCTGCTGGTTGGAGCCCACGGCACAGGCGTAGAGGTTGCTCAGGCCGCAGGCATAGGCCCGCCCCGCCGTGATGTGCGCGGCCGGCGTGGCGCTGGTGGCCTGGCAGTCGGCCCCGCTCCTGAAGCGCACGGCCTTGTTGAGGTTGAGCCGCCCGCCGCTCACCACCTTGGTGGCGGTGCCGGGCACCACGTCGGCACGGTTCATCAGGATGGCCTTCACCTCGTGGTAGGTGATGCCGGGGTTCTGCGCAAAGAGCAGTGCCGCAGCGCCCGCCACGTGGGGCGATGCCATCGAGGTGCCCTGGAAGCTGTCGTAGCCGCCATTGGGCACGGTGGAGAGGATGCTCACGCCGGGCGCGGCGATGTCGACCTCCACCGCGCCGTGGTTGGAGAACCAGGCCAGCGCGTCCTGGTGGTCGGTCGCGGCCACGCTGATGATGTTGGCCACCGGCAGGCCGGCAGGCACCGCGGTGGAGTGCTCGTCGGTGAAGGTGCCGTCATTGCCGGCCGCGGCCACGAAGAGCATGCCCGCGTCGGCCGCGGTCTGGATGGCGTCCTGCAGCGGCTTGGAATACAGCACGCCGCCACGGTCCCACGCGAGGCCGCCCCAGCTGTTGTTCGACACCTTGGCGCCCATGTCGGCCGCGTAGAGGATGGCGTTGATGGCATCCGCCGTGAGGCCGTAGCCGTCGGCACCGATGAACTTGAGCGCCATGATCTTCGTGCGCCAGGCCACGCCCACCACGCCCAGGCTGTTGTTGCCCACCGCGCCAATGGTGCCGGCCACGTGCGTGCCGTGGCTGTTGTCGTCCATCGGGTCGCCGTCGTTGTTGGCGAAGTCGTACCCGTGGACATCGTCGATGTAGCCGTTGCCGTCGTCGTCTATGCCGTTGCCGGGGATCTCGCCGGGGTTCGTCCACATGTTGGCGGCCAGGTCGGGGTGGCGGTAGTCGACGCCGGTGTCGATCACCGCGACGGTGACGTTGCTCGCCTGCGTGATGGTGTTCCAGGCCTCGGGGGCGTCGATGTCCGCGTCGGCACGGCCGCCGGTCTGGCCGGTGTTGTGCAGGCCCCAGAGGCGGGAGTCGAGGTCGTTGGGCGTGGCCTGCACGCGCAGGATGGCGTTCGGCGCCACCGTCTCCACCTCGCTGCGGCGCAACAGGCCCTGGTAGACGCTCGAGACATTGGTGCCGGGCGCGAAGGAGACCACGCGCCACGATTGCATGCGCGCCGCCAGTGCCTGCAGGCGGCGCGGCTGGTAGAAGCCATCGAGGCGCGTGGCGCTGAAGCCCGTCATCAGCGACTGCATCTGCGGCACCGTCACGCCCTCGCGGAACTTGACGAGCAGCTGCTGCGACTTCTGCCGCAGCGCCTCGCTGCGCGGCGTGGCGGGCGCGGGTGCCGCGACGCCGAGGCGCACGACCGGTGGTGCGGCCGTGGGCGATGCCTTGCCCACCGGGCTGCCGGCGTGCGCCGGCAGGGCCGCCAGCAGCACGACCATCGCCGACACGGCGGTGGCGCGGAAAAGAAACGACTTCATGGAAAGCTCCCTCTGGGATGACGACGAACGGCGCGAATGCTGCACCACAGCATTGCGTTTCGTAAGCCTCAGCGATTGCGTACGCGAGCCTGCGTACGCCAAAGTGCGTAACGCACATAACGCGCTATCCGAGCGGTGTCTGGAATGCGGCGACTGCACTGTCGACAAGGCTGCTCGGGAAGCGGACACACCGGGTCACGGCCGGCCACCCGCACCGGGGACGAAGCCCGTGGCACACGCTTTGCGTTGCTGCTCGTCGCAGCATTCAAGAGGGAGGGAGTGCGCCGAACAGGCCGTCAGCGCGGAATGGCGCCAACGTTGCGCAGCTCCGGGTACAGCACCAGCTTCTCGTACAGCGTGGCGCGCGAGATGCGCAGCAGCTTGGCCGCGGCGACGCGGTTGCCCGCCGTCGCGCGCAGGGCCGCACCGATCGCATTGCGCTCCAGGTCGGCCATCAGGTCGGGCAAGGGGCGGATCGAGTCGGCCGCATGGGGCGTCGCGGCGTGTTGATCGGGCTCGTCGACCGCGAGCCGCAGCGGGCTCGTCGGCGCGGCACGACCGGGCAGCACGTTGGCCAGATGGGCCGGCGTGAGCTGCAGGTCGTCGGTCATCACGCTCGCCTGCTCCAGCACGTTGCGAAGCTCGCGCACGTTGCCCGGCCAGCGCTGGCCCATCAGGATCTCGAGGGCATCGGGCGTCAGCATGCGCTGCGGCATGCCGCTGCAGCGGGCGATGTCGGCAAGCAGCGCATCGGCAAGCGCCCCCAGGTCGGACAGGCGCTCGCGCAGCGCGGGCAGCCGGATCGGCAGCACGTTGAGGCGGTAGAACAGGTCGGCGCGGAACTCGCCCGAAGCGACCATCGCCGGCAGGTCGCGGCTGGTGGCGGCGATCACGCGCACGTCGACGCGCACCACCTCGTTGGCCCCCAGCGGCTCGACCTCCTGCTCCTGCAGCACGCGCAGCAGCTTGGCCTGCAGCGGCAGCGGCATGTCGCCCACTTCGTCGAGGAAGAGCGTGCCGCCGCTGGCCATCTTGAACTTGCCGTCGCGCGCCTTGGTGCCCGCGCCGGTGAAGGCGCCGGGCGCCACGCCGAAGAACTCGGCCTCGAGCAGGCTCTCGGGGATGGCGGCGATGTTGATGCCGATGAACGGGCCCGCCGAGCGGGGCGAGGCCGCATGGATGGCCTGCGCCAGCACCTCCTTGCCGGTGCCGGTCTCGCCCAGCAGCAGCACCGTGCTCTCGGTGTTGGCCACGCGCAGGGCCATGCTCTTCAGGCCCACCGCGGCGGGGCTCGTGCCGATGAAGCTTGCGATCGTGTAGCGCGAGCGGCGCTGCACGGCGAGCTGCTTGCGCGCGTCGTCGAGCTCGCGCTGAAGCCGGGTGAACTTCGTCATCAGCGGCTGCATGTTGGTGCCCGGGTGGTCGAGCAGCACCATGCCGATGGCGCCGATCACCCTGCCCTGCGCGTCGTGCAGCGGCAGGCGCGTCACGAGGAAGGTGCCGGCCTGGTTGGTGAGCAGGTCCACCAGCACCGGGCGGCCGCTGTCGACCACGCTGCCCATCAGCGTGTTGGGCACCACCTCTTCCACCGGCCGGCCGACGAAGTCGTCGGGACCGCTGATGCCGAGGCCGGGCAGGAAGCGCTTGTAGCCTTCGCTGATCCACACGATGCGGTGCTCGCGGTCGACGACCATCATGCCCATCGCCAGCTGCTCGAACACATCGAACATCGACTTGGCCGCGAGCTTGAGCACGCGGTGAGGATCCAGGGGCAACAGCTGGGAAATGTCTTGTGCCATGTCTGCCATGTCTTGGCCATCAAGCTGCATGTGCGGCGCTCTCCATTGGACGGCACGACGGCGTGGCACTGTGGAGTGCCTTGCCTGTTTTCATGTCAGATATGTCGCGCTTCATGCGCTTGTGGCCCTCGGATGCGCGGCGGCGATCGGGTCGAGGTCGCAACAAGCATGCCCATGGCGCGCTGCAGCACGCCGCCATGGCGCGATGCGTCGAACATGCGTGAAGAGTTGCCGTCCGGTGTCCTGTTGCCGGACGAAGAAGCGGGTAAACCCTGTCTGAAGGCCAGTCGAAACCGACACGTTTCTCGAGGGGCCGTGCCTTGCCGGCCTCGCCGATCGCAGCGATGATCGTTTCGCCCAAAAAGAAGATGCTCCGGTCAATGATTGATCCACGCGCCAAGCTGCTGCGCTTGCTGGAAACCACCCGCCTCGAAGCGCTCGTGCAACACCTGCACGACGACCTCATCGCCGATGGCCGCGTCGCCGGCTTCGAGGTCAACCTCCACGACCCCGCACGCAAGAGCCTCGTCACCGCCGACCTGCGGCTGCCGGGCGAATACGCCGGCATCGAAGGCACCTACCGCGGCTTCCAGTACGTGCTGGACCGGGCCGATGCCAACGCCAGCGTGTTCACGAGCCGCACGCCGCTGGTGGTGGTCAGCGGCGACCTCGATCGCTTCTACGAGACCACGCGCATGCGCTTCGAGCGCTGGCGCATGCGCAGCCTGCTGGTGCTGCCCCTGCTCATGCCGGGGGCCGAGCAGCCCATCGGCACGCTCACCGTGTTCAGCCGCGACCACCTGCTCGGTGCGGCCGACCTGCCCGCCTTTGCCTCGCTCGCCGCGCTCTACGCACCGCAGCTCAAGCTGCACTGGGAGCTCAAGCTCGGCGCCAGCCGCAGCCAGACGGTGGAGCACATGGCGACGGAGATCCACCAGTTCGTCGAATACATCGCCGAGATGAACAGCCTGACGGCGGTCGACCAGGTCTACGCCTCGATCTCGCGCGAGTTCATGCGCCGCTTCGGGCTCGACATGGTCAACATCCTGATGGCCGAAGACGACCACCTGACGATGGTCCACAGCGCCTTCAGCGAGCCCTTTGCCCACCTCGCGGCGGAGTGGGAGCAGCATCGCTGCTCGACCGCCTATTCGCTCACGGTGCACGATGGGCAAAGCGCCCTCGTCTACATGCATGGCCAGCGCCTCGTGGTCGCGGATGCGCAGAAGATCCTGCACCTGCCCATGTCGGCCAAGGACCGGCGCGCCCTGGAGCTGCTTCGAACCGTTCGCTCGTTCAGCTACGTGCCCATCCGCCTGCACGAGAAGGTGATCGGCCTGATGTGGCTCGTGACGCTCTCCGAACAGCGTGTGCCGACCGAGGCGCAGCTCACGCTGATCGACCTGCTGGCATCGTTCATCAGCACCGCCATCGTCAACGCGCAGGCACACATGCGGGTGGAAGAGCAGACGCTGCAGATCGGCAAGCTCAACACCGAGCTCGAGGCCAAGGTGCAGCTGCTCGACGAGCTGGCACGCAAAGACAAGCTCACCGGCCTCAACAACTTCGGCGCACTCGAGGAAGAGATGCGCCGGCGCATCAGCGAAGCGCACCGCTCGCCGATGGCGCTGTCGATGATCCTGGTCGACATCGACCACTTCAAGCGCTTCAACGACACCTTCGGCCACCCGGCCGGCAACGTGGTGCTCAAGCGCGTGGCGCAGGTGATCTCGAAGGCGGTGCGCGACATGGACTTCGTGGCCCGCTACGGCGGCGAGGAATTCGCGGTGCTGCTGCCGCATTGCGACCTGCCCAGCGCGCTGGCGGTGGCCGAGCGCGTGCGCGCCGACATCGAGGCGGCGGTCATCGACAACGGGGACGAGCGGCACCAGGTGACGATCAGCGCCGGCTGTGCCGTGCTCGGCGCGCAGGAAGCGTCGGCCGATTTCGTGAGCCGGGTCGATGCCGCCTTGTACGAGTCCAAGCATGCCGGCCGCAACCGTGTGACGGCCGCGTCGCCACGCAAGCCCTAAGCGGCCACCAGCTGATCGGCCGCGAAGAAGGCCTCGATCAGCGCCAGATGCTCGGGGACGTTGAGCGCAGGCGCGTGGCCGCAGCTCGGGATGGTCACGGTCGACGCGCGCGGGCCGCGGCGGGCCATCTCTTCCAGCGCGTCGGCAAGCAGCAGGTCGGAGTCGGCACCGCGCAGGCACAGCACCGGGAGCGTGAGCGTGTCCCACGCGGCCCACTGGTCGTAGTCCTGCGGATGGGCGACGAACTGCTGCGCGATGGCCGGGTCGTAGTGCGGCGTCACCCGCCCGTCGGGCAGGCGGCGGGTGGACGACTCGGCGAGCAGCCGCCACTGCTCGTCGCTCATCCAGCCGAAGGGCTTGTAGACCTCGCGGAAGTAGCGCTCGAGTTCGCTCACGGTGTCGAACGCCGGCGGGGTGCTGGCGTAGACGGCGATGCGCGCCAGCGCCTCCTTCGAGAGCTGCGGCCCCATGTCGTTCAGCACCAGCCGTCGCATGCGCCCGCGCAAGGGCCCGGCGGCCGCGGCGATGCCGATGGCCCCACCCATCGACGTGCCGAGCCAGTGGAAGCGGTCGATGTCGAGCTGGTCGACCAGCGACGTGGCAAGGCCGACATACGACGCGAGGCAGTACTCGCGCGCCGGATCCTGGGCCCACTCCGAGAACCCGCGCCCGATTGTGTCGGGGCAGATCACGCGGTAGCGCCGCGCGAGGTGCGCCGCCGCGTGGTCCATGTCGCGGCCGGTGCGCGCGAGGGCGTGCCAGGCGATCACGGTCTCGCGGTGCTGCGAGCCCCACTCGGTGAAGTGGATCTCGCGGCCCTGGCAACGCAGGTAGCGGGAAGTCGGAGTGGTCACGGTGCTTTCCTCCAGGGATTCAGGGGCAGGTCCCGATCACGTAGTAATTGGCGCCGGTCTGCTTGAGCGTGGTGGTGGTGTAGGTGTTCCAGAGGCCCATGTTCTGGTTCGACCCGTTGGCATATGCATAGCCGCTGCGCTGCGTGGCACGGCCCGCCGTGGTGTGCGCGTAGTTCGACGCGGTGTAGCAGGTGGCGGTGGGCAGCGGCGTGCCGGTGGTGGTGCCGCTCGCGGGCGACGAGGTCGCGCCTTCGGCGCCGTTGCCATCGAGTGCGCGCACCGTCCAGCTGTAGGTGGTGCCGGCGGCCAGGCCGCTGTCGGTGTAGCTGGTGGTGGTGACCGTCGAGCCGTTGACCTTCGCGCCGTTGCGGTAGACGTTGTAGCCGGCCGCGTTGTTCACCGTGCTCCAGGTGATGGTCATGCTGCTGATCGTGGCGTTGGACGTGCTCACGTTGGCGGGCGCCGGCAAGGTGCCGCCCCCCGTGGAGCCCGAGGCCACGCGGTCGACCATCGCCTTGATGGCCGCGGCCTGCGTGCCGGACTTCTGCGCGAAGTTGCTGCCGTACCAGCCGATCCAGTCCCAGCAGGCGTTGGGGTTGGGCAGGGAGCCGCTGGCCGAGGTGGCGCGGCTGGTGCTGTCGACCTTGGTCTGCGGGAAGAGCACGATGATGTTGTTGGTGTCGGCCCAGCGGGTATAGCCGGTGTTCTTCACGAACTTGTCGGTGATGTTGGAGTAGCTCTGCAGGCAGCCGTGCAGTGCCACGTGCAGCTTGCACTGCGTGCCGCTCGCGCACGACGACGGCACGTACAGCCACCCGCTGGCGGCCATGCCGGGGTTGTTGTTGGTGTAGGCCGACTGGTTGAACTCGATGTAGTTGGCCGCGGCCGGTGCGTTGTTGCGCGCGTTGAGCGTGCCGTAGAGCTTGGTGAGCACGGCCTTGGCGCCGTCGTAGCCGCAGTTCGAGATGTAGGGCGAGGCCGAGCTGCCGCAGCTGTTGTTGCCGGTCGAGTCGAAGTCGGTCGGGAAGACGTGCGCGGTGCTGGCGCGCTTCACGTATTCCAGGTTGGCGGCGGGCACGCCGTTGTTGGTGTACTGCGTCTTCAGCGCGTCCATCGGGTTGGGGCCGACGGTCGAGTCGCTGGTGCCGACGAACATGTAGATCTTCTGGTTGGCGACGTTGGCCTTGTTGTCGATGGCCGTGCCGCTCCAGTTGTTGATGTCAGCCTGCATGGTGTTGAGCATGCTGCTGCTGATGGTCGCGTTGTACATGCAGGCCGTGTAGTTGCTGTGGCCGGCGCACATGTAGGGGCCTGCGGCAAACACGCCCACGCCGGAGAAGGTCGCCGAGTAGGCATAGCCGAGCTGGTTGGCCATGAAGCCTCCCGACGACAGGCCGGAGACGGTGATCTTGGTCTTGTCGACGTTGTAGGCGGGCAGCGCCACGACGGCGGCACTGCTCGAGGATGCGGCCACTGCCAATGCGGCGGCCATGAACACGGAACGGGTGAGTTTCAAGCTTGTCTCCTTTTGCCTCTGGTGGGCGTCGGGTTCCCGCTGCATCGCCGTGCAGTCGGGAGGCTTGGGCCTGCCCGGTGCATGCCGGGCCGGCTCCACTCCCTGCGTGCGTCGCGCTAGCGCTTGTTGCGGATGGGAACGTTCATCTGCTCGGGCTTGATCTCGGCCACCGCCTCGGGCACGCCCCAGGCGAAGGCCGGGTCCACCTT
Organism: Piscinibacter sp. HJYY11; assembly: GCF_016735515.1. NCBI lineage: Bacteria > Pseudomonadati > Pseudomonadota > Betaproteobacteria > Burkholderiales > Sphaerotilaceae > Piscinibacter > Piscinibacter sp. HJYY11. The sequence continues at coordinate 536,998 of NZ_JAERQZ010000001.1, read as the reverse complement.
GATGCGGAAGTGGTACATCGACTGCATGGCCTGGTGATCGTCCTTGCGGAAGGTCATCTTGCCCTTGGGCGTGTCGAAGCTCATGCCTTCCATGGTCTTGATGAGCTTGTCGGTGTTGGTGTCGCCGTTGGTCTTCTTCAGCGCTTCGACGATGGCGATGGCAGAGGTCATGCCGCCTGCGGTGAAGAGCTCCGGCGGCTCCTTGAACTGCTTGTAGTGGTTGGCCACGAGCCACTCGTTCACCGGGTTCTTGGGGATGCCGAAGTAGTAGGTGGTGGCGCCTTCCATGCCGGGGAAGTTCTTGTACGAGGCCATCACCGGCATGATGTTGCCGCCCGTCACCACCTCGATGTTGTGGCGGCTCAGGTAGAGGTGCGCGGCCTTGAAGGGCGTGTTGGCACCGGCCCAGACCACGTAGACCACCTTGCGGCCGGGCACGCCCTTGAACGCATCGATGATGCGCTGCATGCCGGCGGTGAAGTCGGTGGTGGTCTGCGGCAGGTACTCCTCGTGGATCACCTTGGCGTTCTTCACCGCGTCCTTGAAGGCCTTCACGCCGTCACGGCCAAAGGCGTAGTCCTGCGCGAGGGTCGCGACCGTCGTGCCCGGCTTGTCGGCCACCATCGCGTTGGCGATCGCGTCCTGCGAGCTGTTGCGGCCGGTGCGGAAGATGTACTTGTTCCACTTGTCGCCGGTGATCGAGTCGGCCACCGCGGGCTCGACGATGAGGATCTTCTTCGCCTCTTCGGCGACGGGCAGCAGTGCGAGCGCCACGCCCGAAGAGCTCGGGCCGACCGCGATGTCGGCCTTGTCGTCGGCATAGGCCGCGGCGAGCAGGTTCTTGCCCACGTCCGGCTTGCCCTGGTCGTCTTTCTCGATCACCACGATCTTCTTGCCGGCCACCGTCATCGTGCCGCCGGTGGCGTATTCGAGGCCCATCATCAGGCCGGTCTGCGTCTGCTTGCCGTAGGCCTCGAGCGGGCCGGTGCGGCTGTAGACGTGGGCGATGCGGATCTCCTTGCCTTGGGCAAAGGCACCGCTGGTGGCGCAGGCCAGGGTGGTGGCCGCCAGGACCATCAGCGTCCGGCGCACGGGATTCGGGGTCATTCAAATGTCTCCTTGGATGTCGGCGTCCTTGGGGTGAAGACGCCGGATGTGGTGCTTCCCAGCGCAAGCTTGGTGCCAGCCCTTGCAAGCCCGCTTTATCGACGGATTCGCCCCGCTCAGCGGGCGGGACCGAGGGTTTGCGACAGGGCCCGCTGCCCGAGGGCTGGACGAAGCCGCACTGCAGCAACGCCCAGTTCCTCGACACAACGTCTGTTTCCCGGTCAGCGAGCTGGCAGCGTGATGCCGCCGGCCGAGGGCTGCACCGGGCCGTTTCAAGACAGAAAAAAAGCCTTGCTCCCCGAAGGGAACAAGGCCACAGCGCTCTCGGACGGAGAGTTCTCTTGCTTTGCGACTACTTCAAGCGGAAGGCCGACACCACGTTGGTCAGGCTCTGCGCCTGCTCGCGCAGGCTCTCGGCAGCGGCCGAGGCTTCCTCGACCAGCGCGGCGTTCTGCTGCGTCACCTGGTCGAGCTGCGTCACCGCGCTCGTGACCTGGCTGATGCCCGAGCTTTGCGCCGAGGCCGCGGTGGTGATCTCGCTCACGATGCTGGCCACCTCCTCGACACTCGCGACGATCTCGCTCATCGTCTCGCCCGCGGCCTTCACCAGCCGCGAGCCGGCATCGACCTTGTCGACGCTGGTGTCGATCAGCGCCTTGATCTCCTTCGCGGCCACTGCGCTGCGCTGCGCCAGCGTGCGCACTTCACCCGCCACCACCGCAAAGCCTCGGCCCTGGTCGCCGGCGCGCGCCGCTTCCACGCCGGCGTTGAGCGCAAGGATGTTGGTCTGGAACGCGATGCCGTCGATCACGCCGATGATGTCGCTGATCTTGCGCGAGCTGTCGTCGATCTCGCGCATGGTCCTCACCATCTGCGTCACCACCTCGCCGCCCCGCATGGCCACGGCAGAGGCGCGGTGCGCGAGCTGGTTGGCCTTCTCGGCGGCGCTCGCGCTGTGGCGCACGGTGCTCGTCAGGTCTTCCATCGACGACGCCGTCTGCTGCAGGCTGGAGGCCGCGCGCTCGGTGCGCTGGCTGAGATCGAGGTTGCCCGTGCTGACCTCGGCACTCGCCACGTGGATGCTGTCCGACGACTCGCGGATCTGGCCGACGAGCGTGCGCAGGCGTTCCTGCATCGCCGCAATGGCGAGCAGCAGGCGGCCGATCTCGTCGTGCGAGCCCACCTCCACCTGCGAGCTGAGGTCGCCCTCGGCGATGCGCTCGGCCACGCGGATGGCCCCGTCGATCGGCCGCTTCACGCTGCGCGTGATGCGCCAGCCCAGCAACGTGCCTGCGACCACGGCCGCGGCCACCACCGCCGCCGCAATCCACAAGGCACGCTGCTGGCCCGACACGGCGTTGGCGTAAGACGCCACGCTCGACTGGCGCTCCACCGCCATCAGCTGCTCGACCTTGCCGCGCCACGCGGCTTCCTGCGGGCGGGCATGGGTCATCAGCGTGGTGGTGGCTTCGATGTTGGAGCCGTCCTGGCCCTGCTTGGCGGCGCGCTGCAGCAGCGGGATCGCCACCTTGGCCGTGGCCGCGATCTCGCCCACGAGCGCACGCTCCTCGTCGGAGGCGCGGGCGCTGTCGAGCGACTCGGCGAGCCGGCGCTCGGTCTCCTGGTAGCGGGCGACCGTGGCGGCGAGCGCCTTCATCTCGTTGTCGATCTCGCGCAGGTCGGTGAGCAGCGCGATCGAGCGCGCCTGCACCGACATCTGGCTGATGTGGGTCAGCAGCTCCTGCGCCAGGTCGCTGCGCGCACTGTCGACCTCGACGATGTGCTGCATGCGCGCACCCATCGAGCGGATCTCCAGGCCGTTGAGCGTGGCCACGCCCACCAGCATCAGCACCAGGCTCGCAAAGCCCAGTGCCAACCGGCGCCCGACGGACAGCCTCAGCTTCATGCGTGCGCTTCGACTTGCGCCGCCGCCTTGGCCGGCTCGGCAGCGCTTGACTTCTTGCGACGCGCGATGAACTCACCCACGAATCCGCGGCGGAAGGCCAGCACGCACACCACGAAGATCACGCCGATGATGACCGTCACCCACGATCCCACGCGGTCGGCGAGGAAGTTCTGCAGGCCGATGATGGTGAAGGCGCCCACCACCGGGCCGGCGAAGGTGCCGAGGCCACCGAGCAGCGTCATCAGGATCACCTCGCCCGAGAGCGACCAGTGCACGTCGGACAGCGTCGCAAAACCCAGCACCAGCGTCTTCAGCCCACCGGCCAGGCCGGCGATGGCGGTCGACAGCACGAAGGCCAGCAGCTTGTAGCGGTTGACGTTGTAGCCGAGCGAGATGGCACGCGGCTCGTTCTCGCGGATCGCCTTCAGCACCTGGCCGTAGGGCGAGTGCACCACGCGGATGATGAAGAGGAAGACCGCGACGAAGATCGCCAGCACGAAGAAGTACATCGTGAGGTCGCTCTCCAGCGAGATCAGCCCGAAGAGCTTGCCACGCGGCACGCCTTGCAGGCCGTCTTCACCGCCGGTGAACGGCGCCTGCAGGCAGATGAAGAAGATCATCTGCGCCATGGCGAGCGTGATCATCGCGAAGTAGATGCCTTGCCGGCGGATGGCGATGAGCCCCACCACCAGGCCGAGCGCGGCGGCCACCAGCACCCCCGCGATCAGCCCGAGCTCGGGCGTGAAGCCCGCCGAGCGCACCAGCCAGCCCGTGCCGTAGGCCGCCGCGCCCATGAAGGCGGCGTGGCCGAACGACAGCAGGCCGGTGTAGCCCAGCAGCAGGTTGAAGGCACACGCGAAGAGCGCGTAGCAGAGCGCCTTCATCGCAAACACCGGGTAGATGCCGATGAAAGGCGCGGCGATGAAGAGCGCCAGCGCCGCCCATCCCGCCTTGCGGCCAGGAGTCGAGAACCATGAAGACAACTTACTTCTCCTTGCCGAAGAGGCCTGCGGGGCGAATCATCAGCACGATGGCCATGATCACGAAGACGACGATGCTCGAGGCCTCGGGGTAGAACACCTTGGTGAGGCCTTCGATCAGCCCGAGCACCAGGCCCGTGAGGATGGAGCCGAGGATCGAGCCCATGCCACCGATCACCACCACCGCGAAGACGACGATGATCAGGTTGCTGCCCATCAGCGGCGTGATCTGGATCACCGGTGCGGCCAGCACGCCGGCGATGGCTGCAAGGGCCGCACCCCCGGCATAGGTGAACATGACCATCAGCGGCACGTTGATGCCGAAGGCCTGCACCAGGGCCGGGTTCTCGGTACCGGCGCGCAGCTTGGCGCCCAGGCTCGTCTTCTCGATCAACGCCCAGGTGCCCAGGCACACGATCAGCGAGGCCACGATGACCCACGCGCGGTAGTTGGGCAGCACCATGAAGCCGAGGTTGGTGGCGCCCTGCAGCAGCTCGGGCACCGCATACGACTGGCCCGACACGCCGTACTGCTCGCGGAACACGCCTTCGAAGATCAAGGCCAGGCCGAAGGTGAGCAGCAGACCGTAGATCGGGTCGAGCTTGTAGAGGTGCTTGAGCAGAGAGCGCTCGATCACGAGGCCGAGCGCACCCACCACGATCGGCGCGATCAGGAGCGCCGCCCAGTAGTTGATGCCGAAGGTCTCGAGCGAGAACCACGCCACGTACGCGCCGATCATGTACAGCGCGCCATGCGCGAAGTTCACGATGCCCAAGAGGCCGAAGATCACCGCCAGGCCGAGGCTCAGCATGGCGTAGAACGAGCCGTTCACCAGGCCGAGCATCAGCTGGCCCATGAAGGCTTGTATGGGAATACCGAAGATTTCAGTCATGGGTGGATCCCCGCTTTCGCGGGGATGACCGGTTCTTTATTTCCAGAGGGCGCAGCGCGTTTCTGCCTTCGTCGTCCAGGCGGCTTCGCCCTTGATGGTCTCGACCACGTTGTAGTAGTCCCAAGGTTCCTTCGACTGCGCCGGCGTCTTGACCTGCATCAGGTACATGTCGTGCACCATGCGACCGTCTTCGCGGATGCGGCCGCCCTTGGCGAACACGTCGTTGATCGGCGTCTTCTTCATGTGCGCGAGCACCTTGTCGGCGTCGTCGGTGCCGGTCGCCTTCACCGCATTCAGGTACTGCAGCGCGGCCGAGTAGTCGGCGGCCTGCAGCGACGAGGGCATGCGCTTGAACTTCTCGAAGAACTTGCGGCTCCAGGCGCGGGTGTCGGCGTCCTGGTTCCAGTACCAGCTGTCGGTGAGGTACATGCCCTGCGCGGTCTTGAGGCCGAGCGAGTGCACGTCGTTGATGAACATCAGCAGGCCGGCGAGCTTCATCGTCTTGGTGACGCCGAACTCGTTGGCGGCCTTCACCGCGTTGATCATGTCGCCGCCGGCGTTCGCGAGACCTAGGATCTCGGCCTTGCTGGTCTGCGCCTGCAGCAGGAAGGACGAGAAGTCGCTCGCCGACAGCGGGTGGCGCACCGCACCGATCACGTTGCCACCGGCGGCCTTGACGACGGCGGAGGTGTCGGTCTGCAGCGCCGAGCCGAAGGCGTAGTCGGCGGTCAGGAAATACCAGCTCTTGCCACCGGCCTTGACCACGGCGTTGCCGGTGCCCTTGGCGAGTGCCACGGTGTCGTAGGCCCAGTGCACGGTGTAGGGCGTGCAGCGCTCGTTGGTCAGCGCGGAGGCGGCAGCACCCACGGCGATGAAGGGCTTCTTCTTCTCGGCAGCGATGCCGGCCATGGCGAGGCTGGCACCGGAGTTGGTGCCGCCGATGAGCAGGTCGAGGCCTTGCTGGTCGAACCACTCGCGCGCCTTGGCGCTGGCGATGTCGGCCTTGTTCTGGTGGTCGGCGACCAGCACTTCGATCTTCTTGCCGTTGATGGCACCGCCGAACTCGGCGACGGCGGCACGGATCATCTCGGCGCCGGCCGGGCCGTCGATGTCGGAGTAAAGGCCGGAGATGTCGGTGATGAAGCCGATGCGGATCACGTCACCGGAGATCTGGGCTTGCGCCAGCGGGGCGAGGCAGGCGAGGCCGCAAGCGGCAGCGATGGCTTTGATTTTCGAGAGCTTCAAGAAAGTGTCTCCTTAGACGCCTAGGGTTTCGTGCAGTTGCTCAAGGTGATCAGGCAACTGGGATTGGGTGAACTCTTGGATGACGCGGCCGTGCTCCATCACGAGGAAGCGGTCGGCCAGGGGGGCGGCGAAGCGGAAGTTCTGCTCCACCATCAGCACGGTGTAGCCGCGCGAACGCAGCATCAGCACCATCTCGGCGAGCTTCTGCACGATGACCGGCGCGAGGCCTTCGGAGATCTCGTCGAGCAGCAGCAGCTTGGCGCCGGTGCGCAGGATGCGGGCCACGGCGAGCATCTGCTGCTCGCCCCCGGACAGGCGCGTGCCCTGGCTCTTGGCGCGCTCCTTCAGGTTGGGAAACATCGCGTAGATGTCGTCGAGGCTCATGCCGGCAGGCATCAGCGAAGGCGGCAGCAGCAGGTTCTCTTCGGCGCTCAGGCTCGAGAAGATGCCGCGCTCTTCGGGGCAGTAGCCGAGGCCGAGGCGTGCGATGCGATGCGTGGGCAGGTGGATCGTCTCCTTGCCTTGCACCTTGATGCTGCCCTTGCGCGAGCCGATGAGGCCCATGATCGCCCGCATGGTGCTCGTGCGGCCGGCGCCGTTGCGGCCGAGCAGCGTCACGACTTCGCCTTCGTTGACGTGGAAGTTCACGCCGTGCAGGACGTGGCTTTCGCCGTACCAGCCTTGGAGGTTCTTGATTTCCAGGAAGGGAGTTGTCATTTTTTTAGTGCGTCCGTTGGTTGGTTTCGCGCGGGCTCGCTGCGGCGGGGCGCCGTGTTCCGTTCATGTCCCCCGACCGCTCACCACTCCCGTGGTGATCGGTCTCCTCCTTTGCTTCACTCCACACGGCGCCCCACCGCAGCGAGCAAGGCACGGCCACAGCACGCCACACGCTGTGCATGCCACCGCTGTGCCTGGCCGAGGCTGTCGGGTGACCGGCGCAGCGAAGTAAAGGAGGAGGCCAGGCGCAGCCTGGCCGGGGGACATGAGCGGAGCCGGTCACCCGGCAGCCTCGGCTCGCGCCGACAGACGCACGCGCATGCATCTCAATGCGCCCCCACCAGCTCGACCTGAGCGCTACCCATGTAGGCCTCGATCACCGCCGGGTTCTTAGACACATCGGCGTAAGGCCCCTCAGCCAACGTCGCCCCCCGCGCCAGCACCGTGATCGTGTCGGCGATGCTGGAGACAACGCTCATGTTGTGCTCGACCATCAGGATGGTCCGCCCCACCGACACCCGCTTGATGAGCTGCCGGATGCGGTCCACGTCTTCGCTGCCCATGCCCTGGGTGGGCTCGTCGAGCAGCATCAGCTCGGGCTCCATGGCCAGCGTGGTGGCGATCTCGAGCGCGCGCTTGCGGCCGTAGCTCAGCTCGACCGTGGTGAGGTTGGCGTAGGACGCGAGGTCGACTTCACGCAGCAGCTCGATCGCACGGGCGTTCAGACCGTCGAGCGAACGCTCGGGCTTCCAGAAATGAAAAGAGGTGCGCAACTTTTTCTGCAACGCGACGCGCACGTTCTCCAGCACCGTCATGTGCGGGAAGACCGCCGAGATCTGGAAGGAGCGGATCACCCCGCGCTCGGCAATGCGTGCCGGCGTGTCGTGCGTGATCTCTTCGCCGTTGAAGACGATGCGCCCGGAGGTGGGCGTCAGGAATTTGGTCAGCAGGTTGAAGCAGGTCGTCTTCCCTGCGCCGTTGGGCCCGATCAATGCATGAATGTCTCCTCGGCGGACACGCAAGTCCACTTTGTCGACAGCCACGAAGCCCTTGAACTCTTTCGTCAAGCGCTCGGTTTGGAGAATGCAATCCACTACTGCTCCTTTGCGAGAGGCGGCAGTGTCGTGAACGCAGTGACGCGTCGCAATATCGAGCGACTACGCTAGGGTTCACCCGAGCAAACGAGAGGCCGAGCGTGCAGTTTGTGGCGGCAGACGCGGTTAATCAGTTTTGCTTAAGTACAGATGGCATGTGATGTGCATCAGCACGCCGATATCCTCGCGCCGAGAAAAGCCACCATGCTGCAAACCGTGCTCCACCACCCGCCCGATGTGAACCTGATGCTCGCGTTCGACATGGCACCCGTGGGCCTTTGCGTGTCGAGCAACCGCGTCATCCAACGCTGCAATGAGGCCTATGCGTCGATGTTCGGCTACGAGCCCGAAGAGCTGATCGGCCACTCGATGTGCATGCTGTACCCGTCGCAGAACGAGTTTCTCGGCATCGGCGCGCGCGGCTTCGAAGCCCTGCGCGACCATGGCCGCTACTCCGACGAACGCATCATGAAACACCGCGATGGCCGGCTCTTCTGGTGCCACGCCTCAGGCCGCACGCTCGACCGAGAAGACCCGTATGGCTGCACCGTGTGGATGTTCGAAGACATCTCGGCGCGCCGCCCCATCACCACCGCCCTCACCTCGCGCGAGCGCGAGATCGCGCAGCTGCTGATCGAGGGCAAGACCAGCAAGCAGATCGCGCGTGTGCTCGAGGTGAGCCCGCGCACGATCGATGCACACCGCGTGCGGCTGCTGCGCAAGCTGAAGGTCAACACGGCGACCGAGATGGTGTCGCGCCTGGCCGGCCTCATGTAGGCCGGCGCAGGCGCTTCTTTCACGTCACATCAGTTCGGGATGCTGATGCTGGTGCCGCTGTAGGTGATGGCATTGCCCGCGGCCGGCGTGCCGGCGACCGCCGGCACGTGGGTCGTGGTCAAGGCCGGCGCCGCGCCCGGCGTGCCGCCGCGCGCCGTGGTGCGCACCACCTGGCTGTCGGGCAGCGCCGTGTTGTGGCGCAGCTTCGCGTACATCGCGTTCATGCCGTGGTTGAAGTACACGTGCAGCGGCACGAAGCGCGTGTCGAACCCCGAGAACGGAATGAAGGCATCGAAGTGCTGCGCGTTCTCGACCTCCAGGTAGCGCAGCTGGCTCGCGCTGCCCTCGACCACACGGTTGTAAGCCGCATAGGACCGCGAGTTGTGGTTGATCGCAAGCAGCGCATCGCTGCGGCCCGTCACGATCAGCGTGGGCTTGCCGCGCAGGTTGCCGTTGAGCTGCACTTCGGCGATGCCGGCGCGCACGGCCTGGCTTTGCGCAAGCGTCGGGGTCGAGGCGTTCGTCAAGGCGGCGCCGGACACGGGGTCGACCCCCGTCACCAGCGCACGCTGGCACAGCGCCGAGTCGAGGCCGAAGTCGGCCAGGTGGGTCGACGGCGAGACGGCGAACTGCCAGGCCTTCGCACCGCCCTCGCTGTCGTTGTAGACCACCGTGGCCGGCGTGCCGTTGGCCGTGCCGTTCGCGAGCGCGAAGCTCGCCGCCTTGGTGTTGCCGTTGACGGGAATCGGGTCGCCGGTGCCGTTGACCGGCGCGAAGCTCACGCCGCACAGGTTGTCGGTGAGGCCGAAGCGGCCATAGCTCATCGGGTACATCGCCGAGATGATCGGCCCGTTGCCCAGCCCGTAGTGGGCGTTGTGCATGGTGTCGTTCTCGGGCGTGAAGCCGTGCGCGCGCAGCTTGGCGAGCGCGTCGGTCGCCTGGTCGGCCGTGGTCGCACCGGTCACCAGGCCCTTGGCCGCGAGCGCGGTGCAGCGGTTGGCGGCACGCGCGTTCATGCCGACGAGGCTCATGTAGTTGTAGATCGAGACCTCGGCCATCTGCGCGGCCGGCGCCAGCGCAGCGCAAGGCTGGAAGATGTTGGCGTAGGTGAAGTAGTCGGCCAGTGAACGGCCGTAGCTCGCCACCGGCACCCCGCCGACGTTCACGCCGTAGCCGGTGGTCGTGAGCGGCTGCGCGCTGGGCTCGGAGGCCACCACGCCGTCGATCAGGCCGCCGGTGTCCTGCTCGGCGGCGCGCAGCACGGCCGCACCGCCGTTCGAGACGGAGCCGGCGAGCACGATCGTGTTGCCCGGCGTGTAGAGCGCGAGCTTGCCGTCGTTGGCGGGCGAGTTCGGCGCGTACTCGAGGTTGAGCGCGTGCAGTGCATAACGGATGGCCACGAGCGTGTCGGTGCCCCAGTCCTTCTCCGGGTTGACCTCCGAGTGCGCCTGCTTGATCGACAGGCGGTTCGGGAAGGCGGTGTTGAAAGCCGTGCGCGCCGCGTCGCTGATGGCCGAGGCGAAGTGCGACAAGGTGCCGGCCGCGGTGCGCGTGGCGCGCGTGCCGTCGATGCGGTTCACGCTGTCGTCGGCCGGGTCGTAGAGACCCACGCCCTTGCCGGCATCGGTGAGTGCCACGGCGCAGCCGCGCTTGAGGCCCCAGTCGGCAGACGTGCCGATGGCACCGTAGACACCGCGCGAGCCCGACGACGGGCCGGCCACGATGCACGGCGCGTTGCGGTCGAAGCTCGTCGGGATCTGCACCGCGATCGTCACCTGCTTGCGGCCGGTGCCGTCGTCGAGCACCGCGAGGTACTCGCGGCCGGGGATCAGGCCTTCGCCGAGCGTGTCGTTGCCGGCGAGGTCGATGTTGGGGCCGTACAGGCGACCGTAGCCACCGTTGGCGGTGGAGTCGACGAGGCCGCGGTAGTTGCTGTAGAGCGCGTTGCGGCGCAGCTCGGCGGCGGTCGGGCTCGCGGGGTCGGCGTAGGTCGGTGCCACGGCACTGCCGATGCCGGTGCGACCGAGGCCGCCGGTGAGCAGATCCTGCGTGGCCGCGGTGCTGCCGCTGCCGACGGTGGTGGCGCCGTAGGTCGTGACGCTCACGGTGGTGACGCCGGCCGGCTGCGTGCTCAGGGCCGGGTCGTCGCTGCCGCCGCAGGCGCTCAGGCCGGCAGCGCCCAGCGTGAGCATGGCGACACGAAACGTGCGCTTCTTGTTCGATGTCATTCGAAAGGTCTCCTCGGGATGGGTGAGCGGATCAATGTAGAAGTCACCCCGCGCGCCGAGCAGTCGTAGGAGTACATCAGGAGTACCCGTTAGGTAGTTCAGCGCCAGCAGCAACCCGTAGGTAATGGCACCGCCATCGAAGGCCCCGTGGTGCCGCGGGACACGCGCTCCTAGCATCGCTCTCACATTTCGTAACGTGAGGGGTGCTGCATGCACACATGGTGGAAACGCTTGGCGGTGGGGGGTGTCATGTTCACCTCGCTGGCCGCATCGGCACAGGAGCCGACGATCACGATCGGCCAGGTGGCGCCGCTCTCGGGGGTGCTCGCCACCACCGGCCAGCAGATGGTGCTGGGCGGCAAGGTGTACTTCGATTCGGTGAACGACCAGGGCGGCGTGCACGGCGCGAAGATCCGCACACTGGTGCTCGACGACGGCTACAAGGTCGACGAGACGCTGCGGCTCACGAAGGAGCTGGTGGCCAAGCCCGAGGTGGTGGCGCTCTTCGGCTTTGCGGGCAGCGCCAACATCGCCAAGCTGCTCGAGGAGAAGGTGCTGGCCGATGCCGGCATCGCACTCGTGGCGCCCTACACCGGCGGCGAGCTGCTGCGCAAACCGTTCAACCCGTGGATCTTCCATGTGCGCGCCGGTTATGCCGACGAAGCCGAGCACATGGTCAAGCAGCTCAACACGCAAGGCCTCGGACGCATCGCGGTGCTCTACCAGAACGATGCCTTCGGCAAGGCGGGCCTGGCCGGCGTGGAATCGGCGCTGCAGCGGCGTGGGCAGAAGCTCGTGGCCTCGGCCAGCTACGAGCGCAACACCGTCGAGGTGGAGTCGGCGGTGAAGGTGATCCGCGCCGCGGCACCGCAGGCGGTGATCATGGTCGCGATCAACAAGCCGGCCGCGGCCTTTGCGAAGCAGTACCGCGAGGCCGGCGGCGGCGGCCAGCTCTTCAACATCTCGGTGGTCGACCCGGCCGAGCTGGTCAAGCTCGGCGGCATCGAGAACGTGAAGGGCCTGGGCATCAGCCAGGTGGTGCCCTACCCGTACCGGCAGACGATTCCGGTCGTGCGCGAGTTCCACGAGGCGATGAAGAAGTACGCGCCGAAGGACGAGGTGAACTACACCAACTTCGAGGAATTCCTGGGCGCCAAGGTGCTGGTGGAAGCGCTGCGCCGCGCCGGGCCCAAGCCCACCCGCGCCAAGGTGATCACGGCGCTGGAGTCGATGAACAACTTCAACCTCGGTGGCGTGCGCATCGGCTTCGGGCCGAAGGAGCGCGTGGGGTCGCGCTTCGTCGAGGTGACGGTGATCAGCAGCCAGGGCAAGCTGCTGAAGTAGGCGCCGCTACTGCGCCGTCCAGCCGCCGTCGACCGGCAGCGTGATGCCGTTGATGTTGTGCGCCCAGGGCTGGCACAACATCGCGGCCACTTCGCCGATCTCCGACGGGGCCGACATGCGGTGGCTGGGCTGTTTCTCCTGCAGCAGCTCCTTGATGCCGGCGGCGCGGTCGCCGCCGTGCGCCTGCGCGCGCGCCATGATCTGCGGCTGGATCAGCGCGGTCTCGGTCCAGCCGGGCGCGATGCAGTTGGCGGTGACGCCGCCGGTCTCGATCGACCCGACGGCCGCACATTCGAGTGCCGCCACCCGCGTCAGGCCGACGAGCCCGAACTTCGCCGCCACGTACGGGCCCTTCTGCGCCGAGGCCACGAGCCCGTGCACCGATGCGATGTTGACGATGCGCCCATAGCCGCGCGACACCATGCCCGGCAAGGCCAGGCGCATGGTGTGGAAGGCGGCTGACAGGTTGATCGCGAGGATCGCGTCCCAGCTCTGCGGCGGCATGTCGACGATGGCGGCGGTGTACTGGATGCCGGCGTTGTTGACCACGATGTCGAGCCCACCCTGCCAGCCGATGGCCTCGGCCATCAGCGCGTCGATCTCGGCGCTGTGGCGCAGGTCGCGCATGACGTAGATCGCCTCGGGCGCACCGGCCTGGCAGACGCTGGAAAGCGCCGCATGGGCCTGCGCGGTCTCGGCCACGTCGTGCAGCACGATGCGCGCGCCGTCTTGCGCCAGCCGCGTGGCGATGGCAAGGCCGATGCCCTGCATCGAGCCGGTCACGAGGGCCGTGCGGCCCTTCAGCGTCATGGAAGCCATGTTGTCGATTCCGATCGGGTTTCAGCGCGGCGCCATCGCTGCGAGCTGCGCGCGCAGCTCGGTCTTGAGCACCTTGCCGTAGTGGTTCTTCGGCAGCGCATCGACCAGGTGGTATTCCTTGGGGCGCTTGAAGCGCGCAATGTGCTCGCGGCACACCTCGTCGAGCATCAGCGGCTCCAGCTCGCTGCCCGGGCACGGCACGACGAAGGCGACGACGACCTCGCCCCACTCGGCGTCGGGCCGCCCCACCACCGAGACCTCGGCCACGCCGGGGTGGTGCAGCAGCGCTTCTTCCACCTCGCGCGGATAGATGTTGGAGCCGCCGCTGATGATCACGTCCTTCGAGCGATCGCGCAGCGTGAGGAAGCCGTGCTCGTCGAGGCTGCCCATGTCGCCGGTGAAGAGCCAGCCGTCGCGCAGCGTCTTGGCGGTGGCGGCGGGGTCGCGCCAGTAGCCGGCCATCACCGAATCGCCCCGCACCAGCACCTCGCCGGTCTCGCCCGTGGGCAGCTCGCGGCCTTGTGAATCGGTCACGCGCACCTCCACCGCGGCCATCGCCACGCCGACCGAGCCGAGGCGGGCCAGGTGCTGGGGGTGCTGCACGTCGGTGATCTGCTGGCGCGACAAGGCGGTGATCGTCATCGGGCTTTCGCCCTGGCCGTAGATCTGCACGAAGCGCGGGCCCATCACGCGCAGCGCGCGCTGGATGTCTTCCACGTACATCGGGCCGCCGCCGTAGACGATGGTCTTGAGGCCGGTGCCGTCTTCGCCCTGCGCCACGGCCTGGTCGACGATGCGCTTCACGATGGTCGGCGCGGCAAACATCGACACGCTGCCGAAATGGCGGCCGAGCGCCAGCACCTCGGCCGCGTCGAAGCCACGCGACTCGGGCACCACGTGGCGGGCGCCGGCCATCACGTGCGGCAGGCCATAGAGACCGGCACCGTGCGACATGGGCGCGGCGTAGAGCGCGGCATCGTCGGGGTGGATGGCGTCGACGTTGCTGAAGTAGCACAACGACATCGTCATCAGGTTGCGGTGCGTGATCATCACGCCCTTGGGCCGGCCGGTGGTGCCCGAGGTGTAGAAGAGCCAGGCAAGGTCGTCGCCGCTGCGCTCGACGGGTGCGGCGAGCGGCTCGGCCTGCAGCAGCTGCGCGTACTCGGGCTGCTCGACGAAGACGAGCGCGCGCAGCTCGGCCGTGGGCGCGCCGAAGCCAGCACCGAAATCGACGAGAGCAGGACCGATGTCGTCGGTGGTGAAGGCGATCGACGCCTGGCTGTGGGCCAGGATGTAGTCGACCTCGCGCGGGTGCAGCTTGGGGTTGATCGGCACCACCGCCAGCCCAGCCCACCAGCAGCCGAAGAGGATCTCGAGCACCGACGGGTGGTTGCTCATGAAGAGGCCGACGCGGTCGCCCGGCTGCAGGCCATGCCGTTCGGTGATCGAGGCGCCGAGCGCGGCGGCGCGCCGGGCGAGCGTGGCGTAGTCGAAGAGAAGCTCTGTCCCCAGGTAGACGGCAGGGCGTTCGCCGGCGCTGCGGGCGCTGCGCAGGAGCAGATGGGCGAGGTTCATGGGCGGAAGGTTAAGAGCCTCGCCGGGCCGCTCGCAAGCCGCACAAGTACATCAGGGTTGCCACTTAGGCCCGTTCACGGTCTCGCGCACCACGTCGACGAAGCGCGACGCCAGCGGCGACAGCGGCACGCCGCGCCGCGTGAGCATGCCGATCTGCCGCGGGAAGCGCAGCTCGGCCAGCGGCAGCGCCTGCAGCCGCTGGCCGCCCGGGCCGGCCAGTTGCAGCTCGCTCATGATGGCGAGCAGGTCGCTGTGGGCCAGCAGCCCGATGAGCTGGCCCACGGTGTTGCTCACCTCCACCGCCACCTGCGGCCGCGGCAGACCGGCCTGGGTGAACACGGTCTCGAGCTTGCGGCGCGCCTCGACCTGGGGGCTGGGCAGCATCCAGTGCGCGTGCGTCAGGTCGGCGAGCTTGAGGCGTCGGCGCGCGAGCAACGGGTGGCCTTCGCGGGCCACCACGCAGAGGTCGTCGGTGATCAGGGGCTCGGCCAGCAGGTCTTCGGGCATGGTGACCGGCAGTGCGTTGATGCTGAGGTCGACGTCGCCTCGGCGCAGCGCAGGCACCAGCACGTCGTTGAGGTTGATGTTGACCTGCAGCCGTGCAGCCGGCCGCTGACGGTGCAGTTGCAGGCTGGCGGGGACGAACACACGCTGCGCATAGAGGGGCGACACGCCGACCCGCAGCACGCCCATCGCCCCGAGGTGCAGGTCGGCGGCCTCCTTGATGGCATCACCCAGGTCGCTGCGCAGCGATTGCGTGCGCTCGTGGAAGCGCTGGGCCACTGGCGTGAGCCGCATGCCGCGCGTGCTGCGCTCGAAGAGGGGGAAACCCAGCTCGCGCTCCAGGCGCTGGATGCCCTTGGTGATGGCCGGCTGCGAGACCCCAAGCGCCAGCGCGGCACCCCGCACCTGGCCCTGCTGCACCACGGCGAGGAAGTAGTCGATGTCGTCCAGTCGCATGGGCATGTGCGGATTTCCTTTTGATAACTCGAAGTTATCGCGTTTGGCCGATTGATTATCACGAATCGGCGCTTGCGTTCCTAGACTGAATCGCAAGGAGACCCACCCCATGAACCTTGGCATGTACCTGGCCCGCAGCGCGCGCTTCTGGCCCCACCGTCCGGCCGTCCTGTTCCGCGACGGGCAGCTCAGCTACCGGGACCTGGAGCTGCGCTCCAACCGCCTGGCCCACGCCCTGCAGGCACTGGGCCTCAGGCGTGGCGACCGCGTGGCCATCGTCTCGCCCAACCGGCCTGAGATCGTGGAGTTCGAATGCGCGCTCTACAAACTGGGCCTGGTGAAGGTGGCGCTCAACTCGCGCCTCGCACCGCAGGAGCTGGCCGATGCGCTGGCCAACGCCGAGCCTGTCGCCGTGGCCGCCGGGCCGGAGCACCGCGCCATGGTCGACACCGCGACCCGCCAGCTCGCCTCGCTGCGCCATCGCATCGCCTTCGAGCCGGCGAATGGCGACAGCACCTGGCGCCCCTACGAGCCGCTGCTGGCGGCGCAGCCCGACACCCACGTCTGCATCGACATGCAGGCCGACGACCTGGCCGTGCTGCACTACACCTCCGGCTCCACCGGCAAGCTCAAGGCCGCGATGCAGACGGTGGGCAACCGCTACGCCTCGCTGCGCAAGATCATCATGGGCCGCATGCACGCCGGCCCGGGCGACCTCCTGATGCTCTGCGGCCCGATCACGCATGCGAGCGGCATGTTCATCCAGCCCATGTTGTTCCAGGGCGCGAGCATCCTGCTGATGGAGCGCTTCCAGCCGGCCGAGATCCTGGAAGCGATCGAGCATCACCGCGTGACGCACTGCTTCATGGTGCCGGCGATGATCCACGCGCTGCTGGCGGAGCCGTCAATCCGGACGCGGGATCTCTCCAGCCTCAAGCTGCTGAGCTATGGCGCCGCGCCGATGTCGCCGGCGCGCATCCGCGAAGCGTGGGCCGCGTTCGGTCCGGTGCTGGCGCAGGGCTATGGCGCAGGCGAAACCACCGGCGGCGTGCTCGCGCTGTCGATCGACGACCACCGCCGCGCCATCGAGGGCGACCGCCCCGATCTGCTGCTCGCCTGCGGCCGTGCAGGAGGCGAATCCGACGTGCAGGTGCTCGACGACGCCGGCCGCCCCGTCGAAGGCGATGCCATCGGCGAGATCTGCGTGCGCGGTGCCGACGTCTTCGCCGGCTACTGGCGCGCCGAGCCACAGACGCGCGAGGTGCTGCAGCCCGATGGCTGGCTGCGCACCGGCGATCTCGCGCGGGTGGACCACGAGGGCTACATCTTCATCGTCGACCGCAAGAAGGAGATGCTGGTCTCCGGCGGTTTCAACGTCTACCCGAGCGAGGTGGAAAAGGTGCTGGCCGAACACCCGGCCGTGCACGAGGTGTGCGTGATCGGCGTGCCCGACGACCACTGGGGTGAAGCGGTGAAGGCCGTCGTGGTGTTGCGCGAGGGCCAGGACGCCGACGGCCCCGACGTGATGGAGTTCTGCCGCGGCCGGCTCGCTGACTTCAAGCGGCCGCGTTCGGTCGACTTCGTGCCGATGCTGCCCAAGAACGCAAACGGCAAGCTCTCGCGCAAGGACGTGCGCGAGCCCTACTGGCTCGGCCGCGAGCGCCGCGTCAACTGAACCCAGGAGCCCACATGACCACGACCCTCTTCGAAGGCTCTCCGGCCGCCGCCGAGTTCATCGCCCGCGTCGACGGCTTCATCGACGGCGAGCTGCGCCCGCTTGCCGCAGAGCACGGCATCACGCACGAGAAAGGCCCGTCGCGCGAGCTGCTGCGCCAGGTCTGGAAGCGTTCCCACGAACTGGGCTTCTACGGCATGACGCTGCCGCAGCCCATGGGCGGCGCCGGCTTCAGCCTCGTCGACCACGTGCTGGTGAAGGAGCACCTCTATGCGAGCGGCACGCCCTTCGCACCGCACATCCTCGGCGAGCTCTCGGGCCCGCCGCGCCTTGGTGCGCTGGTGAAGCAGGTCACGCAGGACCAGATGCAGCGCTTCATCCTGCCGGTCGCACGCGCCGAGATGGCGGTGTGCTTTGCCATCACCGAGCCCAATGCGGGCTCCGACGCGGGCGCGCTCGAAACCCGCGCCGTGATCGAGGGTGACGGCTTCGTGCTCAACGGCACCAAGCGCTTCATCTCGGGCTCGCCATTCTGCGACGCGGCGGTGATCATCTGCGCCACCGGCGACGACCCGGCCAAACGCGAGACCACCGCCTTCTTCGTCGAGCGCGACCGCCCGGGCTTTCGCATCGAAGAGGGATACAAGACCATGGCCGGCCAGTCGCACACCGGCAACATCGTGCTCACCGACTGCCGCATCCCGCTCGGCAACCAGATCGGCGAGCGCGGCAAGGGCCTGGCGCTGGCGCTCGGCCGCATCACCGTCAACCGCCTGCTGCACACGCCCGCGATGCTGGGCCTGGCCAAGCTTGCGCTGCAGGACGCCGTGCGCCACGCGCAGACCCGCCGACAGTTCGGCCAGCCCATCGGCGGCTTCCAGGCGGTCCAGCACCTGCTGGCCGACATGGCGACCGAGCTCGCGGCCGCACGCGCGCTGATGCTCTCGGTCGCTCGCCGGCTCGATGCCGGTGGCGACGCCCGCGCCGAGGCCTCGATGGCCAAGCTCTTCTGCTCCGAGACCGCCTTCCGCATCGCCGACCGCGCGGTGCAGGTGCTCGGCGGCGAAGGCATCGTGCAAGGCAGCCGCGTCGAGTTCCTCTTCCGCCTGCTGCGCATGTACCGCGTGCTCACCGGCACCAGCGAGATCCAGCGCAACACGATCGCCAAGGAGCTGCTGGCGCGCGCCGCAGCGGCCTGATTCCACACACCCACAAGACCAGGAGACAAGACCATGAATGCCATCACCCGCCGTGCCCTGCTCGCCCTCGGCCTGAGCAGCGCCTTGGCCGCCCACGCCAGCGACGCCTGGCCCACCAAGCCCATCAAGTGGATCGTGCCCTACCAGGCCGGCACCTCGCCCGACCAGACCGTGCGCGTGGTGGCCGATGCGATGGCGGACGTGCTCAAGCAGACCATCGTCGTGGAGAACAAGCCCGGCGTGGCCGGCAACCTCGGCGCGCAGGCCGCCGCCCGCTCGGCCGCCGATGGCTACACCTGGGTGTACTCCGGCTCGCCCATGTCGACCAGCATGCGCATGTACAAGAAGCCGGGCTTCGACGTGATGAAGGACTTCATCCACATCGGTCGCATCGGCACCTCCGACCTCACCATCGTCACCGCCGTCGGCTCGCCGCTCAAGTCGATGCGCGACCTGATCGACATCAGCAAGCGCGAGCCGGGCAAGCTCTCCTATGGCACCGGCGGCATCGGCTCGCCGGCGCACATGGGCGCCGAGCTGATGCTCAGCACGGCCGGCATTGAAGCCGTGCACGTGCCCTACAAGGGCGCAGCGGAGTCGGCCAATGCCGCCATCGGCAGGCAGGTCGAGTTCACGCTGGCCATCACCTCGGTGGTGCTGCCGCACATCCAGTCGGGCAAATTGGTGCCGCTGGCCATCACCTCGCCCAAGCGCCACCCGCGCCTGCCCAACGTGCCCACGCTGGCCGAAGCCGGCGTGCCGGTGGAGCTGGTGTCGATGGGCGGGCTGGCCGTGCCGGCCGGCACGCCGCAGCCGGTGGTCAAGCGCATCGGCGAGGTGCTCAACAAGGTGCTCGCCGACCCGGCGGTCAAGACCAAGCTCGAAAACATGGGCGGCAACATCACGCCCAGCACTCCCGCCGAATTCACCGAGGGGCTGCGCGCCGAAATCGCGCTGGCCGAGCGCATGATGAAGGCGGCCAGGCTCGAGGCGCAGTGACAGCATGAGCCTCCTGCGCACCGCCGCCATGGCGGCGTGGCTCTTCGCCGTCGGCGCCGCCAGCGCCCAGCCCAAGCCTGCCACCGAGGCCACGTGGGTCCTGCAGCACGCCGCCCGCGCGACCTTGCCCGCCGACGGACGACAGGCCTTCGATGACGCGACGCGCGGCCTGATCGAAGACGCCACCGACCTCGTCGTCGAAGGCCCGGGCGGCCGCCCGATCTGGCGCCTGCGCGACTACGACTTCCTGCAGCGCGAAGAAGCCCCCGACACCGTCAACCCGGCGCTGTGGCGCCATGCGCGGCTCAACCTCGCGAATGGTCTCTTCAAGGTCACCGACCGCCTCTACCAGCTGCGCGGGCTCGACCTGGCCAACATGACCATCGTCGAAGGCGACAGCGGCCTGATCGTCATCGACCCCCTGCTCTCGGTGGAGACGGCACGCGCCGGCCTCTCGCTCTATTTCAAGCACCGCCCGCGCAAGCCGGTGGTGGCCGTGGTCTACACCCACAGCCATGCCGATCACTTCGGCGGCGTGCGCGGCGTGGTCGACGAGGCCGAGGTGACGGCCGGGCGAGTGCAGGTCATCGCACCGGCCGGCTTCCTCGAAGAAGCCGTGGGCGAGAACGTGATCGCCGGCCCGGCGATGGCCCGCCGCTCGCATTACCAGTTCGGCACGCTGCTGCCGCGTGGCGAACGGGGCCAGGTCGACGCGGGGCTCGGCAAGGCCGGGCCGCCCGGCACGGTGAGCCTGATCGCACCGACGCGGCTGGTGTCGCAGCCCGTCGAACGGCTTCGCATCGACGGCATCGACATCGTGTTCGCGCTCACGCCGGAGGCCGAGGCACCGGCCGAGATGGTCATGCACTTCCCGCAGCTGCGCGTGCTCAACATGGCCGAGATCGTGACGCAGAACCTGCACAACCTGCTGCCCATGCGCGGGGCGCAGGTGCGCGATGCGCTGGCCTGGTCTCGCCACATCGGCGAGGCGCTGCAGCGCTTCGGCAACGAGAGCGACATCCTCATCGCCCAGCACCATTGGCCCGTCTGGGGCCACGACCGGCTGCAGGCCATGCTGCGGAAACAGCGCGACGCCTACAAGTACCTGCACGACCAGAGCGTGCGGCTGATGAACCACGGCGTGCCAGCCGACGAGGCGGCCGATCGCCTCCAGCTTCCGCCGTCGCTCGCCACCGAGTGGTCGACGCGCCCGTTCTACGGCCACCTCAAGCACAACGTGCGCGCCGTCTACCAGCGCTATCTCGGCCACTACGACGGCAACCCGGCACGGCTGGAAGCGCTGCCGCCGGTGGCGGCAGCGCGCAAGGCCGTCGAGTACATGGGCGGCGCAGACGCCGTGCTGCGCCGGGCGCGCGAAGACTTCGCCCGCGGCGAATACCGCTGGGTGGCGCAGGTCGCCTCGCAGCTCGTCTACGCCGATCCGGCCCACCGCGAGGCCCGTGCGCTCGCGGCCGACGCCTACGAGCAGCTCGGCTACCAGCAGGAGTCGGCCACCGCGCGCAACGCCTTCCTGCAAGGCGCCGCCGAGCTGCGCCACGGCGTGCCGCGCCTGCCCGCACGCGGGCCGCAGTCGGGCGACATGGCGCGTGCGCTGCCGCTCGGCCTCTTCTTCGACTCCCTCGGCGTGCGGTTCGACGCGGCCAAGGCAGACGGCCAGCGCATCGTGCTCAACTGGCGCTTCACCGACACGAACCAGCAGCACCTGCTCAACCTGGAAAACAGCGCCCTCACCCACGTGCCGGGCGCGCAGGACCCGCAGGCCCACGCCACCCTGACGCTGGCGCGCACGACGCTCGACGACATCGCCCAGCAGCGCACCACCCTGCAGGCGGCGCTGCAAGGCGGCCTGGTGCGCATCGACGGCGACGCCCGCCGGGTGGCGGCGCTCTTCGCGATGCTCGACCGCTTCGACCGCGTCTTCCCGCTCGTCGAGCCCCAATGAGCCGACCGGGCGGTGGCGCAGGACTTGCACCCTGCCCCCGCCAGAACCGAGCTTGTTGAACTACCGCAGGCGATCTGGCTCGAATCCCGCAATCCTTGAGAGGACGCTGCTGAAAGTGCAACATCCGCCGCTGTGCGCGGTCGAAGCCGGGCACGCCCCGGCACTTCCCGTTTCCACATGCCTCTGAATGCCTCGACCCTCTGGCCGGCCCTGCTGCTGGCCCTCGCCGCCCCGTGCGTGGCGCATGCGCAGGCCACAGCGAAGACCGAGCAGGTCGAGGTGCGCCTCGTCTCGGCCGCGGCCACCGTGCAACCCGGCCAGTCGCTGCTGGTCGGCTTGCAGCAGAAGATCATTCCCCACTGGCACACCTACTGGGTCAACCCCGGCGACTCGGGCCTGCCCACCACCATCGCCTGGACGCTGCCGGCCGGTGCCACCGCAAGCCCCATCCACTGGCCCACGCCCTCGCGCTACAGCCTCGGCCCGATCACCAACTACGGCTATGCCGACGAGGTGACGCTGCCCTCGGTCGTGCAGGTGCCCACGGGGCTGCGCGATGGCGATCGTTTCGAGCTGAAGGCAAAAGTCGACTGGCTGGTGTGCAACGACGTCTGCATCCCGCAAAACGCCACGCTGTCGTTGACGCTGCCGGTTGGCACCGCCGCCACGCCGAGTGGCGATGCCTCGTTGCTGCAGCAAGCCCAGGCGCGTGTGCCTCAGCGTGGCGAGCCCGCCAGCTGGCAGCTCGACGGCGGCAAGCTGCAGCTCGCCGTGCCCAAGGCCGCGCCCGCCCACGACGGCGCCTATTTCTTCGCGCGCAAGTGGGGCCTCGTCGCCCACGCCGAGCCGCAGCAGCTTCAGCAGGCCAGGCTCGTCATCACGCCGGGCGACAACGCACCGAAAGCCGGCGACGATGTCGACGGCGTGCTCGTGCTGCTGAAGGACGGCAAGCCCGTGCAGTCGCTTGCCATCGGCCACGACCCGGCCTCGCTCACGCCGGTGCCGGTGTCGGCTGCGGCGCCCGGCACGGCAGCCGCTTCAGCGCCGTCGGCCGATCAGCCCTCGCTGTGGCTGGCCCTCGGCCTCGCGCTGCTCGGCGGCCTGATCCTCAACCTGATGCCCTGCGTGTTCCCGGTGCTCACGATCAAGGTGCTCTCGCTGCTGCACACGGCACAGGGTTCACGCCGCGTGGTGCGGCTGCACGGGCTCGCGTATCTCGCCGGCGTGCTGGCAAGCTTCGCGGCGCTCGCGGGGGTGCTCATCGCGCTCAAGGCCGGCGGCGACAGCGTGGGCTGGGGCTTCCAGTTCCAGTCGCCGGTGTTCGTGCTGCTGGTCGCCCTGCTGATGTTTGCGGTGGGCCTGAGCCTCTCGGGCGTGGTGAACCTCGGCGGCAGCGCCGCCGGCATCGGCCAGGGGCTCGCGTCGCAGCCGGGCTTGCGCGGCAGCTTCTTCACCGGCGTGCTCGCGACCGTGGTGGCCACGCCGTGCACCGCGCCTTTCATGGGTGTGGCGATCGGCTATGCGGTCACGCAGCCGGCGGGGGTGACGCTGGCCGTGTTCCTCGCCCTCGGCCTGGGCCTCGCCCTTCCCTACCTGCTGCTGTGCGAATGGCCTGCGCTGCAACGCCGCCTGCCCCGCCCCGGCGCGTGGATGGACCGGCTGAAACAGGCCCTTGCCTTCCCGATGTATGCGAGCGCCGCGTGGCTGGCCTGGGTGCTGGCGCGCCAGGCGGGCCCGGAAGCGCTGGCCGTCGCGCTTGCCGGTGCGATCGGCCTGGCCCTCGCGGCCTGGCTCTACAGCAACACGCGTGACCTCGGCCCGCGGGGTCGCCATGCGTCTGCGGCCATCGCGACCTTGCTGGTGGTGGGCGCCGTGGGCTTCGGCACGCTCGGCGTGACGGGCACGACCAACGCGCCCCAGGCCACCACCGCCGCGGCCCACGGTGGCTGGGAGCCCTACACCCCCGAGCGCCTGGCCACGCTGCGGCAGGAAGGCAAGCCGGTCTTCGTGAACCTCACCGCCGACTGGTGCATCACCTGCCTCGTCAACGAACGGGTGGCGCTCTCGCCCGCGCATGTGGACGACGCGTTCCGCCAGGCCGGCATCACGCGCCTCAAGGGCGATTGGACGCGCGGCGACGAGCGCATCACCAAGCTGCTCGCCGAGCACGGCCGCAGCGGGGTGCCGCTCTACCTCTTCTACCCGCCGGGCGCACAGGCGCAGCCGCAGGTGCTGCCCCAGCTGCTGACCCCCGATCTCGTTCTCGCGGCGCTGAAGGCGCCGGCTTCACCCTGACCGCCTTTTTCCACAGGAGGACTCCATGACCCACTTCCGCCGCCAATGCCTGCTCGCCCTCGCCACGGCCTGGGCCTTCGTTCCCTTCGCCGCCCACGCAGTGGCCACGCTCGACCAGCCGGCGCCGGCCTTCACCGTGCAAGGTGCCGACGGCAAGCCGGTGAGCCTCTCGGCCTACAAGGGCAAGACGGTGGTGCTCGAGTGGACGAACCACGAGTGCCCGTTCGTGCGCAAGCACTACGACCAGAGCGGCAACATCCCCAAGCTGCAGAAGGAAGCCACCGCCAACGGCGTGGTGTGGCTGCAGGTGATCTCGTCGTACCCCGGCTCGCAGGGCCATGTGAGCGGGCCTGAGGCGCTGAAGCTCAACCAGCAGCGCGGCGCGGCCCCGACCGCGGTGCTGCTCGACAGCGACGGCAAGGTGGGCAAGGCCTACGAGGCCCGCACCACGCCGCACCTCTACGTGATCAACGCCGCCGGCAACCTCGTCTACAAGGGCGGCATCGACAGCATCCCCAGCAGCAACGCGAGCGACATCCCCAAGGCCGACAACTACGTCAAGCTGGCCCTCGCCGACGTGGCGGCCAACCGCAAGGTGGCGCAGGCGAACACCCGGCCCTATGGCTGCTCGGTGAAGTACGGCGACTGAGGCCGCGTCACCCAGGGTGCGTGGGGTCGACCCAGCGCACCTCTTCCGGCGGCTCGGCCGGCTCGATGTCGAGGTTGACGGCCACCGCCTCGCCATCGCTTCGCACCAGCACGCACTCGAGCGTCTCGGTGCGGCTGGCGTTGATCTCCTGGTGCGGCACGAAGGGCGGCACGTAGATGAAGTCGCCCGGGCCGGCCTCGGCGGTGAACTCGAGCTGCTCGCCCCAGCGCATGCGCGCCCGGCCCTTCACCACGTAGATCACGCTCTCGAGCGGCCCGTGGTGATGCGCGCCGGTCTTGGCATTGGCGTGGATGTGCACCGTACCGGCCCACAGCTTCTGCGCACCGACGCGCGCGAAGTTGATGGCGGCCTTGCGGTCCATGCCGGGCGTCTGTGCGGTGTTGGCGTCGAGCGAATCGGCGGGCACCACGCGCACGCCGTCGTGCTTCCAGCGCGGATCGTGGGAAGGGTCGTCGCTCATCGTCAGGCTCCTGTGGCTGCGCTTGATTCTGGCGCTGCCATGCCGTTCGTGCATATCAGCTAGGACGAGCCCCTGCTAGGCGATGGCCTGGTGCGCGCCCAGAATCGTCGCTCCTTCGGCACTTCTTCGGCATCCGCATGAGCACCACCCCCTTGCGCGCAATTTCCTCGATGGCCACCCGCCAGGTGCTGGCCGAGCTGGCGAGCCTCTACCAGCAGGCGCACGGCGTGGAGGTGCAGGTCGAATCCGTGGGCGGCGTGGACGCGGCCAGGCGCGTGGAAGCGGGTGAGGCCTTCGATCTCGTCTTCCTGGCCAGCGATGCAATCGACAAGCTCGCGGCGGCCGGCCATGTGCTGGCCGCGAGCCGCCGCCCGATCGTCGATTCGTCGGTCGCGATCGCCGTGCGGGCGGGCGTGCCCGTGCCCGACATCGCCTCCGAAGACGCGCTGCGCCGCGCGGTGCTGGAGGCTGCGTCGATCGGCTACTCGACCGGCCCGAGCGGCACGGCCTTGCTGAAACTCTTCGAGCGCTGGGGCCTGGCCGAAACACTCAAGCCCCGCCTGGTGCAGGCGCGCGCCGGTGTGCCGGTGGGATCGCTCGTCGCCAGTGGCGAGGTGGCCCTCGGCTTCCAGCAGTTGAGCGAGCTGATGAACCTGGACGGCATCACGCTCGTCGGCGGCATGCCGCCGGGGCTGGCCATCACCACCACCTTCACCGGCGCCGTGGCCGCCAAGGCGCAGCATCCGCAGGCGCATGCGGTGCTCGACTTCATGTCGGCCGACAGCACGGCCGAGCTCAAGCGCCGGCACGGGATGGACGCGCCGAAGGGCTGAGCGCCCTTCGCTCGCCTACTTCGCGTCGCGCCCCTTCAGGTGGCGCTCGACCGCCTCGGCGCGGTCGCCGACCTGCTTCACCGCTTCCTTGAGCTTCTCGGGCGTCGTGTTGAGCGCCTTGGCCCAGTCGCGCACCTCGTAGTCCTGGTTGATGTTGATGCGCTTGCGGTCCTGGCCGCCGCTCTTTTCCTTGCTGTCGGACATGCTTGGCTCCTTTGTAGTGACAAACGGACGCCACAAGGTAGAACGGCGGCCGCACCCTGGCTGTCAGCCCAGGCGCGACCGCGAAGTAGGAAGGCGCCGATTCAGGGCAGCGTCGCCAGGATGGCGCTGGCCCCGTTCACCAGCTCGCTGGCCGACACCTGCGAGAGGCGGCCCTTCGCCTGCAGCCGCTGCACGTCGTCGATGTAGTCGTTGAGCGTGTGGCGCACGAGCTTGTGGGCGACCGCCTGCGTCTGCCCGCCGGTGGCATCGCCGCGCGACAGGGCCTTGATGACGCGAATCACCTTGTGCGTCAGTTCGTCGTCGGCGCCGCTGGTGTAGAGGTAGAAGTAGCTCGCCTCCAGCAGGTCCTGCGCGGCGCGGCAGGTGGCGCTGCACGGCGTGCCGTGGCCCACGATGGAATGCGCGGCGAGGTGCTTGGTGCGCAGCGCGTCCTGCCAGAGCACGTAGCCGTCGCGCACGGTGTCGTGGGCCTGCGTGAAGACCGGCGCCACATAGCTGCCGTGCGTGGGGTAGAGCTGGTCGATCAGGCTCTGCTCGAACGGGATGTAGGTGCCATACAGGATGCAGAAGGCCGCGCCGGTGTTGGCGCCGCTGTTGAGCGCGGTGGGCACCGCGAACTCCGCGAGGCGGATGCCGCCGAGCGCGTTGCCGTACGCGTCACGCTGGATCACCGCACCTTCGGTGGTGATGGGCGGTGCGCTCGGCGGCTGCACCCCATCGCGCACCCAGCGCACCATGTGGTCGTAGACCGCGTTGATGACGTACTGGATGGGCACGCGCGGGTACGGCGGGCGGGCGCAGTCGCCGACCGTGGGCGCCACGCCGTCGCGTGCGAGCAGCGGCCGCGTGTTGAGCACGGTGCGGCGGCCCGAGTGGCTGGTGCCGGCCACCTCCCAGAAACGGAACAGCGGCGTGTCGGGTTGCCGGCTCGCCACCTGCGGCGGCACGTCGGTCTCGGAGATCAGCTTGAAGATCGGCACCGTGAGGTCGCTGCGCACCCGGCCGCCGCCGATGTAGAGCAGGTAGGCATCGACCGGGTCGCCGATCAGCGGGTGCAGCGCGTTGATGAACACCTGCAGCCGCCCCGCCGATTGCGACGCGCCGATCGCGAGCACCCGTTTTGCCTCCAGCTTGCCGAGCGGGCGCACGCCGGTCGGCTGGCGCAGCGCCTGCAGCGCCTGGGCGTAGATGTCGTAGGAGAGCGAGTCGTCGACCACCGTGCCGCCGGCCGTCACGTCGAGCGTGCCGTAGCGCGTGGTGCTCCAGTTCCGCAGGCCGTTGGGCGTGCCCTGCACGCCCACGCGCTGGGCCGAGATGCCCACCCACGCGTAGCCCGAGCGGGTGATGTGCTCGAACGAGGCGCCCCACATCGCGTCGAGGTCGTAGCCGGCGGTCACGTTCTGCCACTCGGCGAGCACGGTGCCGTTGAACTTCCACGGGCTCACCGGGCGGCGCACGAGGATGCGCGTGCGGTACGGGTGGCCGCTGCTGACGACCGAGCCGTTGGTGCCCAGCGGCACCGCGGTGTTGTAGCGGTTGGCCGTGCCTTCAATGAAGTACTCCTCCTCGACGTAGCCGACCGCGGCGAGGTTGTGCATCGTCGACATCCACGGGTAGTCACGCGAGGCGCTGCCCGGGGCCTGGGAGGGCACGGGCCCGACCACCGTGGGGCTGGGCACCGCGGCCTCGCCGCCTGGGTGGATGAGAAGGCCCGTTGCCAGCACGGCGGCGGCACAGGCTCCATGAACGACGGCACGCGCACGCGCCATGAGCTGCAGAGTCACGCTTGTCTCCCTTGTGTGGGTGGATGAAACCTCGACGGTGATGAACCGTTTCAAAGGCGCGCGAATCTAGTGCTTCTGGGGCGGTCTTGGCTTGAGTACACCGCTTGGTGTACCTGGGTATTCAGGCGTGGCTAACAACAAGCACGTGGGGCATGCGGAGGCACCGGTCCGCCGAGGTCTTCGAGGATCGTGCAGTCGACGGTGGCACCGCCGGCGCAGGCGGCGTCGCAGTTGCCGACGAACCTGGCCATGCTCGCTTCCAGCGCCTGCAGCTCGCTGAGCTTCGCGCGCAGGGCCTGCAAGTGCTTCGCGGTGATGTCGCGCAGCTCGGCACAGGGACGGTCTGGCGCATCGACGAGGCCGACCAGCTCGCGCACCTGCTCGATCGAGAACCCGAAGTCGCGGCAGCGGCGGATGAAGGTCAGGCGCCGCACTGCGCCCTGGCCGTAGAACCGGCGGCCGGCCTCGGTGCGTGGCCCGATCGGCAGCAGGCCGATCTCTTCGTAGTAGCGGATGGTGGGCACGGTGCAACCGGTCTGCTGCGCGAGCACGCCGATCGAGAGCGAAAGCGAAGGGTTCATGCGCCGATTTTGGCCGTGCTGCACGACGAGCTGCAGTCGCAGCTTGTTGCCCGGGGCGCACAGCGCCGCGCTTGCCGCCGACGCCAGGCGATCAACACCCCCACGCCGACGGCACCGAGCGCCAGCACGACCAGGCCCAGCTCGGCAATGCAAGCCCACAGCGCCGCGCCAAAGGCGGCCAGACCACCCGCCACGCCCGCCATGCCCAGCAAGGGAATGGCACAACACGCTGCACAGGCAGCACCGACGCCGAGACCGGCCTTCCAGAACTTCATGGCAACTCCTTCCAGTGAACGAACAGGCCCGGAAGGTAGATGCTCAAGTGGCTTGAGGAGCAAGCGGTAGCGTGATTGGATGCCGCCACTCGTGCGGCAAACTGCCCCGATGTCCATTGCCAGCGTCCGCACCATCCTCCCCCTCGCCGTCATCACCTGTACCGGGCTGCTGGCGATGGATCTCTACCTGCCCGCAGTGCCGGCCATGCAGCGCGGCCTCGGCCTCACGGTGGCTCAGGGCCAGGCGACCATCGCGGTCTTCCTGGCCGGGCTGGCAGCCTCTCAATTGCTGTGGGGCGAGGCGCTGCACCGCTTCGGGCCGCGGGCCTGCGTGCGCCTCGGCCTGTGGACGCTCATCGTGGCGAGCTTCGGTTGCGCGATTGCACCCGAACTGTGGTCGCTGCTGGCCATGCGGCTGCTTCAGGGCATTGCTGCCGGAGCGGCGACCGTGGTCTCGCCGACCGTGATC
Organism: Piscinibacter sp. HJYY11; assembly: GCF_016735515.1. Classification (NCBI taxonomy): domain Bacteria; kingdom Pseudomonadati; phylum Pseudomonadota; class Betaproteobacteria; order Burkholderiales; family Sphaerotilaceae; genus Piscinibacter; species Piscinibacter sp. HJYY11. The sequence continues at coordinate 507,926 of NZ_JAERQZ010000001.1, read as the reverse complement.
CGCGCCACGTTGCCCGACAAGGACGGCGTGCGCGGCATCGCCGCCATCTCCATGATCGAAGCGGTGATCCCCGCGGCGGGGCCGGTGCTGGGCACGGCGTTGCTGCTCGTCACCGACTGGCGCGTGACCTTCGCAGTGATCGGGGTCGTGTCGCTGGTGTCGATGCCGTTCGCGCTGGCCGCCACGCCTGCACGCCTGCCTCAGCACGACGAGAGCGCCCCCAGCGGCTACGGCACGCTGCTGCGCAACACCCGCTACCTCAAGCTCGCGCTCTCTCACGCGCTGTGCTTCGCGGCGCTCCTGTGCTTCGTGGGCAGCGGGCCGCAGGTGCTGCAGGCGGTGATGGGCCGGGGCGACGGCGCCTTCGCCACCGCGCAGGTGTGCGGCGTGGCTGCCTTCATCGTGATGGCGAGCCAGTCGGGGCGGATCAGCGCGCGGCTCGGTGCAGTGCGGGCCGTGCGGCTCGGCGCCTGGCTCCACCTGCTGCTGTGCGCGACCTTCTGGTGGGCCTGGTCGCATGCATCGCTCGGCTTCGGCTGGGTGCTCGCGTTCTGGATCGCCTTTTGCGGCACGCTCGGCATCCGCGGGCCTGCAGCGTTCAGCGAGGCCTTGCGCGTGCCCATGGCGCAGATGGGCCGCGCTTCGGCCGCGATGGTGCTGATGCTGCTCGTGGCCAGCGCCATGGCGACGCAAGGGGTTGCGCCCTACCTCCAACAGGCGGGGCTGTCCGCCGTGGTGGCGACAATGTTGGGGCTCTCTGTCGCGAGCCTCGTGCTGGCGCTGCGTGTGCCGGCCGAAGCCGGCTAGCGCATGAAGCCGAGGTTGCGCTCGCTGAAGTTGCGCAGCCCCGGGAAGACCATCAGGGTTTGGTTCTCGCTCAGGCCGAACCAGCGCGCCAGCGTGGCGCCGATCTGCTCGACCGAGGTGCCGGGGATCAGCGTGCCGTTGCCGACCTGGTCGGGGCTGCTGTCGAAGGCGTTGCTGTTGGCGTTGCGCATGCCGAGGGTCGGGAAGCGGCCGTAGAGGTCGCCCCCCTTGACCGCGCCGCCCATCAGGAAATGGTGGGCGCCCCAGCCGTGGTCGGTGCCGTCGCCGTTGCTCGTGAAGGTGCGGCCGAAGTCGGAGGCGGTGAACGCGGTCACGCTGTCGCGCAGGCCCATCGCACCGAGCGTGGTGTCGAAGTAGCGCAGACCGTGCGCCAGCATCGCGTAGAGGTTGGCGTGCGCGCGGTTCTGGTTGTCATGGGTGTCGAAGCCGCCGAGGCTCACGAAGAAGATCTGCCGCTTCGCCTGGATGCCGGCGGAGGCGCTGGCGTCGATCATGCGGGCGACCGTCTGAAGTTGCTGGGCGAGGTGGTTGATCGCCTTGCCGCCAGTGAGCGGGTTGTCGTAGAGCAGCTTGGGATCGGGGCTGACGTTGGGCGTGCCGAAGAGCGGGTGGCTCGCATCCTTCATCGCCAGGCGGAGGATCTCCTCGGCCTCGATCGAGCGGTTGTTGATGTCGGCAAGGTCACGCTCCAGCGGGTGCGTGCCGCGGGTGCTGCGCACCACGCGGCGCAGCGCCTCGCCCACGCCGAGCTGGCCGTAGATCGCATTTGTGCTGCCAGAGGTGGCCATGCGGATCGCGCCGCTCGCGCTCACCTGGTACTGGCGCACCCGGTCGCCCGAGAGCCAGACCGCGTTGCCCGAGGTCGAGATCGAGGTGAAGACGGAGCGGCCGTTCTGCGCCGCCAGGAGATCCGCCATCAGGCCACCCCACCCCTTGGTCGCGCCTTCGGGCTGGAACGACTGCCACATGTTGGCCTGGTCGTTGTGCGAGAAGAGGTGCGCAGGCTTCGGGTACAGGCTGTTGGCGTACTGCGCCTTGGTGGTGGGCAGCACCAGCGGGCCGGCGTTGGGCACGATGGCCAGGCGCTTCTCGTCGTTGAAGAGCGTCTGCAGCGTGGCCAGCATCGGGTGCAGCGCGAAGCTGCGGCCCTGCGGGTTCAACGGCCCGATGGGCAACACGCCGCCCAGCCGCTGCGGCGAGCCGGCGGAGGCGCTCGCCACCGGCGCGGTGCCGGGCGCGAGCAGCGCGATGGAGTCGGGCAGCTGGTTGCGCACCGAGGTGTAGGCGGCCCACGACGCGGCGTCGGTGGGCAGCACCATGTTCATGGAGTCGTTGCCCCCGTGCAGGAACACGCAAACCAGCGCCTTGTAGTCGCTCGCCGTCTGCGCGGCCGCGGAGCCGAGCGCCGCGAGGTTCAGCGCAAACGGGGCCGCTGCGCCCAGGCCGGCAAAGGCCGATGCCTGGCGCAGGAAGAGCCGCCGCGAGGCGCCGGTCGGGAAGTGGAGACGCTTCGTCGTCATTTCTGCACCTGGAATTCGGGCGAGGCCAGCGTGAGCAGCACGGCCGAACTCACGCGCACCTTCTTGCCGAGGTCGATGGCGGCCTGGCTGTGGGTCTGGATGGGCACGCTCGCCACGGCGGCCACGATCTCGGCCTTGAGCGCCGGCGGCATGCTGCCGTGCATGAGCTTGGCGTCGAGCCGGTCCACGAGCTCGGCGGGCCTGTCGGCGATGGCGAGCTCGGCGCTGTAGTCGGGCTGCACGTCGGCACGGTTGTATGGCGCACCGTTGACCACGCCCACGCCGCTGAACACCACGCTGCGCAGGTAGCTCACGTAGCCGGCCGCGCTGGTCTCGTGCAGCACCTGCAGCTCGGGCGCGACGAGGCCCGCCTGGGCCGCGGCCGAGCCGGGCTGCACGTAGCCGGGGCGGAAGAAATTGAAGACCGACGGCGAGCGGAACGCCGACTGGCCGAGCCGCGTGGCCGGGTCGTCGGTGTTGCCGATGCGCCAGTGGCCGCCGTCCGACCGCGCATTGAACGCGCGGAAGTACGCGGTCAGCCGCAGCAGCGGCTCGCGCACCTTGCCACCCGTCGCCGTGGGCGTGCGCGCTTCGGGGTGCAGCAGCAGGGCCTTGACCACCGCCTTCAGGTCGCCGCCGGTCGCGTGGAAGACCTGGGCCACGTCGCGCACATAACCCGGGCTCGGGTTGCTGCTCACCAGGCGCTGGATGAGCTGGCGCGAGATGAACGGCGCCACGTTGGGGTGGCTGGCCAGCGTGTCGAGCGCGATGCGCAGGCTCTCGGGGCCGTCGGTGTTGGCGGGCACCACCGCGCCGAGGAAGCGCTTCTCTTCCGGCGCGTGCATGCCGGGGTAGTTGATCATCGGCTTGATCGAGCGCTCGGGGTCGCTGCGCGAGGTGCCGCTCACGCTCACCGAGCCGGTGGAGAAGCAGGTGTGGTTGGTGGCGGTGGGCGCCACCGGGCAGGCCCAGCTCCAGCCGGTGAACACACGCGCGAGGCCGGTGATGTCGGCCGGGCCGTAGGTCTCGATCGGCTTGCCGTCGGCGAGCTGCTGCGTGCCGTCGGTGTTCAACCGGTAGAGGCCGATGCTGAAGAGCTGCATCACCTCGCGGGCGAAGTTTTCGTCGGGCACGCGGCCGGTGCGGGTGTCGGCCTTGCGGTTGCCGAGCGAGCTCAAGTAGCGGCCCATCATCGGGTGCAGCGCCACGCCTTCGAGGAGGTCGCGGTAGCGGCCGCTGCCGCGCGTGGCAAGCATGTCGAGGTAGTGCGCCACGGCGCGCGGGTCGTTGCCGACGAAGGTGTCCTGCATCGAGATCACCATGATCTCGGACAGCGCGAAGGCCACGCGCTGGCGCAGCTGGTCGTCGCCGGTCACGGCGGTGCGCCAGAAGGAATTGAAGACGCCGTCCTGCCCGGCCCACGCGCTGGCGTTGGCCGTGCGGAGCATGGCGGTCAGCGCGTCCCAGTTCGCGACGTGCGAGCTGGCCGGGGTGGCGAACTGCTCGTCGATCCAGCCGGCGTAGCCGAGGGCTTGCACACGCTGGATGGAAGCGTCGTTCGGGCCGAAGCTGGCCTGCGTGAGGAAGCGGGCCGCCGCGTGGCGGTCTGGCGCCGGGGCGGGGGCCGGCGGCGGAGCCGGAATCGGGGCAGGCGCAGGCGCCGGGCTCGGCGCCGGGCTGGGCTCGGGCGCAGGCGGCGTCACAGGGCTCGGGCTCGGCGCGGTCGTGTCACCCGCATCCGCCGGGCCTCCACCGCCTCCACCGCCACCACCGCCACCGCACGCGGCCAGCACAGCGGCCGTCATCATCATCGCTGTGACGCGTTTCACACGCGCACTGCACCCACAGCGCATGGCTTGCGCTTTGATCGTCAACACATCGTCCACCGTCGAGGCTACTGCTTGAAAACTCGCACGACGGGCGCGTGTTGACGCTTCTCTTGTGCCGCTCGCGATTGTTCTCGCGGGGCAGGTGCGGCGTGCGTTGCAGCAGCGGGCGGAAACGGCCTCTTTTCAGGCGATGCCCCGCCCGGTGGACGCCGGCGCTGGCGCACAACTTGTACGCACTTTGCGAGGGTCGGCGCGCAGTGCAGCACCAGCGCTCCGCACAGACCCTCGGATGAGGACAAGCCAGTACAGACACGCCCCACCCCCTACCTAGACTGGCCCTCCTGATGGAAAGGAACGCGTTCACGATCGAGCCGCCCGATACCCAGGTGTCGCCCCGGACCGAGCACGCCTACGTGGTGCCCGGCGGCGTGATGTTCACGACCTCGGTGATGCGCACTTGCACCATGCTGCGCCGCTGCGGCGGCATCGTGGTGTCGGCCGACGACAAGCCTTTCGAGCTGCACACGAACGGCAAGACGAGCTCGCACCATGCGCTCGTCGTCAAGCCGCTGGTCGAGCACCGGTTGCTGGCCGAGGACGTGAAGGTCGTCGCGCTGCTCGTGAACCCGCTGCACCCGATGTTCCGCATGTTCCGCGGCATGCCGCGGCACGGCGTGATGTCGCTGCCGCGCGAGGTGTTCGCGGTGCATGAAGCGCCGATGCTCGCCGCCCATCGCGGCCAGCTCGACGGCGTGCAGGGCAAGGCCCTGTACAACGGCCTGATCGCGACGGTCGGCCGCTACCTCCCGCCGCTCACCCGCACCCCGATCGACGACAAGGCGGACCACGTGGTGTCGCTGCTGCACGCCGACGTGAACCGCAGCCTGGCCGCGCTGGCGCAGAGCGTGGGGGTGTCGTACACGCGCATGTCGCACCTCTTCACCAAGTCGATGGGCATCTCGATGCGCAACTACCAGCTGTGGCTCAAGATCCACAACGCGCTCGGCATGCTGAACCGCAGCGTCACGCTCACCGAGATCGCACGCACCACCGGCTTTGCCGACCTTGCCCACCTCTCGCGCGTGTCGCGGCAGGCACTCGGTGCGCCGCTCACCTACTTCCGGTCGAACGACTCGCTGAAGAAGATCTACTGCCCGGCCTGAGCATCACGAGCAGGGTGTGGGTGCTCGAGCGACTCGATGATCGGGCAGTCGGGCCGCTCGTCGCCATGGCAGCAGTGCACCAGGTGCTCGAGCGTCGCCTTCATCGACTGCAACTCCTTCAGCTTGGCATCGAGCTCGTCGATGTGCGTCTGCGCGAGCGCCTTCACCTGCCGGCTGGAGCGGCGGCGGTTCTGCCAGAGGCCCAGCAGCTCGCGGATCTGCTCGATCGAGAACCCGAGGTCGCGCGAGTGGCGGATGAAGCGCAGCGTGTTGAGCTCCTTGTCGGTGTATTGCCGATAGCCCGCCTCGGTGCGACGCGCCTCGGGGAAGAGGCCCACGCTTTCGTAGTGGCGGATCATCTTGGCCGACACGCCGGAGGCCTTGGCGGCTTCGCCGATGTTCATGCTTGTGTTCCTTTCCAGCGGCGCAGCGTCAGCGCGTTGGCCACCACGCTCACACTGCTGAACGCCATCGCGGCGCCGGCGATCACCGGGCTCAGCAGGCCGAAGGCGGCCAGCGGGATGCCCAGCACGTTGTACGCAAACGCCCAGAAGAGCCCTTGCTTGATCTTCGAATAGGTGCGGCGAGACACGTCGAGCGCATCGGGCACGAGCCGCGTGTCGCCCCGCATCAGCGTGATGCCGGCGGTTTCGGTCGCCACGTCGGCGCCCCCCGCCATCGCGAAGCCGACCGACGCGGCGGCGAGCGCCGGGCCGTCGTTGAGGCCATCGCCGACGAAGGCGACCACGCTGCCGTCCTGCCGCAGGGCCTGCACCGCGGCGGCCTTGTCGGCGGGCAACACCTCGGCACGCACGTCGTCGATGCCGAGGGCGTGGCCCACGGCGGTGGCAGCGCCGCGGTTGTCGCCGGTGAGCATCACGGTCCTGATGCCGAGGGCGTGCAGGCGGGCGATGGCGTGCTGAGCAGATGGCTTGAGCGTGTCGCCAAACGCGAGCAGGCCCATCAGCTCGCTGCGTGAACCGTGCCGTCGCAGCAGCCACGACACCGTCTTGCCCTCGCCCGCCAGTCGCTCGGCATCCGCGGCGAGCGGGCCGGCATCGAGCCCTGCTTCGTGCAGCAGCCGTTTGCTGCCGAGCTGCACCGTCTGCGCGTCCACCATGCCTTCCACGCCACGCCCCGGCAGGGCCTTGGCACCTTGGGCGGGCGAGATCGCGAGGTGCTCGCTGTGCGCCGCCTCGAGCACGGCCAGCGCGAGCGGGTGGCTGCTGGTGGCCTGGAGCGACGCCGCGATGCGCAAGACCTCGCCGCGCTCGACGCCGGGTGCCGGCACGGCGGCCGCGAGCGACGGCTTGCCTTCGGTCAGCGTGCCGGTCTTGTCGAAGGCGACCACCGTCGTCGCATGGGCCACCTCCAGTGCCTCGGCGTCCTTGATCAGGATGCCGTGCCGCGCGGCCACGCCGGTGCCGGCCATGATGGCCGTCGGCGTGGCAAGGCCCAGCGCACACGGGCAGGCGATGACGAGCACCGCCACCGCGTTGATGAGCGCCGTCTCCCAGTCACCGGTGAAGCCTGCCCAGCCGAGGAAGGTGAGCAAGGCGATGCCCAGGACCACTGGCACGAACACCGCGCTCACACGGTCGACGATGCGCTGGATCGGCGCCTTGGCCGCCTGCGCCGACTCGACCATGCGGATGATGCGCGCGAGCGTGGTCTCGGTCCCGATGGCTGTGGTGCGCACGAGCAGCAGGCCGTCGTCGTTGAGCGCGCCGCCGGTCACCTTGTCGCCCTCGCCCTTGGCCACGGGCAGGCTTTCGCCGGTGATGAGCGACTCGTCGAGGTGGCTGCGGCCTTCGACGATCTCGCCATCGACCGGCACACGGTCACCGGGCCGCACCACGACCAGGTCGCCCAGTGCCACCTGCCCGACCGGCAGCTCGATCTCGCGGCCGTCGTCGCGCCGCACCCGCGCGGTGACCGGCTTGAGCGCATTCAGCGCGCGGATGGCATCGGCCGTCTGCCGCTTGGCGCGGCCTTCCAGCCACTTGCCGAGCAGCACCAGCGTGATCACCGCAGCCGAGGCTTCGAAATACAGGTGCGGCATGCCCTCGTGGCCGGCGTGCTTCCACATCAGGTAGACCGACAGGCCATAGGCGGCCGATGTCCCGAGAGCGACGAGCAGGTCCATGTTGCCGGCGCGTGCCTTCAGTGCCTTCCAGCCGGCGATGTAGAAGCGCGCACCGAGCCAGAACTGCACCGGCGTGGCCAGCGCGAGCTGCCAGGGCGCGGCGAGCATCCAGTCGATGCCCAGCACCTGCAGCAGCATCGGCAGCACGAGGGGCAGCGTGAAGGCGGCCGCCGCCGCGACCGGCCACCACTCAGGCAGGGGGCTCTTCGGCGCCTGAAGCGGCGCCCGGGTCTCGTCGACTTCGGCCGCGGCGTAGCCTGCCTTTTCAATGGCCGAGGTGAGCTCGGCCGCCGAGACATGCGGCAAGGCCTGGACAGACGCCGTCTCCGTCGCCAGGTTGACCGCGGCTTCGGTCACGCCCGGCACTTTTTTCAAGGCCTTCTCCACGCGGCCCACGCACGAGGCACAGCTCATGCCGGTGACTTGCAGCGTGATGTCTTTCAAAGAGGCGGTGACGGCGGCGTTCATGGGTGGCTCCTTGAGTGCATGTCGGCATCGTCAAGGTTCCAACAATGGGAAGGTCAAGCGATGCTGCGATCATCGCCCAATCGACGCATGGTTTTTCTGGAGAACGCCCGTGATTTCCTTTCAAGTGAACGACATGAGCTGCGGCCATTGCGTCAGCGCCATCACGCGGGCGGTCCAGGAGGCCGACGAGGCGGCGGTGGTGCGTGTCGACCTGGCGACGAAGCAGGTGCAGGTCGAGCCGGCAGCGGCCAGCGCTGAAGCGGTGGCCGAGGCGATCAGGGAGGCGGGGTATTCGCCGGTGCGGCTGGAAAGCTGAGGCCCGGCAGGACCTTCAGCTGGACGTATGGCTGTCTTCGTCGCGCTCGAGCGCCCCGCCTTCTGTCAGGTCGGTACGACCCGACGCCGCGCGGTCGCCTGCAACCGCTTGCAGCCCGCGGGTCTCGATGGACTGCAGAAGCTGGCGCGTGGCCGCGATCTGCTGGCTGAGGTGGTTGAGCGACCCGCTCAGCTCAGCCTGTTCCTGCGGCGGCTTCCCGGCGAAATCCGACTCGCGAAAGACGGGCTTCGCATCATGCCGACCGAATGATTTTTTTCCCATTGCTGACAGACAGACTAACTTCGCCGGTCATCGTAGGCGGCTCCATCGCCTGTTTCCAGGGCATGAACGCGCATCAGCTTGTAGGAAAACTCCGACGCGCCCGGCGGTGCCAGGCGCCCTTCACCCGGCGGTCAAAGCCAGCGCCACACCACGGCAAGCCATGAAGGCAGGCGACGTGCGGGACGGTAGTTCTGGCGAAGGTGCTGGTTCATCCTGGGCTCCAACGTGTACTGTATTTTCATACAGTATACGGAGGATGCCGGTGAACGCAAGCAGTGCTCCCAGGGCGCTGTGCTAGAAACGCCAGATGCGGATCCGCTCGCTGTTGCTGCTCGTCCTCACCGTCGTCTTCGTGCCGGGCTTCCTCGCCGCGGTGATGGCAGTCCAGAAGGTCCGCGAAGGCGAACGTGCCGCCGCGCTCAATGCCCTGCGCGAAACGGTGCGGGCCTCGGCGCTGCTGGTCGACGTGGAGATCCAGCGCTCCATCGGCACGCTGACGGCGCTCGGCGAGTCGGCCTCGCTGAGCGCGGGCGACCTGGCCACCTTCTACGAAGAGGCGCGCGCCGCCAACCGCCCTCCGCACGTGTGGACCTTGCTCTTCGATGAAAGCGGCCAGCAGCTTCTCAACACCTACGTGCCCTTCGGCACAACCTTGCCTCAGGCGCCGGCCGATCGCATCAGGGCGGTGTTCGAGAGCGGCAGGCCCCAGGTCAGCGACCTCACCGTCGGGGCCGTCTCCGGCAAGCTGCTGACCCTGCTCTACCTGCCCACCCGGCGCCTCAACGGCAAGCGCTACGTGGTGGCCCATGCCTATTCGGTCGACCACTGGCGCGCCACGGCGCTGCAGGTGGAAAACGGCTCCCCGGCCACCATCGGCGTGTTCGACGGTTCGGGCCGCTTCATTTCGCGCAACGTCAACGCCGACACTACCCTCGGCAAGCCGGCCCGCCCCGAGTTGGTGGCCGCCGCCGCTTCGGCGGCCGAGGGCGTGCTGCGCCACTACACGCTGGAAGGCGTGGACGTCTACGACGCGTTCACCCATTCCGAGCAAACCGGCTGGACGGTGGCCGTCGCGATGCCGGTGCATGCCATCGAGCGCTCGGTGACGCAGGCCGTGCTGTGGCTGGCCGCCAGCGGCCTGCTGGCCCTCGGCTGCGCGATGCTCGCGGCCTATGTCTTCGGGCGCACCTTCATGCGGGTGATCGAGACCGCCTCGGGCGCCGCGCAGGCGGTGGGGGCCGGCCAGGCGCCGCAGCTGCGCCCCACCCGCCTCGAGGAAGTGAACATCCTGTACGGCGCGCTCGCCGACGCCGGCCGGGTGCTGACGCAGGAGCGCCAGTCGCGCGAAGCCGCCGAGCGCGAGCGCGAGGAACTGCTTGCCCGCGAGACCGCGCTGCGCGAGACCGCCGAGCGTGAGAACACCGCCAAGGACCAGTTCCTCGCGCTGCTCGGCCACGAGCTGCGCAACCCGCTGGCGGCGATCGCCGGCGCCACCGCCGTGCTCAGCCACGAGCGCAGCACGCCCGAGGCACGCGAGAAGTTCCTCGGCATCATCCAGCGCCAGAACCGCCACCTCGGCCACATCGTCAACGACCTGCTCGACGTGAGCCGCCTCATGTCCGGCAAGATCGTGCTCGAGACGCGCCGCATCAACCTCGCCGAATGGGTGACGAGCTGCGCCGAGGCGCTGCGCGCCACCGAGAAGGCCGCGCAGCACGAGATCGTGGTGCAGGCCGAGGAAGCGTGGATCTACGGCGACGGCGTGCGCATCGAGCAGATCGTCAACAACCTGGTCTTCAACTCGCTCAAGTGCTCGCCCGCGGGCTCGCAGGTGATCATCACCGTCCGGAACGACGGCGAGCATGTGCGCCTGAGCGTGCAGGACTTCGGCATCGGCATCACCGCCGACCTGCTGCCGCGCGTCTTCGAGCCCTTCGTGCAAGGGCCGCCCCCGCCGGGCCGCATGTCGAGCGGCCTGGGCATCGGCCTCGCGCTCGTCAAGCAGCTGGTCGGCCTGCACGGCGGCGAGGTGCACGCATACAGCGCCGGCCCGGGACTGGGCGCGACCTTCACCGTGATCCTGCCCAGGGCCGAGGCCGGCACGCTGCCCGGCCAGCGCATCGCCCCCACCGACCGCCGCGCGCGGCACGTGCTGCTGGTGGAGGATGACCGCGATGCGATGGCGGCGATGTCGGAGCTCCTGCGCCTGATGGGCCACGAGGTGGTGCATGCGGGCAACCGCGACGAGGCGCTCGCCGCCGTCGAAACGCGGCGAGTCGACCTCGCGCTGATCGACATCGGCCTGCCGGGCCAGGACGGCTACGAAGTCGCCAGCGAGCTGCGCAACCGCGCGGGCTCGCGCCGCCTGCCGCTCATCGCACTCACCGGCTTCGGCCGTGACGCCGATCGCGTGCGCGCGCTGGCCGCGGGCTTCGACAGGCACCTGTCCAAGCCGGTCGACGCGGAGCTGCTGGCACGGACCATCGAAGAGGCCACCGCGTCCCAGGCCTGACCGGTCGCGCTGCGCGGCATCGTCTTTGCCGAGTCAGGGCGATGAACGCCAAGACACCACATTTCCGGTCAGATTTGCAAGGCCTGCAGCATGGGGCTTTGCCGATCGGTGCCGAGCCCCTGCCCAAGGATGCAGGCGTGTCGTTTCGCGTCTGGGCACCCGGCCATCGCTCGGTCGACGTGGCGATCGAGCGCGATGGCGACGTGCAGCACCACGCTTTGCGCCAGGGAGACGGCGGCTACTTCAGCGGCGTCGTGCCCGGCCTCTCGGCCGGTGCGCGTTATCGCTATCGGCTCGACGGCGCCGCGGCCTACCCCGACCCGGCCTCGCGCTTCCAGCCTGAGGGGCCGCACGGCCCGTCCGAAGTCATCGACGCGTCGCGATTCGAGTGGACCGACGCGGCCTGGACGGGCCTGCCGCTCACCGGCCAGGTGCTCTACGAGCTGCACGTGGGCACCTTCACGCGCGAAGGCACCTGGGACGCTGCCCTGCGCGAGCTCCCCGCGCTCGCCGAGCTGGGCGTGACGGCCATCGAGGTGATGCCGGTGGCCGACTTCCCCGGCAACTTCGGCTGGGGCTACGACGGCGTGTGCTGGTTCGCGCCCTCGCGCCTCTATGGCCGGCCCGACGACTTCCGCCGTTTCGTCGACGGCGCTCACGCGCTCGGCCTGGGCGTGGTGCTCGACGTGGTCTACAACCACTTCGGCCCCGACGGGTGCTTCCTGCGCGAGTTCTCGCCGGCCTACTTCAGCACCACGCGCTGCAGCGAGTGGGGCGACACGCCCAATTTCGACGGCCCCGATGCCGCCGGCGTGCGCCACCTCGTGCTGGCCAACGTGGCGCACTGGGTGCGCGAGTACCACATCGACGGCCTGCGGCTCGATGCCACGCAGAGCATCTTCGACGACTCGTCGCCGCACATCGTCGAGGAGCTGGCCCAGTCCATGCGCGAGGCAGCCGCGCCGCGCCGCGTGCTGCTCGTCAACGAGAACGAACCGCAGCACGCCGTGCTCGTGCGCCCCCGCGAGCACGGCGGCCGCGGCCTCGACATGGTGTGGAACGACGACTGGCACCACAGCGCGGTGGTCGCCGCCACCGGCCAGGACGAGGGCTACTACACCGACTACCGCGGCTCGGCGCAGGAGTTCGTCTCGGCGGCGAAATACGGCTTCCTGTACCAGGGCCAGTGGTACCTGTGGCAGGGCCAGCGGCGCGGCACGCCGGCGCTCGACGTGGCGCCCGCGCGCTTCGTGCACTTCCTCGAGAACCACGACCAGGTCGCCAACTCCGGCCGCGGGGAGCGGCTGCACCAGCAGTGCAGCCCGGCGCGCTGGCGCGCATTGACCGCGCTTCTCCTGCTGGGGCCGCAGACGCCGATGCTCTTCCAGGGGCAGGAGTTCGCGTGCAGCGCGCCCTTTCTTTTCTTTGCCGACCACCGCCCCGACCTCGCGGCGCTGGTGCTCAAGGGTCGGCGCGAGTTCACCGCACAGTTCGCCAACCTGGCCTCGCCCGAGGTCCAGCACACGCTGGCCGTGCCGCACGAGGCCACGAGCTTCGAGGCCTGCAAGCTCGACCACGGCGAACGCGCGCATGGCGTGCATGCGCAGGCCTGGCAGCTGCACCGCGACCTGCTCGCCCTGCGCCGCCACGACCCCTGCCTGCGCCGCGCGCAGCACGAGCGACGGGTGGACGGCGCGGTGCTGTCGCCCGATGCCTTCGTGCTGCGCTTCTTCGATGACCACGGCGACGACCGCCTGCTCGTCGTCAACCTCGGCCGCAGCCTGCACCTCGACCCGGTGCCCGAGCCGCTGCTGGCGCCGCCCGCGGGTCGCCGCTGGCAGCTGCAGTGGTCGAGCCAGGCGCTGCACTACGGCGGCGTGGGCACGCTCTTTCCTGACGCGGCAGAAGCCGACCGCCAGGTGCCCGGCCGCAGCCTGCCCCGACGCTTCGACAACTGGCACCTGCAGGGCGACACCGCGCTGCTGCTGGCGCCGGCCTCTTCATCCGAACCCCCACCCGCCAGCGAGGAGCCTTCGTGAACCCAGCCGTCACCGCCTCCATCGTGCGCCGCACCGATTCGCGCGCGCGTGACCCCCACCTTGCCCTCACCCGCGAATGGCTCGTCACCAACGGCATCGGCGGCTACGCCTCCGCGAGCATGGCGGGCCTCGGCACGCGCAAGTACCACGGCCTGCTCGTGGCCGCCCTGCCCAACCCGCACGGCCGCACCGTGATGCTCAACCACCTGGTCGAGACCCTTGTGTTCGAGGATGGCTCGCGGGTGCAGCTGAGCGGCGAAGAGCGCACCGGGAGCCGGCTGTCGCTGCCCGGCGTCGAGCACCTGCGCGAGTTCCGCCTCGAGGCGGGGTTGCCGGTGTGGGTGTTCGAGGTCGACGGCCACATCATCGAGAAGAGCGTGCTCATGCCCCACCGGCAGAACACCACGCTGCTGCTCTACCGCATGATCGACGGCCGCTCGCGGCTGCGCCTGGAGCTGCGCCCTGCCCTGCACTTCCGCCACCACGAAGCGGAGTTGAGCAACGAGCTGCAGGCCAACTACCGCTACAGCCTGGGCGACGTGCACGAGATCACCTGCGACGGCGGGCCCGCCACGCTGCGCCTGCGCGCGCGCGGGCCCGAGGTGTCGTTCCAGCAGCAGCCCGAGGAGATCTCGGAGCTGCACTACCGCATCGAGGCCGAGCGCGGCTACCGCCACGAAGGGCGCCTGTGGAGCCCGGGCGTGCTCACGATGGCGCTGCCGCTGGGCGACTCCGTCGCGCTCGTCGCCTCTACCGAGAGCATCGACACCATGAATGCGCTGGAACCTCAGGAGGCGGTCGCCGCCGAGCTGGAGCGCCGCGCGCGCCTGCTGCGCCGGGCGCCGCCCGAGGCCCGCAGCGGCGTGGCGGCCGAGCTGGTGCTGGCGGCCGACCAGTTCGTCATCACGCCCGCCGGCCGCACGAAAGATGCCGCCCGCGCCTTTGCCGAAGGCGACGAGATCAAGAGCGTGATCGCCGGCTACCACTGGTTCACCGACTGGGGCCGCGACACCATGATCAGCCTCGAAGGCCTCACGCTGTGCACCGGCCGCACGCACGAGGCGGCGAGCATCCTGCGCACCTTCGGCCATTACGTGCGCGACGGGCTCTTGCCCAACATGTTCCCCGACGGCAGCAATGAGGGCCTGTACCACACGGCCGATGCCACGCTGTGGTTCTTCCACGCGCTGGGCCGCTACCACGCGTTCACCGGCGACGACGCGCTGCTCGCGCGCCTCTTGCCGACGATGATCGACATCGCCGAGAAGCACGTCGAGGGCACGCGCTTCGGCATCGGCGTCGACCCGGACGACGGGCTGCTGCGCCAGGGCGCGGAAGGCTACCAGCTCACCTGGATGGACGCGAAGTGCGACGGCTGGGTGGTGACCCCGCGCCGCGGCAAGGCCGTGGAGATCAACGCGCTCTGGTTCAACGCCCTGCGCGTGCTCGCGGGCTGGCTGCGCCACGCCGGCCGCGGCCGCGAGGCCGAGCTGTATGACCGCCGCGCCGACCACGTGCGCGAGAGCTTCAACCGGCGCTTCTGGTTCGCGCAGGGCGGCTATCTCTACGACGTGGTGGACGGCCCGCAGGGCAACAGCGCCGAGTGCCGGCCCAACCAGGTGTTCGCCATCTCGCTGCCGCACGCGGTGCTCGACCGCAGCCGCTGGGCCGAGGTGATCGACGTGGTGCGCCAGCGGCTGCTCACGCCAGTGGGCCTGCGATCGCTCGCGCCGGGCAGCGCGAACTACGCGCCGCGCTACTTCGGCAGCCTGAAGGAACGCGATGCGGCGTACCACCAGGGCACGGTGTGGGGGTGGCTGATCGGGCCGTGGATCGATGCGTGGCGCAAGCTGCACCCGGGCGACGACGCCGGAGCGCGCGCCTGGCTCGAAGGGCTGATCGCGCACCTGGGCGAATTCGGCCTGGGCTCGGTGGCCGAGGTGTTCGACGCGGAGACGCCCTACACCGCGCGCGGCTGCATCGCGCAGGCCTGGAGCGTGGCCGAGCTGTTGCGCCAGCTCGTCGGCTCCCGGGCGTCGGCTTGACGGCGCTCGCTCGGCCCGGTGCTCAGCCCAGCGCGGGCGCCTGCGGCGCACGCGCGCCGGCGGTGGCCAGCAGCTGGCCGAGCAGGGCCGGGTCCACCGGCTTGGTGAGGTGGTGGTCGAAGCCGGCACGCATGGCTTCGTCGCGGTCGCTCGCCTGCCCCCAGCCGGTGATGGCCATGAGCACGGTGCGGCCGAGGGCCGGCTCCGCACGCAGCCTGCGCGCAAGCTCGTAGCCATTCAGGTGGGGCATGCCGATGTCGAGCAAGGCCACATCGGGTGGGTTGCGCCGCGCGGCGGCCAGCGCGGCCACGCCGTCGTGCACCACCTCCACGCTGTGGCCCGCCCCCCGCAGCAACTCGGCCAGGCTCGTGGCGAAGTCCACGTTGTCGTCGGCCACCAGCACGCGCATCGGGCGCACGGCGGGCACGCTGGTCGCCGCAGCGGGCGCCGCCGGTGGCACCGGCAGCACGGTCGCCGGGTCGAAGGGCAGCCGCACGGTGAAGCGCGAGCCCCGGTTGCGGCCCTCGCTGTGCACCGAGATCTCGCCGCCGTGCAGCTGCACGAGCTGGCGCGCGAGCGTGAGGCCGATGCCCAGGCCGGCACTGCCGCGTTCCAGGCTTTTGTCGCCCTGCTCGAAGAGGTCGAAGATGCGGTGCTGCATGGCCGGCTCGATGCCGAGGCCGCTGTCTTGCACCACCACCTCGACGCTGTCGTCCGTGCGCCGGACCGACACGCCGATGCGCCCACCCGACGGCGTGTAGCGGCAGGCGTTGGTGAGCAGGTTGCTGAACACCTGCGCCAGCCGCGCCGCATCGCCGCTCAGCGGCACCGCGACGCCCGGCTCCTCGAAGCTCAGCGACAGGCCCTTGTCGCTGGCCGTCCCCTGGAACAGCTCGACGGTGCTGCGGATCAGGTCGACCAGCTCCACCCGCTCCACGCGCAGCGAGAGCTTGCCGGTGGACACGCGCGACACGTCGAGCAGGTCGTCGATCAGCCGCACGATGTGCGCGAGCTGCCGCTGCAGGATGGCCATCGACTTCTCGCGCACCTCGGGCGTGCTGCGCTCGCGCCGCAGCAGCGCGAGCGCGGTGGTCATCGGCGCCAGCGGGTTGCGCAGCTCGTGCGCCAGCGTGGCGAGGAACTCGTCTTTCCGGCGGTCGGCCTGTCGCAGGCCCTGCTCGGCGCGCACCCGCTCGGCCATTTCCACCTCGAGCTCGCCGGTGCGGGCCTGCACCTCGGCCAGCATGCCGTTGAAGGCGGTGACGAGCACACCGATGTCCTGGTACTCCGTCTCGCGGGCGCGCAGGCCCCAGGCGCGCTTG
Organism: Piscinibacter sp. HJYY11; assembly: GCF_016735515.1. Classification (NCBI taxonomy): domain Bacteria; kingdom Pseudomonadati; phylum Pseudomonadota; class Betaproteobacteria; order Burkholderiales; family Sphaerotilaceae; genus Piscinibacter; species Piscinibacter sp. HJYY11. Next base: position 491,456 of record NZ_JAERQZ010000001.1, on the reverse strand, counting down.
GCCATCACCTCGTGGGCCACCTGCGTCATCTCGTCGAGCGGGCGCGCCACGCGGCGCAGCAGGCGGTTGAAGAACAGCACCGCGATGCCCAGCCCCATGGACATCACCGCGATCAGGATGAGCCCGTAGGTCGCGATGCGCCCGAGCATGTCATGCCGGCTTTCCAGGTAGACGGTGCCCACGCGCTCGTCGTCGTGCCGGATCGGGTAGGCCATGGTGAGCGCGGAGCCGCTGAACCGCACGCCATCGCGCAGCAGCGCAGAGTCGACCGTGCTCGGCAGCGGCTCCTGGCCATTGGCGCGGAAGAAGGCGAAGACGCGGCCTTCCTTGTCGTAGATGGCCGCCGTCTCGATGCGCCGCTGCAGTCGCAGCAGCGAGAGGTTTTCCTGGGCCGCGCGCGGGTCGTTGAAGACGAGCGCCGCCGCGCTGGTGTGGGCGATGAAGTCGGCCTGCGTGCGGGTCTCGTCGGCCCAGCTGCTGCGCGAGGTGAAGTACTCATAGGAGAGCAGCGCCGCCGAGCAGACCAGCAGCACGAGGAAGGTCGTGAGCAGCGAGGCGCGCGTGAGCTGCCCCTGCAGCGTGGTGAGCTTCATGCTGCCGTCAGGTGTTTTCACTTGACCACCCGTTCGGCGAGCGACAGCAGCCGCGAGCTCAGGCGCACGCCGGCGCCTTCGGCGGCCGGCACCGAAGCTTCGAAGCGCAGGCGGCCTTCGGTCTCGACGAAGCCGAGCGCCGCACCCCGCTCCAGCCCCTGCGGGATGTCGGTGACCGTGAGCACCGGCTGGCCCTTGCATGCGGCCAGCCATTCCGATGCACGTTTTGCAGCACCGCGGGTGATCATCAGCATGTGGACCCCCGCCACCTGCCGCGGCTCCGACAGCTCCACGACCTGGATGGCACGGTTTTGCACCAGACGGCCGGCCACCACGAGCGACAGGTCCTTGTGCAGGCTCGGCGAGCCGACGACCCCCACGACGATGGGTGCATCGGGCGATGAGAAGCTCGCCGCCGGCCATTCGACGAAACCCGCGAAGCGGTGCAGGTGCGCGGCCTTGGCCTCGTCGACGGTGGGGGCGGACGCCGGTGTTGCGGCCACCTGCGCGCTCGCGCCGGCTGCGCAGCACATCAGCAGGAGGCTCGCCGACCAGGCCGCGAGGCGGCGCCACGCAGCGCTCCCGGCCAAGGGCCGGCAGGGACGACGACGACTGAGGGCCAGGCCCATCACAGCAGCAGGCTCGGTCATGAGGCCGGCGATGGTAGCGCCGGTGCCGCTCATTTCACGGTGATTTCTACAGCCCGTTGCACTTGCGCAGAGTGCGGGGGGCCGCTCGGGCGCTCAGGTGCCCGTCGCGAGGTGCTGTGTGAGCCAGTCGCTCGCGAGCTGCGCCACCACGTCGAGCGTGCCGGCTTCGAGGAAATGGTGCGTCGCCCGGGGCACGACGTCGATGCGCTTCTCGCAGCGCAGCCGGCCGAAGGCCTGTCGATTGGCCTCGACGAGCTCCGGGTCGCCCGCGGCCACCACGAGCAAGGTGGGAATGCGCAGGTCGCCGAGCACATCGCTCGCCTGGTCGACCCGGCCGCTGCGCGAGACCAGCGCACGGATGCTGCGCGGGTGGCTTGCCGCCGCACGCAGCATCGCGGCGGCGCCGCTGTCGGAGGCAAAAAGCCCCAGCGGCTCGTGCTTCACCGACGCCGGCACCGCGCCGAGCGCCTGGTCGAGCCGGCGCGTGAGCAGCTCCACATCGCTCGCGCGCTCGCCGCCTTCGCCGTCGGCGGAGTTGAGCAGGTCGAGGTCGAGCGTGGAAAAGCCGCGTGCCTGCAGACGCAGCAGCACCGCCTGCGAGCGCGGCACCGTGGCCGGGCCGCCGTCGGGCCGGATGAACACGACCAGCCCCTGCGAGCCGCTCACCCGGCACAGCTCGGCCGCAGGCAGCTCGGGGCTCAGGTGAACGAGGGTGTGTTCAAGCATGGGGGCTCGGTCAGGGCAGGTTGGGACGACTCGCGAGCTCCCGCTTGCGCAGCGAGCTCGGCGCGTTCAGGTTCGCATCATCGGCCACCCCGACGCCGAGGCGGTCGACCAGCTCGCCACCGAGCCAGGCGGTGATGAGCGAGAGAAACGCGCCGCCGAACGAGAGCACATGGGCCAGCACGCTCGGCGTCTCTGGCGCATCGCGCCGCACGAACCAGCTTGCCGCAAAAAGCGCCAGCACCACGACATTGCCCACCGCGTGCATCGCGCCCACCGACTTGGCCCGCGTGCCCTTCGGAATGGCGAGCCAGTCGATCGTGCCGAACGGTGCGGCCACCAGCCCGGCGATCAAGCCGCCGGCGATCAGATAGTGCGCCACCAGCGCCATCGTGCCGCTGTCCATGCCACGGTGCAGCAGGTCGAACACGACCGATGCACCGAGCAGCCCGAGCGGGAAGACCACGAGCATCTGATGGATGGGGTGGCCGAGGAGACGGGCTTTGCTTTCCATGGTGGGTCCTTTCGGTGAGAGGGGTGTGGTCCTCGAAAGTTCGGCAATCGCGGTGCCCGCGTTGTGCGTGCAGCGTTCGTGGGGAACATGCCTTGCCCGCCGCCTGACGCCGGAGCTCCGCCCCGGCGCTGACCGAAAGGAGACCGTGATGACACCGCCCACCTCGCGCCACCCCGCCACGCAACGGCCACCGGCCCGCACATCCACCGGCGCGCCCCCGGAAGACATGTTTCATGCGCCTCCCATCGCAGAAGACGAAGACGGCCCCGACGTGAGCGCGCAGCCCGGCGCCGAGGTCGGCCACTACGGCATGGGTTATGGCGACCCGACGCGCCATCAAGGCGGCACCTGGCCCGGCGAAGGCCTGAGCCTGCCGCCGACACCGCAACCGACGGCCCCCCCTACCGGGAAGCAGATGGAGCCGTCCATGCCGCCCGGCGGTGGCACCGCCACGGCCAGGGAAAAGGGCGGCGGTCAACAATAGCCGCATGACGACGACCCCGACCCGACATTCCGTTCCCAAGACCAAGCTGAAGTTCGTGCTGCTCGAGGGCATCCACCCGTCAGCGGTGGACGCCCTCAAGCGCGACGGCTATTCCGACGTCGTCACCTCGCCCAAGGCGCTGGCCGGGGCCGAGCTGCGCGAGGCGCTGGCCGATGCGCATTTCCTCGGCATCCGCTCGCGCACGCAGCTCACCGCCGAGGTGCTGCGCGCCGCGCCCAAGCTTGCTGCGGTGGGCGCCTTCTGCATCGGCACCAACCAGATCGACCTGTCCACGGCGATGGAGCTCGGCATCCCCGTCTTCAACGCGCCGTTTTCCAACACGCGCAGCGTGGCCGAGCTGGTGCTGGCCGAGATCATCATGCTGATGCGCGGCATTCCGCAGAAGAACGCCCTGCTCCACCGCAACGGCTGGTCGAAGAGCGCCGAAGGCTCGTTCGAGGTGCGCGGCAAGACGCTGGGCATCGTGGGCTACGGCCACATCGGCACGCAGATCGGCGTGCTGGCCGAGCAGCTGGGCATGGTGGTCGTCTTCCACGACATCGAGTCGAAGCTCACGCTCGGCAATGCGCGCCAGCTCGCGAGCCTCGACGAGGTGCTGGAGCGCTCGGATGTCGTGACCCTGCACCTGCCCGAATTGCCGTCGACCAAGGGCCTGATCGGCAAGCGCCAGATCGCGGTGATGAAGCCCGGCGCGCACCTCATCAATGCCTCGCGCGGCACGGTGGTCGACATCGAGGCGCTCACCGAGGCGCTGGAAAGCGGCCACGTCGCGGGTGCCGCGATCGACGTGTTCCCGGTCGAACCGCAAGGCAACGATTCCAAGTTCGAATCGCCGCTCACGCGCTTCGACAACGTGATTCTCACGCCGCACATCGGCGGCTCCACGCTCGAGGCCCAGGCCAACATCGGCCGCGAGGTGGCCGACAAGCTCATCCGCTACAGCAACAACGGCTCCACGACCTCGGCGGTGAACTTCCCCGAAGTCGCGCTGCCCGAGCACACCGGCCGCAGCCGGCTGCTGCACATCCACCGCAACGTGCCGGGCGTGATGGCCCGCGTCAACGAGCGGCTCTCCAAGGCCGGCGTCAACATCGCGGCGCAGTACCTCAGCACGCGCGAAGACGTGGGCTATGTCGTGATCGACGTCGACAGCGGCTCGCCGGAGGTGGCCCTGGCCGACCTGTGCAGCTTGCCCGACACGATCCGCTGCCGCATCCTGTACTGACGACACCCGCTGCCGCGCGCGGCGCGGCGGCGATATGCTCTCGGCCGCCCTGTTGACGAAGAGGACCGAGTGCCCACCGCTGCCGCCCCCCGTGCCCGCCGCATGGCCCCTGAAGAGCGCCGCGAGCAACTGCTCGACAGCGCCGTGGCCTATGTGCTGGACAGAGGCCTCTCCGATTTCTCGCTGGAGAAGGTCGCCGCGCTCGCCGGCGTGAGCGTGCCCCTCATCTACAAGTACTTCCCCAAGCGCGAAGACATCCTGAAGGCGGTGCTCGAGCGCGAATACCAGTACCTCGGCGCCCGCAAGCTCGCCGCGCTGCCGGCCGATGCACCGCTCGAGCCGCTGATCCGCAACTCGCAGAAGCACGGCTTCGAATACCTCTACGAGCGCGGCCCGATCATCCGCCTGCTGGCGAGCGACCGCGCCGTCTCCGACCTCGTGCGCCGTCGCGGCAAGGACGAGCGCGCCGCCATCACCGAGCACTTCATCGACCGCATCGTCGAAACCTACGGCGTGCCGCGGCAGGTGGCGCAGGTGTGCTCGATCCTCGTGGTCAACGCGCCCATCCTCTCGGGCCGCGCGCTCAAGCGCGTGGGCGTGACCGCGGAAGAAGCAGCCGACCTGTGGACCGACTTCGCGCTGGGCGGCTGGCTGGCGCTGCAGAAACGCTTCCAGCAGCAGGAGAAGAAGCCGGCCGCCCGCAAGAAGCGCAGCGCGGGGCCCCGCGGCGACTGAGCGTTGCGCAGGGCCGAACGAGGCTCAGGCTTTGTCCCGGGATGCCGCGCAGGGGATGCACCCTAGACTGAAAAGTCGATTTCCAGGGAGCCCCATGAAGCACTTCGCACGACGGCTGTCCGCCGTCACCATCGCACTCGCCTGGCCGCTGGCCTTCGCCCAGGTGCCCGCCGAGGAGCCACAGCCGGGCGGCGCGCTCAACATCGGCACGCTGATGTACACCCTCAACGCCGGCTCGTTCGACCCGGCCGACTGGTCGTGGAAGCTCAACAACGACCTGGGCCTCGCCTACGAGCAGCTCATCGTGGCCGATCTTTCCAAAGCGCGCAGCCGCGGGGGCGCACACCGCTTCATCTCCGACGCCTGGCTGCCGCACGACGGCATGCGTGGCGAGCTGGCCGAGAGCTGGAAGATGCTCGACAACCCGCTGCGCGTGGAGTTCACCTTGCGTAAGGGCGTGATGTTCCCAGCCAAGCCCGGCGTGATGGAAGCGCGCGAGCTCACCGCCGAAGACGTGGTCTTCAGCTACAACCGCATCAACACCAGCCCGAAGAAGATCCCCGGCTACTTCGACCTTGTGGCCAAGGTCGAGGCCACGGGCAAGCACACCGTCGTCTTCACCTTCAAGAACTACAACTCCGAGTGGGACTACCGCTTCGGCTGGGGCTACTACTCCGCCATCGTGCCCAAGGAAGTGGTGGCCGCCGGCGCCGGCAACTGGAAGAACGTGAACGGCACCGGTCCCTTCCTGCTCACCGACTACATCCAGGGCAACTCGTCGACCTTCACCAAGAACCCCAACTACTGGGACAAGGAAAAGATCGGCGGCAAGGAGCACAAGCTTCCCTTCGTCGACCGGATCAGCTACCGCGTCATCAAGGAAGAAGCCACCGCGCTGACCGCGCTGCGCACCGGCAAGCTCGACGTTCTGGAGCTCGTGAGCTGGTCGGCCATCGACGAGCTGAAGAAGACCGCGCCCAAGCTCAAGACCTCGCGCTGGCTCGGCATCTCGGGCACGGTGATCGGCATGCGCGTCGACACCAAGCCGCTCGACGACGTGCGCGTGCGGCGCGCACTCAACATGGCCATCGACAAGCAGGCCATCATCAAGGGCTATTACGGCGGCAACGCCGAGATGTTCGTGCACCCCCAGCACCCCGACTACACCGGCTACTACGAGCCGCTGTCGGCCATGCCGGCCTCCATCCAGGAGCTCTACACCTTCAATCCCAAGAAGGCCAAGGAGCTGCTGGCGCAGGCCGGCTACCCCAACGGCTTCGAGTTCCGCGTGCAGGTCAGCGGCAACACGCAGAACCATGACCTCGTGACGCTGGTCTCGGCCTACCTCGAGAAGGTGGGCGTGAAGGTCAAGCTCGTCATCACCGAGCCGGGCGCGATGCAGAAGGCCCTCTTCACCGGCACCAACGAGCCGGGCTACTACTTCGTCAACACCATCACCAACCCGACCACCTCGCTGCGCAAGAACTTCACCAGCAAGGCGACCTTCAACCCCTCGCGCTGGAAGGACCCCAACTTCGACAAGAAGATGGAGGAGATCGTCGCCGAGCCCGACGAGAAGATCCGCCAGGTGAAGGTGCGCCTGCTGACGCGCGAGATCCTCGAGCAGGCGCCCTACATCTGGCTGCCCACGCCGTACGTCTACACCGCCTGGTGGCCATGGGTGAAGAACTACGGCGGCGAGCTGCGCGCTGGTGCCGAGCGCCCGGGCCCCATCCACGCGCGGATGTGGGTCGACCAGGCGCTCAAGAAGAAGATGGGCTACTGAGCCTCAGTTCGTGTAGCCGCGCAGCCGGTTGTAGTCCCCGACCTGCTCGCGCGACATCAGCGCCTTCGTCTGCAGGTGCGCGACCAGATGCACCGCCCGTAGTTGTCCCTGGAGTTCGCCGATATGGGCGGCCGAGGCTTGCACCAGGGCCTCGTCGGCCGTGCCTGAGGCGAACGCGCGGTCCAGCCGGGTTTCGGCCCCGATGACCTGCTCCCCCAAAGACTGCGCGCGCTCCTTCATGGCGGCCACGATGCGCTCGAGCTGCGTGGCTTGCTGCGGCGTGAGGTTGAGGCGCTCGCGCAACTCCAGTACGTGCATCGGCCCGGGCACCCCATTGAGCTCGGCCGGCAGTGACGCCCCCATGCCTTTGCCCGCGCGCAGGTCGGCGATCTGCTCGCTCGACAGCGCCTTGATCGCACGGCTCTCCATGCCGCTGTAGCTGCTGTGGGTGTGCGATTTGGGGTTGTGTTCGGCATGCACCAGGGTCATGGCACCCGCCACGCTACCGGAAGCCACGCCGGCGACGAGCAAAGTCAGCAGGAACGAACGCATGGTGGTCTCCTTGAAGCGGATGCAGCTCATGGGGCCGCCTGAATCGAGGTCACGGTGAAGGCACCGTTGACCTTGTCGGCAGTGAACTTCACCTTGTCGCCCTGCTTCACCGCGTCGAGCAGCTTGGCATCGGCCACGCGGAAGACCATCGTCATGCCGGCCATGTCGAGGTTGGGGATCGGCGCGTGCTTGAGGGTGATCTTGCCTTGCTCCTTGTCGATCTTGCGCACCTCACCGTCCACGAGCGGTGCGGTGGTCTGGGCGAAGACGGCGGCCGACACGGCCAGGCCGGCGGCGGCGAAGAGGGATGCGAACTTCATGGGAACTCCTTTTCTGTCGCGATTCATTTGACGGTCACCTTGCCCACCATGCCGGCCTCGAAGTGACCCGGGATCAGGCAGGCGAACTGGAACTCGCCTGCTTGCGTGAACTGCCAGACGATCTCGCCGCGCTGGCCCGGCTTCACGTGGGCCATGTGCGCCTCGTCGTGTTCCATGCCGGGGTGCTTCTTCATCATCTCGGCATGCTTCTTCAGCTCATCGGGCGTGCCCAGCACCATCTCGTGCAGCACCTGGCCCTTGTTGGTGGCCACGAGCCGCACCGTCTCGCCACGCTTCACGCGGATGTGGGCCGGCGTGAAGCGCATGGTGTCGGCCATGTCGACGCGGATGGTGCGCGTGGCCTTCGCGGGGTCGCCCTGGCGGCCGAAGGGCGTGTCTTCGACCTGGCTCGCGTCGTACGCGCGGGGCTTGGCGGAGTGCGCGGCATCGCCGTGCGCGAGGGCCGCCGTCGCCACGAGCGACACGGTGGCGGCGAGGGTGAGTGGGAAGAGCTTCATCGTCATCTCCTGTTCATCAGTGATGGCCCGCGTGGCCGCCGGCGGGCTTGCGCACCTTGAGCGTGGCGTCGTCGGGCTTGGGCGCATCGGTGCGCGCAGGCGCCTGCACTTCGCCGGTGTATTCGTAGGCCACGGTCCCCTGCGGGTGCTTGTACCAACCCGGGTCCTTGTAGCTGCCGCGGGGCACGTCGTCGCGCACCTTCACCACGGTGAACATGCCGCCCATCTCCAGCGGGCCGAAGGGGCCGGTGCCGGTCATCATCGGCAGCGTGTTGTCGGGCAGCGGCATTTCCATCGAGCCCATCTCGGCCATGCCCTTGTCGCCCATGACCATGTAGTCAGGCACGAGCTTGGTGATGCGCTCGGCCACGCCCTGGTGGTCGACGCCGATCATGTTGGGCACGTCATGGCCCATCGCGTTCATCGTGTGGTGCGACTTGTGGCAGTGGATGGCCCAGTCGCCCGCCACCGCGTCGAACTCGAAGGCACGCATCTGGCCCACCGCCACGTCGGTCGTCACCTCGGGCCAGCGTGCCGACGGTGGCACCCAGCCGCCGTCGGTGCCGGTCACGACGAAGTGCGGGCCGTGCATGTGGATCGGGTGGTTGGTCATCGTGAGGTTGCCCACCCGCACGCGCACACGGTCACCGGTGCGGCACACCAGCGGGTCGATGCCGGGGAAGACGCGGCTGTTCCAGGTCCACAGGTTGAAGTCGGTCATCTCGGCCGTCTTGGGCGTGGCAGCACCCGGCTCGATGTCGTAGGCCGCGAGCAGGAAGACGAAATCGCGGTCGACACGCATCTGCCGCACGTCCTTCGGGTGGATGATGAACATGCCCATCATCCCCATCGCCATCTGCGTCATCTCGTCGGCATGCGGGTGGTACATGTGCGTGCCCGCGCGCAGGAGCGTGAACTCGTAGACGAAGGTCTTGCCCGGCGCGATGTGCGGCTGCGTGAGGCCACCCACGCCGTCCATGCCCGAGGGCAGCATCACGCCGTGCCAGTGGACGGTGGTGTGCTCGGGCAGCTTGTTGGTGACGAAGATGCGCACGCGGTCGCCCTCCACCGCCTCGATCGTCGGCCCGGGGCTCGAGCCGTTGTAACCCCACAGGTTGGCCTTCATGCCAGGTGCCATCTCGCGCACCACCGGCTCGGCGACGAGGTGGAACTCCTTGACGCCGTTGTTCATGCGCCAGGGCAGCGACCAGCCGTTGAGCGTGGCCACGGGGTTGAAGGGCCGGCCGGTCGGTGGCGCAATCGGCGGCTGCATCGTCGGTGCGCTCTGGTAGACCGCTTCGGGCAAGGAGGCGGCGCCGACGCGGCTCACCGCGCTCGCGCCCAGCGCCACGGCACCGGCCGCGCGAAAGAAATCTCTGCGATTGGACATGGTGGTTCTCTCAGTGGCCGGCCGGCTGCTCGGAGCCGGCGGCCGATGTCGTGGAGGGGGCGGCGCTCGCGCCAGGCGAGCGGCCGGTCACGGCTGTCTGCAGGTGGGTCTCGGCCACCCAGAAGTCGCGCAAGGCCTGCACGTACTCGGTGACGCTGCGCACCTGCTCGCGTGAGTCGGCCAGCAGCTCGAAGACGCCGATCAGCATGCCGTTGTAGCGAAGCAGGTTCTCTTCCGAGATGCGCTTGCGCAGCGGCACCACCTCGTCGCGGTAGTGGCGGGCCAGGTCGTAGGCGGTGCGGTAGGCGCCGTACGACTCACGCACTTCCGAGCGGGCGTTGAGCGCCACTTCGGCCGTGCGGTGCACCGCCTGCATGTAGGTCGCCTCCGCGCGCCGGGTGCGCACGTCGCCGAAGTCGAACAGCGGCACGCTCAGCTCCAGCTCGAAGCCGTTGGCCCGCGGGCTGTCGGTCTCGCTCTTGTTCTGGTAGCCGACTTCCAGCGCGTTGACGAAGCGCGTGACGCGCGTGAGCCCGAGCGACTTGGCCGTGGCATCGGTGCTGCGCTTCGCCATCAGCACGTCGAGGCGCTTGTCGAGCGCCGTCTGCTCCGCATCTTTCGGCTCCGCGGGAGCCTGGGGCAGCTCGGGCAGGCGCTCCGGCAGCGTGAAGCCGAGTTGCTCGCCCGACACCCCGAGAAGCCGCGTCAGCCGCTCGCGGTCGGCCAGGGCCTGCTGCTGCGCACGAGCCAGGCCGGCCGTCGCGTCGGCGTAGAACGACTGCTCACGCATCTGCGCCAGCTTGTTGAAGTTGCCGGCGCGCAGCATGCGCTTGGCCAGCTCGTTCGACGCGTCGGCCGCTTCCTTCACCTGGCGGAAGTAGCCCACCAGCTCCTGCGATGCTACCGCGTTGAAGTACGCGCGGCGTGTGTCCGACGCGATGCCGACAGCGTCGTACGCCGCCTGGAACTGTGCCTGTTCGAACTGGCGTTGCCGCACCTCTTTCGCGATCGGCATCGTCAGAAGGCTCAGCACGTCGAACATGATCGCGCGCTCGATCTCGACCACCCCGGCCGCCGCCATCCGCCCGAAGCTGAAGACCGGGTTGCGCAGGCGCCCCGCCTGCACGAGCTCGGCCTCGGCCACGCCGAGCTGGCTGAAGCTCGCCTGCAGTCCGCGGTTGTTGAGCAGCGCCAGCTCGACGGCGCCATCGGCGCTCAGCGGTGCCTTGAGGATCTCGGCGATGCGCGCTTTCGCGCTGTCGGCCTCCTGGGGTGAGCGTTGTGCCGTGACCGCCTGCCCGGTGCGGGCCCGGGTCAGCTCAGACACCGTGCCCATGCCGCCATCGGGCGAGAAGGAAGCGCAGCCGGTGAAGACCAGCGCGGCAGCCACCGCGGCACCGAGGCGGCCACGCCGTTGATGTGTGTGTTTCATGTGTGGAAGACATCCGAGTCGCCTGCCGCGAGCCCCATCGGGCGTTGCGCAAGCCATGCACGTGCGTCGCACGCACGTGTCCCTTCCGGCCTCTCGCGGAGGCCGTCAATGGGTCAGATGCTTCGGGGCGGGCGCTCCTGCCCGTCCGACAGGAAGGTCGGTGCAGGAGCGTCGAGGGTGGGGAAATGGGTGCCGCCCGTAGGGAGCGGCGCCGGCAGCCCCGGCAGCGCGCTCAGCAACGGGGTTGCCGAGCAGAAGGCCGAGCACATGGTGCACTTGTTGTCCTGGCTGGCGTCGCCGCCCTGCCCTTGGTCATGGCCGTGATGGGTGCCGTGCGCCTCGGCACCCCGCTCGTGATGGTGGTCGTGATGCCCGCCGTGATCGGGCGACATCAGCGGCTGCTCGATTTGCGAACCGACGCCGGCCGGCCCGCACACCATGGCCGCTGCCATCGCGCCCCGGATGGGGAGCAAGGCAACCAGAACCACCAGGAGCCAGAAACGGAGCTGCTTCACGACGACGAGGTTATCAGAGGGGCGTAAGGTCAAGGCATGACGGGCGTGAGGCCACTCTAGACCTTCCCACTGGGACAAGGTCAAGCGAAAACTTTTTGCACTCACTCGCCGAGTGGAAAAGGCGGCGCCCGCTGGACTTTCCCATCATGGCAAGGTTCACAGTGCTCCCACCCCCACTTCCTGATGGAGCTTTCCATGATTGTGTTCAACGTGAACGACATGACCTGCGGCCACTGCGTGGTTGCCGTGACAAAGGCGGTCAAGGCTGTCGAGCCTGCTGCCACTGTCTCGGTCGACCTCAGGACCAAGGTCGTGCAGATCGACGCCACTCGCGCCGACGGGCAAACCCTCAAGTCCGCCATCGCCGATGCCGGCTACACCCCGGTGGAAGCCGCCCCGGCGGCAGCGCCGTCGGCTGCGCCCGCGCGCAGCTGCTGCGGCAGCTGCCACTGAGGCCCATGCCGGCTTGATGCCGATCAAGCCGGCGTTGCATGACGCACAGGACGATGGACAACATGAACCAGCGACACGCCGCCCCGGCAGGCGCAGCCGGGCCCGCCGCGGGCACGGTCTACACCTGCCCGATGCACCCTGAGATCCGGCAGGGTCACCCCGGCAACTGCCCGAAGTGCGGCATGACGCTGGAGCCGCTGATCCCCGAAGCCACGGCGGACGACGACAACCCCGAGTTGCGCGACTTCAGCCGGCGCTTCTGGTGGAGCTTGCCGCTGACAGTGGTCGTGACGGTGCTCGCCATGGCAGGTCATCGGCTTGGCTGGATGGACCCGGCTCGACAAAGCTGGCTCGAACTCGTGCTGACCTTGCCCGTCGTGCTGTGGGCGGGCTGGCCCTTCTTCGTGCGTTGCGCCCAGTCCCTGCGGCACCGCAGCCCCAACATGTGGACGCTGATCGGCATCGGCACCGGCGCGGCGTTCGTCTACAGCGTGGTGGCCACGGTCGCACCGCAGCTCTTTCCGGCGAGCTTCGCGGCACACGGGCGCATCGGCGTCTACTTCGAAGCGGCGGCCGTCATCATTTCGCTCACCCTGCTTGGGCAGATGCTCGAGCTCCGGGCCCGTTCGCAGACCTCGGCCGCGATCAAGTCGCTGCTCGGTCTGGCGCCCAAGACCGCACGCAGGATCCGCGACGACGGCTCCGAAGAAGACGTGCCGCTGACGCACGTGCACGTCGGCGACCGTTTGCGTATCCGGCCGGGCGAGAAGGTGCCGGTCGATGGCGTGGTGCTCGAAGGCTCCAGCGCCATCGACGAGGCCATGCTGACGGGCGAGCCGGTGCCGGTCACCAAGCGGCCCGGCGACAAGGTGATCGGCGCCACGATCAACACCTCCGGCACGCTCGTCATGCGCTCCGAGAAAGTCGGCTCGCAGACGATGCTCGCGCAGATCGTCCAGATGGTCGCGCAGGCACAGCGCTCCAAGGCGCCGATGCAGCGCATGGCCGACCGGGTCGCCGGCTGGTTCGTGCTCGTGGTGGTCGGCATTGCGCTCCTGTCGTTCCTCGCCTGGGGCTTCTTCGGCGGCGAGCAGGGCTGGCAATACGGGCTCATCAATGCGGTGGCGGTGCTGATCATTGCCTGCCCCTGTGCGCTCGGCCTGGCCACGCCGATGTCCATCATGGTGGCGACGGGCCGCGCGGCGACGCAGGGCATCCTCTTCCGCGACGCCTCGGCGATCGAGAACTTCCGCAAGGTCGACACCATAATCGTCGACAAGACCGGCACGCTGACCAAGGGCAAGCCGGCCTTCGAGCGCGCCGTGGCGGTCGACGGCGCGAGCGAAGACGAGGTGCTGCACCTGGCCGCGAGCCTCGACCAGGGCAGCGAACACCCGCTGGCGCAGGCGATCGTCGAGGCGGCCCGCAGCCGCAAGCTCGCGATCGCCGAGGCGCTGGACTTCGAGTCGTCGACCGGCATCGGTGTGCGCGGACGCGTCGAAGGTCGCCGCCTGGCACTCGGCAACACGGCCCTCATGGAGCAGGACGGCGTCGACGTGTCGCCGCTGCGGTCTCAGGCGGAGCAAATGCGCGAGCGCGGCAGCAGCGTGATGTTTCTCGCTGCCGATGGAAAGCTCATCGGCCTGCTCGCCGTGTCGGACCCGATCAAGCCCAGCACCCCCGAGGCGCTGCAACGCTTGCACGACGCGGGCGTGCGTGTCGTCATGGCAACCGGCGACGGCCTCACGACCGCGCGCTCGGTGGCGCGGCAACTCGGCATCGACGAGGTGCATGGCGAGGTCAAGCCGGCCGACAAGCTCGAGCTGGTGTCACGGCTGCAGCGCGAGGGCCGCGTCGTCGGCATGGCGGGCGATGGCATCAACGATGCGCCCGCCCTGGCCAAGGCCGACGTGGGCGTGGCCATGGGCACAGGCACCGACGTGGCGATGAACAGCGCCCAGGTGACGCTCGTCAAGGGCGACCTGCGCGGCATCGCGCGGGCGCGCGAGATCTCGCAGGGCACGGTCGCCAACATGCGCCAGAACCTGGTGTTCGCCTTCGTCTACAACGCGCTCGGCGTCCCGCTGGCCGCCGGCGTGCTGTACCCGTTCACCGGCTGGCTGCTCTCGCCGATGATCGCCGCGCTGGCGATGAGCCTGTCGTCGTTCAGCGTCGTCGCGAACTCGCTCCGGTTGCGCAGGAGCGAGTGACGCGACCGTCATCGTGCGAGCGCCACGCTCACGCCATCTGCATCATCTCTTCGAAGTTCCTGGAATAGAACCGCGTGCGCGCCTCGTCCGACAGCGCCCCCATCGAGCGCTCGAAACGTCCGATGGGGTCGTTGGTGCCCTCGGGGTGCGGGTAGTCGCTGGAGAAGAGAAAGAGCTCGGGCCCCGCGTCGGCGATCATGCGGCCCACGTCTTCGCTCGGGAACGGCGTGAACTTGAGCGCACGGCGGATCTGCTCCGAAGGCTTCAGCTTGAACGACGCCAGCATCGGGTCGCTCTTGGCGAAGATGCCGTGCGCGATGTCGAGGCTGCGCAGGAACTGCGGCACCCAGCCGGCGCCGAGCTCGATCACGCCGCCGCGCAGCGTGGGGAATCGCTCGAACACCCCGTCGCTCACCATCGACGAGAGAAAAAGCTGCGGCGCCATCGGCAGCGCCACCAGGTCGCGGAAGCGCAGGTTCTCGCCGCCGCCGTGCACGTCGGGCGGGCGCGGGCGGCCGGTCTGGTCGTAGCCCTTGGGCTGGATCGACGCACCGGCGCCCACGTGCAGCATGAAGGGGATGCGTGACTCGCTGAGCTCGCGCCAGACGGGGTCGAGGTCGGGGTGGCCGGGGGCGCGCTCGCCGGCGGGCTGCGATGGGATCCAGAACGCACCGCAGCCCAGGCGGATGCCTTCGCGGATCTCGCGCAGCGCGAGCTCGGGCTCCGAGAGCGAGACCTGGCCGACCGCGATCAGGCGCTTGTCGACCTGGCAGAACTCGGCGATGCCCCGGTTGTGTGCGCGCACGCCGCCGTAGCGCACCTCCATGTCCTCATGCGACAGGTACTGACCGCCGGCGAAGGTGGAGAACACCAGCTGGCTCGCAAAGCCC
Source organism: Piscinibacter sp. HJYY11 (assembly GCF_016735515.1). Lineage (NCBI taxonomy): Bacteria > Pseudomonadati > Pseudomonadota > Betaproteobacteria > Burkholderiales > Sphaerotilaceae > Piscinibacter > Piscinibacter sp. HJYY11. Next base: position 476,445 of record NZ_JAERQZ010000001.1, on the reverse strand, counting down.
AGGTCGTCGAGCGCCCGCGGCCGCTCGGCTGCGGCGATGGCGCCCAGCGCCGCCCAGCCCTTGGGCCCGGCGACGACGTTGTGGCTGATGGCGGCCGTCTTCTCGGCGTCTTTCACCCGCTCGACCTGGCGCTGGATGTGCTCGTAGGTGCTGCTGCCCGCCTTGGCCAGGTTGAGCGGCTTGAGGCGGTCACGAATGCCGGGATCGGCATAGGAGGCGACCCAGTCCGGCGTCTCCATCAGGTGGCTGTCGGCGTCGTGCATGACGCGCTGTGTCGCATAGGGCATGGCTTCTCCTGCGGCATGAAGTGGTAGTAGAGAAATTCTCTACTACACAAGCGCATGCACAAGCCGGGGAATTCCCTCCAGCCACGAGACACCTGCGCGACAAGCGGGAATGGCACTTGCCGCACCGCTTGTTGACGAAGCCCTGCCACCAGAGGAATTCAAAGATGTACCTCCGTTTGCGCAAGCGCAAGAAGCCTCTCCCCACCGACCCCAACAGCCCCGCCGCAGTCGACGCCAGCGTCGAGCCCGCCACCGGGCCGGGCGAACTGCCCTCCAGCCCGACGAGCGACTGGGTCCCCGCCGAGCCCAACCAGGAAACGCCGGGCGACAGCGCCAGCATCAGCACCCCCCGTCACCCCAACCGCGGCAAGGCCCGCGAGTCCGCCCGCGGCTCGCATCGCTGACGGTAGAAAGCGCAAAGCAGCCCCGCAATTTGCCGATGCGGGGCCAGGCGCCTGCTGCTCAGGCGCCGCCTTGCGTGGCCTTATTGCGGCGCCGGGCCCAGGCCAGCACGCCCAGGCCGGCCGCACCGAGGATCAGCGAGGCCGGCTCCGGCACGGCGGCGACCGAACCGAAGTAGAGGTTGTCGATCTCGGTCGACAGCCGCGAGCCGTAGGCGTCGTAGAAGCTCAGCGCGGCAATGCCCGAGGCCGACGAGAAGCTGATGTAGCGGTTGGCCTGGTACGGCAGGTCCTCGGCCCAGGGTGGCTCCTGGCCGCCCGCGGGGTAGGTGCCGCCCGTGCGGCCGCGGCCGACCACATTGCCGTTCGCGTCCAGCGCCGACACGTAGGACTCCGAAGCCGCGCCATACGGCGAGCTCATGTGGAAGCTCACGTGGCTGGGCAGCGAACCGCTGAAGCTCACCCGCATCTCGTGGCCGCCGAGCAGGTACTGGTTGGGATGCGGCGGCGGGTTCGACGGGTAGTAGGTCTGCATCAGGTAGCCGACGTCGAAGGTGACTCCGAGCGCGGCGTACTGGGTGTCGACGGGGTAGTCGGAAAACGAATCGATCGGCCGCCAGGGCAGCTCGTCGAAGGTGATCAACGTCGCCTGGGCCGACGCCGCCAGCAAGGCAGACGCCACCAGGGCTCCGAGGGGACGAGCGACGCGCATGGCAACTCCCGGGGTTGAGGGCGACTCAGCGCAGCAAACAGCGCTCCTCCCCCAGGGCGAGCCGCTCACGCGGCTCGGTTGTCACCTCGGCCCGGCGCCGGGCGCTAGTGCAAGGTGTAGGGCCTGAGCGCCGTCGGCGTCTGCAGGTCGGGCGAAGCCTGCATCGCCTCGCGCGCCTTACCGCGCATCTCGTCGGGTGAAAGCGCCATGCCGACCCGGTCGCTGTAGTCGCGCGGTGGCTGCGCGGTGCGCTGGGCTTCGCGCCGGGCTGTCTCGGCGGCCCACACGTCGAGCGCCGTGACGCCCATCACCGCGATCATCGCCATCGCCGTGTTGCGGCGCTTGTTGCTGTTGGAGACCAGGTCGGCCGCGAGCGTGGCCAGGTCCAGTGCGTCGCCGGCGACACGGCCCCACAGCCAGGGCTGCGGGTCCTTGGCGGTGAGCAGCCCGATGCCGGTCGCGATTTCCCGAACGCCATAGGCTTGCAGCAAGTTCTTCCCATAGTTCACGCCGGTGGCCTGCGCGGTGGCCCTGGGCGCCAGCAACTCGGCCACGCCGAGCGCGATGCTGAACCAGCCGAGACCCTTGGCCATCGCCTCGGGCGTGAGCTGCATCGCCTTGAGGCGGGCCGGGCCGCTCGAGGGTGTGTCGAACTCGGTCTGCCCGGTCATGGGCTTGTCGTTCGCCGGATCGGGGATGGAAGCATTGGTGTTCTCGCTCATCGTGTGTCTCCTTAGTGGGGCTTGAGCACGACCTTGATGCACCCATCCAGCTTGTCGCGGAAGGTCTTGTACATCTCGGGCCCTTGTTCCAGGCTGGCCGTGTGGGTGATGACGAAAGACGGGTCGACCTGGCCATCGACGATGCGTTGCAGCAGGTCGTCGGTCCAGCGGTTGACGTGGGTCTGGCCGGTGCGCACCGTGAGGCCCTTGTTCATCAGCGCGCCCATCGGGATCTTGTCGACCAGGCCGCCGTACACACCGGGAATCGACAGGATGCCCGCCGGCCGGCACACGTAGATCATCTCGCGCAGCACATGCGGCCGGTCGGTCTCGGCCATCACCGCCTGCTTGGCGCGGTCATACAGGCCGTCGATCGCACGGGTGGCATGGCTTTCCATGCCCACCGAATCGATGCATTTCTCGGGGCCCTTGCCCTTGGTGAGCTGCTGCAGGCGCTCGATCACGCTCTCTTCCTCGAAGTTGATCGTGATGGCGCCGCCCGCCTTGGCCATCGACAGGCGCTCGGGCAGGCGGTCGATCGCGATCACCTGCTTGGCCCCCAGCATCACCGCGCTGCGGATGGCGAACTGCCCCACCGGCCCGGCGCCCCACACCGCCACCGTGTCGGTGGGCTGGATGTCGCACGCGACAGCGGCCTGCCATCCGGTCGGGAAGATGTCGCCGAGGAAGAGCACCTGCTCGTCGGAGAGCCCGTCGGGGATCTTCACCGGGGCCACGTCGGCAAACGGCACACGGACGAACTCGGCCTGGCCGCCGGCATAGCCGCCCGTCAGGTGCGTGTAGCCGAAGAGCCCCGCCGTGGTGTGGCCGAAGACCTTGTCGGCGATGTCCTTGTTGCGGTTGGTCGTCTCACAGACCGAGAAGTTGCCGCGCCGGCATTGCTCGCATTCGCCGCAGCAGATGGTGAAGGGCACCACCACCTTGTCGCCGATCTTGAGCTTCTTGTTCTCGGGGCCGACCTCCATCACCTCGCCCATGAACTCGTGGCCCATGACGTCGCCTTTCTCCATGCCGGGCATGAAGCCGTTGAAGAGGTGGAGGTCCGAGCCGCAGATGGCGCAGCTCGTCATCTTGATGATGGCGTCGCGCGGGTGCTCGATCTTGGGGTCGGGCACCGTGTCGTAACGGATGTCCGTCTTGCCGTGCCAGCAAAGTGCCTTCATGTGGGTTCTCCTGCAGTCGTGTGGACTGCGCGGCAAGCCGCGTTCCCCGAAGCGCTGGTGCTTAGCCCAGGCGCCCTTCCTGCATCGCGCTGACCGTGTCGCGGATCAGGTGGCCCGAGACCGAAAACCTCGGCGGCACGTTGGGCAAGGCGTCGATGGCGAACCATTGCGCGTCTTCGATCTCGCCCTCCTGCGGCACGATGTGCCCGCCGGTCCAGCGCGCGGTGAAGGCCACCATCAGGCTGTGGGGAAAGGGCCAGCTCTGGCTGCCGTAGTAGCGCAGGTCCTCGATCGTCACGCCCACTTCTTCGGCCACTTCGCGGTGCACGCAGTCCTCGAGCGACTCGCCCGCCTCGACGAAGCCAGCCAGCGCGCTGTACATGCCCTTCGCATAGTGCGGCGAGCGCGCCAGCAGCAGCTCGCCCGGTCGCCACACGAGCGCCATCATCGCGGGGCTCACGCGCGGGTAGGCGGTGTGGCCGCACGAGGGGCAGACGCGCGAGCGTTCGCCCGGGTGCAGCTCGGTCGGCGTGCCACACACGCCGCAGTAGCGGTGGCTGCGGTCCCACTCGACCACCTGAGCCGCGCGGCCTGCCAATGCGCTCACCTCGGGCGGCAAGGCCATCATCGCCGCGCGCAGCGGCGTGGGCCGCCACCCCGGTGGCGCTTCGGGCAGCACGAGGGCCCAGCAGTCCACGGCGGCCAGGGTGCCGAGGTAGTGCCTGCCGGTGGCCAGCGGCGCGAGCAGCGCGGTGGTGAGCGGCTGCAGCGCGATGCTCTCGGCCTCGGGGATCAGGAGGTCACGCCCGACGAACGCGAAGTGCCAGGCGTGGTCGGTCAGCGGAGAAGAAGACGCGGAAGAAGGCCGGCTGGCGGGAACGAAGCTCATGCGGTGACAAGCGGTGGTCCAGGAACCCCGCATCATCGCCGGAACGTGTGACCTTTGCTCGCAGTGCAACGCAGGCCGGCGAGGCCGAGCGCGTCAGACGTGGCGCTCCATCCAGTAGCGGCGCAGCGTGGCGCGCGGGTCGTCGATCACCGTCTCGTGCTCGGTGTCGATCACGAGCGTGGAGCGGGCCGGCAGCGTGTAGCTCGGCCAGTGCGGCAGGCGGGCGTTGTTGGGGTCGCCCTTCGCGGCGAACGAGGCCCACACCGACGACATCATCTTCGCGAGGCGGCGCTGGCTGTCCATCGGGCCGTTGAGCGCACGGCGGATGTCGTGCAGGCTCGGGCCGATGTCGACGCCATGCGTCGCGCCGAAGCGGCCGCCATACGCGGGGCTGGGCGCGCGCCAGAGGTAGGTCCACACCGGCGCGCCGAGCGCCATGGCCTTGCGGTCGGCCTGCAGGTGGGCCGCGCGGCGGAAGCCCATGTCGGTGTCGAGCCGCACCTGCATCATGTAGGGGCTCGCGCTTGGGTCTTCGCCGCGGTATTCCTGGAGCAGCAGCTCGGCATCGGCACCCACGCGCTGCCTGAAGAAGGCTTCGAGGCCGGCCTGGTCGAGGTCGAAGTTGACGGTGCGGTAGCTGCGCTCGTCGAGCGTGGTGCCGATGATCATGGGCACGTGGGCCGACACCTCCGGCGCATCAGGGTCGAAGGGGTGTCGTGGCACGGGGCCGTTCTCGTGCACCACTGGCGCGAAGCTGCGCGGCGCTTCGCCACGGGCGCGGTCGCCCATCTCGAGTGTGACCTGCGCGGCCAGCAGTTGCTGCATCGGCATCTCGTGCAGCCGGGTGATGCTCGCGCGGCTCAGGCCCAGCGCCTGCAGGAAGCGCTCGGCCTGCTCGGCCGCGTGGGCGGGAGTTGCGAGCTTGAGCACCGAGCCGCTCATCACGCCGGCTCGATGGAAAAGGCCCCTCGCCTTCGGCATGGCCATGAGCGTGCTCGTCTTGGCACCGCCGCCCGACTGGCCGAACACCAGCACGCGCGACGGGTCGCCACCGAAGGATTCGACGTTCTCGCGGAGCCAGCGCAAGCCGGCCACGATGTCGAGCATGCCCATCGCGCCCGAATTCGCATAGTCGCTGCTGAGCGATGACAGGTCGAGGAAGCCGAAGGCGCCCAGCCGGTGGTTGAGCGTGACGACGACTGCATCGCCGTGCTTTGCAAGCATCGCGCCATCGCAGCCCGGTGCATTGCCCGAGCCGCCGTACCAGCCGCCGCCGTGCAGGTGCACGATGACCGGCTTGCGCGCCGTGCGCTCGAGCGTGGGCGTCCAGAGGTTGAGCACGAGGCAGTCTTCGCCCATGCCGCCACCCTGGATGTCGAAGGTGATCATGTCGGCGTAGTCGCGCAGCCGGCTCGAGGGCGCCTGCGGTGCGAACTGGCCGTAGTTGGTGGCGTCGCGCACGCCGGTCCAGGTGGGCGGCGGCTCGGGCGCGCGGAAGCGGCGCGCACGGCCGGTGTCGGCGCCGTAGCGCAGGCCCTTGAAGGCGTGCACGCCGTCGCTCGTCAAACCTCGCACCCGCCCTTGCGCCGTCTCGACCTCGGGGAACAGGTCTTCGGCGCGGATCATCCTGGGGGCTGATCGTTCGGCAGGTGCGGCAAGGCTCATTTGATGGGCTTTCTCTTCTTGGCCGCGGGCGGCGGCGCTGGGTTGGCAGGAGCGTGCTCGGCGGTCGTCTGCGCGGCCAGCACAAGCTGGACCATCGCGTCGCCCCCCAGATCGATGTGCTGGTGCATCGCCCGCGCGGCGGCAGCAGCGTCGCCATCGCGGATCGCTTGCACGATGGCGCGGTGCTCCTTGTCGGACGCCTTCATGCGGCCGGGCTTGTCCATGCTGCGCTGGCGGTAGGCGGCGAGCGTGCGGCGCACCGAGCGCACATGCTCCACCAGCACCGGGTTGCCGCTCGCCTTGTAGATGACCTCGTGCAGCACCGCGTTGGCCTTCTCGTAGCCGCGACGGTCTTGCGCCTCGGCACACGCGGAGGCCTTGGCGAGCGCGGCTTCCAGGTCCTTGCACTGCTCGCTGGTCGCGCGCCGCGCGGCCAGGCTCGCGACGATCGACTCCAGTTCCGACAGCGCCTCGAGCGTGGCCACCAGCTCGGCCGGCGTCGCCTTGCGCACATAGATGCCCGAGCGCGGCGCGATCTGCACGAGCCCCTGCGTGGCCAGCACCAGCAGCGCTTCACGCACCGGCGTGCGCGAGGTCTTGAACTGGGCGGCCAGCGCCTTCTCGTCGATGGCGCTGCCGGGCGGCCAGGCGCCGGAGAGGATCTTTTGCTCCACGGCGATGCGGATGCGGTCCTGCAGGCTCGCGCTAGCGCCAGCTGCAGATTGACGGGCCAGAATCAGGTCCATGATCTAATATATCAAACGTCACTTTATATATACAACGCACCCCCGATGAGCACGCTGCTGCGTCCTGCTGTCCTCGCCCGCCGCCATGGCGGCCCCGAAGTGCTCGAGTACACCGACATCGAGGTGGCAGACCCCGGCCCGGGCGAGTTGCGCATTGTTCAGCACGCCATCGGGCTCAACTACGCGGATGTCTACCAACGCCAGGGCGCGCACGGGCCCCACGGCACCACGCAGTTCCCGGTCGTGCTGGGCTCGCAGGGTGCGGGGGTGGTCGAGTCGGTCGGCGAGGGGGTGCAGGGTTTCCAGGTCGGCGAGGCGGTGGCCTATGTGCACCCCGGCGCCTATGCCGCCGTGCGCTGCGTGCCGGCGAGCCGCACCCTGCTGCTGCCGGCGGGCCTGACGCTGGAGACGGCGGCGGCCACGCTGCTGCGCGGCATGACGGCCGAGTACCTGCTGCACAGGCTCTACGCCGTGCAGCATGGCGACCGGGTGCTCATCCACGCGGCCGCGGGCGGCATGGGCATGATCCTCTCGTCGTGGGCGCGCGCGCTGGGCGCCGAGGTGATCGGCACCGTGGGCTCCGAAGCCAAGCGCGAGACCGCGCTGGCACACGGCTGCCACCACGTCATCGACTACCGGCGGGAGAACTTCGTCGAGCGCGTGCGCGAGATCACCCACGGCGCCGGCGTGGCGGTGGTGTACGACGCGGTGGGGAAAGACGTCTTCCTGCCCTCGCTCGACTGCCTGCAGACACGCGGCATGGCGATCAATTTCGGCACCGCCTCAGGCGACGTCGAGGCCTTCGACCTGCAGCGCCTGCACGCCAAGTCGCTCACCGTCTGCCGGCCCACGCTGCGCAGCTTCATTGCCACGCGCGAGGAATTGCAGCACTCGGCCTCGGTCTTCGCCGCGGCGGTGCGCAAGGGCGCGGTCAAGGCGGAAGTCCATCGACGCTATGCGCTGCGCGATGTGCAGCAGGCTCACCGCGAGCTGGAGAGCCGCGCGACCACGGGCGCTGCGATCCTCGCCCCATGAGCTGAAAAAGGCGTCGAAAGCTCGGTGATCCCGCGCGACAACGCCTAGGACACCGACAACATCCGCCGGATCGTCGCCACCATCTCCGCGCGCATCTTTCCCTTCTGCACCTTCTCGTCGAGCAGCGCCTGCGCCGCCACGCCGCGCAGCATGCCGAGGATCATCGCGGCCTGCGCGTCGGGGTCGATGTCACCGCGGATCTCGCCGCGCGCGATGCCGGCGCGGATCTGGTTGGCGAAGTACTTGCGCGACGTCGCGGTGAACGCGCGCATGTCTTCCAGCAGGCTGCCCCCCGCGACGATCGCCTCGGTGAGCAAGACGTTCACCGCACGCGACGCGGGGCTGCTGCCCGAGAGGTAGAGCTCCACGTTGGCGATCAAGGCATCGAGCCCGGGCTCGTGGTGCGTCTGCTGCTCGGCGTCGACGAAGCGCTGGCGCAGCGACTGCGCCACCACGCGAAGAAAGGCGTCGCGGCTGCCGTAGTGGTGCGACACCAGCCCGCGGCTGTAGCCGGCCTTCTCGCCCACTTCGCTCAGCGTCAGCCCGTTCACGCCCTTCTGGCCGATCAGTTCGATGGCGCTTTCGAGCAGGCGTTGCTCGGCGTCCTGTCTGCGTTCGAGCTGGGTGCGGCGTGGCGGCGGTGAGGCAGGCGTGCGCGGGGGCATGGGAGAGCAGGCATCTTGTTCTGATGGGCCGGGAGAATAACCGCAGCAGCCGGGAACGCTGATTGCCCGACCAGAGGCGATGCACACAGAAGATCTCCAACGAAAAGCATTCCTCGCCCTGCTGGTGGCCGTGACGGTGGCCTTCCTGTGGGTGATCTTCCCGGTGTTCGGCGCGGTGCTGTGGGCGGTGACCTTCGCCATCCTCTTCAGGCCGCTGCAGCGCAGCCTGCGTTCCAGCATGCGGCTGCCACCTGCGGTTGCCGCCGCGCTCACGACCTTGCTCGTGCTGCTCCTCGTGATCCTGCCGGCGGTGGTGGTCTCGGGCTTCGTGGTCGAAGAGGCCGCCGCGCTCGTGCAGAAGCTGCGTTCGGGCGAGATCGACCTCACCGCGCTCTACCGGCGCATGCTGGGCGCCCTGCCCTCCTGGGCGACGCGCACCCTCGAAGGCGCAGGGCTCGGCGACCTGTCCAGCCTGCAGGACAGGATCAAGCAGACCGCGGCCGACGGCTCGCAGCCCATCGCACGCCGGCTGTGGACCATGGGCCAGGGCACGCTCGACTTCGCCGTCAACTTCTTCGTGATGCTCTACCTGCTCTTCTTCCTGCTGCGCGACGGACCCGAGCTGCTCAAGCGCGTGGGCCGCGCCGTGCCGCTCGAGCCCACGGTGCAGCAGCGCCTGGCCAAGAACTTCAGCACCGTGGTGCGTTCCACGGTCAAGGGCAACGTGGTCGTCGCCTTGATCCAGGGCGCGCTCGGCGGCATAGCGCTGCTCGTGCTGGGTATTCCCGGCGCGGTGCTCTGGGCGGTGGTGATGGCCTTCCTGTCGCTGCTGCCGGCGGTGGGGGCGGCGCTGGTGTGGGGCCCCATCGCGATCTATCTGCTGTCGACCGGCCAAGTGGCGCAGGGCATCGGGCTCATCGCCTTCGGCACGCTCGTGATCGGCCTCGTCGACAACGTGCTGCGCCCCATCCTCGTCGGCAAGGAAACGCGCATGCCCGACTGGGTGGTGCTCATCTCCACCATCGGCGGCATGTCGCTCTTCGGCATCAACGGCTTCGTGATCGGGCCGGTGCTGGCTGCGCTGTTCATCGCCGTGTGGGACCTCACCACCGACGACTCGACAGCGAGGCCTCAGCCAGACCCCTGACGCGTTCCAGCGCAGCGCCAGACGGCGCGACATTGAAACCAGAATCAACACTCCTGGCGACGCACTTCCTGAAGTGCTACAACCGGCGCCACTCTCGCAAGACCTCTTGCCATGTTGGTCGGCTACTACGAAACACCGCTGGTCCTGCTCTCGGTCCTCGTGGCCATCCTGGCCTCGTACACGGCGCTGAGCCTGGCCGAGCGTGTCTCCAGTTCGCAAGGCCAGGCCGCGCGCTGGTGGATCGCCGGAGGCGCCTTCGCCATGGGCACGGGCATCTGGGCCATGCACTTCGTGGGCATGCTGGCGTTTCGACTGCCCATCCCGCTCGGCTACGACCTCGGCATCACGCTGCTGTCGTGGCTGCTGCCCATCCTCGTGTCGGCCATCGCGCTGTGGCAACTGGGCGGCGTCGCACTGTCGTGGCCGGCGCTTGCGCGGTCGGCGGTGCTGCTGGGCATCGGCATCGTCGCCATGCACTACGTCGGCATGGCCGCCATGCGCATGGAGCCGGGCATCGTCTACGACCCCATGCTCGTGGCCGCATCGTTCGCGATCGCGATCGCGGCGGCGGCCGCCGCCTTGTGGATCGGTTTCCGCCTGCGCGCCAGCGCATCGCCGCACGTGTGGATCTACCGCCTGGCCGCGGCCATCGTGATGGGCTTTGCGATCGTCGGCATGCACTACACCGGCATGGGCGCGGCCAACTTCCCCGGCAACAGCATCTGCCGCGCCGCCACCGGCCAGTTCACCCTCACGCAACTCGCCACGGTGGTCGTGGTCGCCACCGTGGCGGTGCTCGCCATCGCGCTCCTCACGACGGTGTACGACGCGCGCCTGGAGGCACGCACCGCGGTGCTCGCGCTCTCGCAGCAGACCGCCCAGGAACGCCAGCAGATGCTGGAGCGCGAGCGCGCCCTGCGCCTCGAGGCCGAGCGCCTGAGCGCATTGAAGGATGAATTCCTCGCCACGCTGTCGCACGAGCTGCGCACGCCGCTCAACGCCGTGCTCGGCTGGGCGCAGATCCTGCGCACGCGCCATGACGAGGAGCTCATCCGCAAGGGGGTCGACACCATCGAGCGCAACGCGCGCCTGCAGGCCCGCCTGATCGACGACCTGCTCGACATGAGCCGCATCGTCTCCGGCCGCGTGCGGCTCGAGCCCGAGCTGGTCGAGCCGTGGATGGTGGTCGAGGCCGCCGTGGAAGCCGTGCGCCCCGCCATGTTCTCTAAGCAGATCGAGCTCACGGCCGACCTCGACCGCCACAGCGGCCGCGTGTGGGCCGACCCGAGCCGCCTGCAGCAGGTGATGTGGAACCTGCTGTCGAACGCGTCGAAGTTCACGCCGGCGCAAGGCACGGTGCGCGTGGAGTTGCGTCGCGAGCAGGGCCAGGTGGTGGTGCGGGTGATCGACAGCGGCATCGGCATCGCCGGCGACTTCCTGCCGCATGTGTTCGAGCGCTTCCGCCAGGCCGATGCCTCCACCACGCGGCGGCACGGCGGCCTGGGCCTGGGGCTGGCCATCTGCCGCCAGCTGGTGGAGTTGCACGGCGGCACGGTCGCGGTGAGCAGCGAAGGGCTCGGCCGGGGCACGACGTTCACCGTGCGCCTGCCCCTGCCCTCGGCCACGCCGCCGCCGCGCGACGCATCACCAGCGAGCCTTGCCAGCCCGGCCGCGCGCCAGCCGGCGGTGCCGCAGGAAGACCTGACGGGCACCACCGTCCTCGTGGTGGACGACGAGCCCGATGCCCGCATCCTCGTCCAGCAACTGCTCGGCGACCGCGGCGCCCGGGTGCTGATCGCCTCCAGCGGCGCGGCTGCACTCGCGCTCCTGCCCGAGGCACGGCCCGACCTCGTCGTCAGCGACATCGGCATGCCCGAGATGGACGGCTTCGAGTTCATCCGCCGCGTGCGCGCACAGCCCGACCCCGCCATCGCCGGCGTGAAGGCCATCGCGCTCACCGCGTTCACCCGGGCCGAGGACCACCACCGCGCGCTGCGCGATGGCTTCGATGCGTTCCTGCAGAAGCCGCTGGACGCGGCGATGCTGGTGTCGCAGGTGGCCCGGCTGACGCGGCTAGCGCCGGCGTCCGAGCCGCACTGAGCCGCTCACCGCCCGGCGAGCACCTGCCGGCCGTCCGCGGGTCGGCATTTCGGTGAGATTGGTCACCATGGGCGGGCTCAATTCGCCCGTCTTTCGGCCGATACCCCCTCCAGGATGCATTGCGCGTCTCGCCCTGCACCGCGCCCATGCCCACCACCCGGTCCACCGAAGCACGCCAGGCTCCACCCCCCAGGGGTGCGGACCGGGCGCGCCGCCGGCGCCTGAAAGACAAGCTCGCCGACGTGCTGTTCGGTCCCGAAGGGCCGCAGCGCTTCAGCACCAAGGTGTCCATGACCGGGCTCATGACCTACGTGCCCTGCATGCTGCTGGTCGTCTACTGCGGCTGGGCGGGGCTCACGCCGCCGCAGTTCGTCGTCCCGGTCGTGCTGGCCATGGTGCTCACGGTCGCCGGCTTCTACGCGGCGCTGCGCAGCGGCTGGTCGAGGCGCTTCGCCGACGCCGGGCTCATCCTTCCGCAGATGCTGGCATCGATCACCTGGGATGCGATCGGCTACGTGCTCATGGGCGAGGCGCATGCGGGCATGCTGATGCCGGCGGCACTGACCGTGACCTATGGCGTGTTTGCCCTGCACGGCCGCGGCGCCTACGCCGTGCAGGCCTACGCGATCGTGCTCATCGGGGCCACGATGGCCACCATGTGCGTGGTCGATCCGGCGATGTTCCCGGTGCGCGAAGCGGTGCTGCTGTACGCCAGCTTCGTCGTCACCATCCTGATGCTCGGCTGGACGGGCCACCAGATCGCCCAGCTGCGCCAGCGCGAGCGCGAGACGCGCGCAGAGCTTGGCGCCACGCTCGAGCAGATCCAGCAGCGGGCCACGCACGACAGCCTGACCGGCCTGCACAACCGCCGCCACATGCAATCGGCACTCGCCCACCACCTGGCCCGCGCCGAGCGCGACGGCATGCCGCTCACGATCGCCCTGCTCGACATCGACCATTTCAAGCAGGTGAACGACCAGCACGGCCACGCCGCGGGCGACGCCGTGCTCGCCGCCTTTGCCCGCGTGGCCGAAGCGGCGCTGCCGCCCACCGAACTGATCGGGCGCTGGGGCGGCGAGGAGTTCCTGGTGCTCAGCACGCGCGGCCTGTCGAGTGAAGAACTCCGGGCCCAGATCGACCAGGTGCGCGCCGCCCTGCTGCAGCAGCCGATCGACGTGCCCACCGGCCGCCTGTGCATCGACTTCTCGGCCGGCGTGGCCTCGCATCAGCCGGGCACGCCGCTCCCGGCCTTGATCGACAGCGCCGACCAGGCGCTCTATGCGGCCAAGCAGGGCGGTCGCGGGCGCAGCGTCATCGCCGGCGTCCAGGCACTGCCAGCCTCCGGCCACACTCAGATCCGGAGCGTCGTCCATGCCAGCGCCTGAGCTCGTGGGTGCGACCCCGCTGCCAGCGCCCTTCCCCCAGGCGAAGGACGAGGCGTCGCCCCAGCGCTTCACCTGGCTGCTGGGCCACGAGCCCAGGATGCGGACGTACCTCAGCCGCACCATGGTCAACTGCCTGCCCTATGGGGTGGGCACGCTGGTCGCCGTCCAGTGCGCCGCGCTGGGCGTCATGTCCACCGCCCTCGCCACCGCGCTGGTGGTCAGCCGCGCGCTGTCGCTGCTGGCCATCTACCTGGCCCTGCGCAGTGGCTGGAGCCAGCGGTTCCGCGATCCGTCGCTCTCGCTCTTGCAGGTGGTGACCGCGCTCCTGTGGACGGCCACGATGTACCTGCTGAGCGGCCCGATGCACACCGCCATGCTGCCGCTCCTGGTGCTGTCGATGGCCTCGGCGACCTTCCACCTCGACGCCACGCGCGCCCGCCACATCACCTGGTTCGCGGTGCTGCTGATGACGGGCGTGATGGGCGCGGCCACGCTCATCGACAGCCAGGTCTACGCGCCCAAGGTGCAGTTCTGCCTGTGGGTGATCATGGCGAGCATCCTGCCCACGGGGCTGCTCAACAGCATGCAGCTCAAGCGGCTCAAGCACCGCCTCAGGACGCAGCGCGAGGAGCTGCGCGTCGCCTTGACGAGGCTGCACGACCTGGCCACCCACGACGAGCTCACCGGCCTGGCCAACCGCGCGCACATGGGCGAGATGCTCGAGCAGTACCTGCAGCGGCACCGCGACGGCGGCGAGATCTTCTCCATCGCCCTGCTCGACCTCGACTTCTTCAAGCGCGTGAACGACACGCACGGCCACGGCGTGGGCGACGAGGTGCTCAAGGCCTTTGCCGAGGCCATGCGCCACACGGTGCGCGAGAGCGATCTGCCCGCCCGCTGGGGCGGCGAGGAGTTCCTCATCCTGCTGCCGCAGTCGGGTGCCGAGAACGCCCGCCTCGTGCTGGAGCGGCTGCGCGAGCACTTCGGCTCGCAGGTGGTGTCGCCAAGCGTGCCGTCGCTGCGCGCATCGTTCTCCGCCGGCATCGTGAGCCCCGCGCCGGGCGAAACGCTTGCGATGGCGCTGGCGCGCGCCGACCAGGCACTCTATGCGGCCAAGACCGCGGGGCGCGACCGCTGCTGCCTCGGCTGAGGCTCGTGGTCGGGCCGAGAGAGGTCGACGTCAGCTCGCGTTGCGGCGAACCATCGACCGCACGCGCCGCGCGTGAACGTAGGAGCGCAGGCCCGTCAGGCAGGGCGGCGAACTGGCCTGGCGGCACCACGCGGTGAAGTCGTCGAGGTCGAGCGTCCAGCAGTCCGGATCTTCGCCACGCTTCTGTGCCGCCGCGGCGGCACGGATCTGGAGCTTGTTCCAGTCGGTCCAGCTGGGAAAAGCCGCGTCGCGGGCGCACAGCACCGCGAGCCTGTCGTAGTCGGCTCGGTCGATGAGAAGCCCGGCAAGGAGGTTCGTGGGAAGGCGTTTCATGGGCGGCGAAAGGCGTTGCACGGAGCGTAGCAGGACTGTGCTTTTTGCACATTTGCCGTGAGGCGCACGTGGGATTGGGCATACCCCTGAATGTGCAGGTCGCGCACTCCTGCTACCGTCCGCCACTTCACTGTTTTCCCGCGCGCTTTGTCTGCCGACAGTCGTACCCCACCCGGCACACAGTCCTCCTCGTCAACGCAGTCCGCTCTCCTGGACGCTTGTCGCGCTGTTCTGACTCCGCTCGCCAGGCTCGCCATCGCGCGAGGCCTGCACCATTCCGACCTCGACGAGCTTCTTCGCGCGGCCTTCGTCGAAGCAGCACTCGACGCACACCCCGACGTCACGCCGCACCGCGCCGTGAGCCGCGTCAGCACGACCACCGGCCTGCATCGCCGCGAGGTCAACCGGCTCCTCCAGCGTGAGCCTGTCACCGGCGCCAAGCCCACCGCAGCCACACAGCTCTTCACGCGTTGGCTCAGCGATCCGGCGTGGCGCAAGCACGCCTCGCTTCCGCGCCTGGGCGCACAGAACAGCTTCGAGGCGCTCGCCCAGTCGGTGACGAAAGACGTGCACCCGCGCAGCCTGCTGGAAGAGCTGTGCCGCCTGGGCCTCGCGCGCATCGATGAAGCGAGCGACCGTGTCGAGCTGATCAAGGAGCGCTTCGCGCCCGCCGGCGACGAGCCTCGGATGCTCGGTTTCGTGGCCAGCAACGTGGGCGACCATCTGCGAGCCGCGGTGACCAACGTGCTCGCCGACACGCCACCGCATCTCGAGCAGGCGGTGTTCGCAGACGGCCTGTCGCCCGATTCACTGCAGGAGCTGCAACCCTTGATCCGCGAGCAGTGGCAGCACCTGCTGCGCACGCTCGCGCCCATGTTGCAGAACGCCATCGACAAGGACGCGGCGGAGGGCCGCGCACAAGACCAGCGGGTGCGTGTCGGCTTGTATGCCTTTCACGCGCCGATGACCGAATCGTCACGAGCAGACGTTGGCTCAGGGGAGGACCACCATAAAGCGCCGCGGCGCGCAGCCCGGAAAACGGGTTCGAAGGAGACGAAATGAGGCACTGGCCTTTGCCGCAACCCTGGTCCACCGTGGCGCTGTCACTCGCCACGTCGCTCTGCCTCTTGTTGACGGCCGCACTGCCCGGGTGTGGTGGCGTCGACAGCGGAGGCACCGGCCAGACGGTCGAGAACCCCACGGCGTCTGCCGGTCCCATCACGGGCTTCGGCTCCATCATCGTCAACGGCATCCGCTACGACGAGAGCCGGGCGAGCATCGTCGACGACGATGGCGTCACCCACCCGCCGAGCGATCTGCGCCTGGGCATGGTCGTCGAGGTGCAAGGCAGCGTGCGTGGAGGCACGACCGAGGGCACCGCCAGCCGCATCCAGTTCGGCCAGGAAATCAGCGGGCCGGTCAACTCGGTCAACGTGTCGGGCTCGAGCCTGGTGGTGCTGGGGCAGACGGTGCAGGTCGACGACGGCACGCTCTTCGGCGGCTTCGGCGGCGGGCTGTCGACCGTGGCACCTGGGCAACTGGCCGACGTCTATGGGTTCCAGGACCCGGTGTCCGGCAGCTACACCGCGACCCGCATCGAACGCCGGGCCTCGCTGACGCGCTACGTGCTTCGGGGAACGCTGGGCAACCTCGCCGGGCCACCGGTGCGCAATTTCTCGATCGGCACGGCGACGATCGACTACAGCACGGTCGCGCCGCAGGCGTTGCCGACGCTGTCGAACGGGCTGCGGGTGCGGGTCACCCTGAACACCACGCCGGTGTCGGGCCGCTGGGTCGCCACGAGCGTGCGGACGTCGCAGTACAGCTTCCCCGACAACAGCGAAGCCAAGGTCGAGGGTTTCGTCAGCAGCTTCACCAGCCGCTCGGACTTCCTGGTCGCCGGTGTGCGGGTCGATGCGAGCGCGCCCGGCCTGATCGTCCGTCACGGGACCGTGGCCGACCTGGCCAACGGCGTGCGGGTGAGGATCGAAGGCGAGATGCGCGCCGGCGTGCTGGTGGCCGACGTCCTCGATTTCAAGCGCGGCAGGCGGGAAGAATTCGAGCTGCACGGTCCCGTCGAAACGCTGAGCGTCGGCAGCCAGACGCTGGTGTTGCGTGGCATGACGGTGCGTTGGGACGGCGACACCCGGTTCACGGGCGGTCGGGTGAGCGACCTGGCCGAGGGTGTGCGGGTCGAAGTGAGAGGCTCGGCCGCGGGAACGCAGGTGCTGGCCGAATCGATCCGCTTCGAGCGTCCTTAGCCTCTGTGCCGAGCGAGTCTCAGGGGCCCCAAAAACGTTGAGTCCATTGAGACTACAAAGGCCCGTCTGCTGAAGCCGTGAGGGTCATGAGGATGTCGGTGTACCAGGAGACGTTGAGGCCGAGGTACTCGTCTACTTCGCGGTCTCGGTTGCCCATGTCCATGCGAGACGAGTGAACGCCAAGCAATTTCCAGCGCAGCGGCGGCGTTCCACTCAAGCCGTCTCTCTGTAAGCTCATCACCACGGGTGCACCACTCGTTCCGCTGTGCGTCCGTGCGTCCGTCAGAAAGAAGCCTTTGCCCTGGAAGCGCAGTCCCCAAGGTGACGCCAGTGTGGCTGCACGTGTCACCGGGAGGTGGTGCGTTGCGTCGTGAAAGCCGAGTGGAAAGCCTGGGATCACCAAAGCTTGCCCGAGTGGAATCTCGTCGTCTTCGCCGGCCAGGTCATGGGGTGTGAAGGCAGGAACGACAGTGCCCGCTGGGAGCTTGCCTTCCTCAATCTCGATTGCCGCGACGTCAACCTCCCCACCTTGGTCGACCCCTTGACGCCAGGTGGCTCGCCTATGGTCATACAGAAGCATCGACCAGCCGGTCGATCGCGCGGCGTTGTCGGCATCGACATGCAACTCGATCTCGATCCGGTCCGGGCGATGTTGGCGCAACTCATCAAGAAAAACGTGACGGCTGGTCACCAGGAACAGCTTCTTTGCGCGGCGAAAGAAGAAACCGCTGGCGTTTGTGAGACTTCGCGTGCCGGTGAACGTGGAGACGCGCGTGGTGGCAAACAGCAGTGGGTCGATCAAGGTCATGTCGTATCAGTCGTGGTCATCATCGCGACCCACTGGCGGAGGCGGCTGGGTGCTTTGAATGACCTTGGATTGTTGGTCGTACCCGGCTTGCCAGGCATCGCGCCGGCTTTTCCACTCGTCAACCGACTCACCTGTCGCCGGCGGCGAGTTTTCATCGTGGTCCATTGGGTTCACCGGAGGACTGTCGCCTCGCACCGCCGACTTCGCGCCCTGGCGAGCAAGTTCCGCCGCCTCGCGGCCGCGGCGGTGGTTGCGCTTCGTGCGCTGCTTGTTGCTCTCAGCCATGGTGAAGCTGCAGCAAGAGACATTCCCTCACGGCCTGAGCAAATTAAGCACAGGTTGTCGAGCAACCCAGAGCTGGCTCGCCGCCAACGAAGAGAACAGCACCGGGTGGAAAGGAAGCGTGGCATCAGCGCGAGCGATGGCATGGCTTAGTTCCGTCAAGAACGGCTCAGTCGCAATGAACGTCACCCTGTAATTCGGGTTCGTGTGCATCGCCCCCATTCGGCACGCCGCGACCCGCTGATACGCTGCTGCGTCGATGCTGTGGCCATCGATGGCAACAAAGTCGTTGTACACACAAGTGAGGTCGTCGAATCGCGGGTCAGCCGACACCACCTCTGCCGAGCGAATGAATTCGAGCCCCGTCACGAAGCCCTGAAACGTCTTGATGACATGGCGGCCGGCCCATGCATAGTGGCAACGACTCGCTCGGCGATCGTCACGGCCATCAGACTCCATTTTCTGTCTCCCTCAGACGAGTGGGCGTGCCGGGCGAGACGTCTCGCCGAACCTGCGCCACAGCGGAAAGCTCTTTCCACTGCGCCTGGGTGTCTTCGAACGGACACACTTCAGCGGCCGTGCAGGGTGCCGCCACCGGGCCGAGATGCACTCCAACCCGACGCCTGCGCACCACTTGCACGAGGCTGAAAAATACGCGCTTCAATCCTTGACACACGGCATCGCGCGTAGCGAGCGGGTCGAAGCTGTCTGCCTGATACATCGAATGACGTCCGTCACGCTGTAAGCCCCGCCAGCTCAATGCGGAGCCCCCGCCGCTCAACCGTAGACCTCCGTGAGGGTCCACCTTCCGCGCCGCATTCGACGTATCACACCGATCACGCCCGATGGTGTCGGAGCACCGTCGACCGCTTCGAATTGGGGCGCTGCAGCGTTCTCGTTGCCTCTGTAGCCCGTGCCGTCTTGCGGGCGCTGAGGCAAAGGATGGCTGCGCTCCGGAATGTTCTTACTGCCGCTGTCCATGTTCATTCGTCCCCTCGACAAGGCCTTCATGACAACAACATGGTCATGTAGGCAAGCCCAGTCGCAGTCTGCACTTGAGACCGGAGACCCTCTGTGCGGTGGCCAACACAGCGGGCTGCGTAGTCTCGCGACTACGTGCGCTCAGCCTGTCGGCTCCTTCCCGGTCGAAACCTGCGGCGTAGGGTACGAGGTTCATTCACAAGGAGCATCACATGCTGCGCAAGATCATCCTGCTGGCCATCACGACCGGCATTGGCAAAAGACTCTGGGACGGCTTCAAGGCCTACCAGGCCAAAGCCGCGCCTCGTCCCGTGCCTGTCGCCAACACCGCGGCGAAACCCGCGACCGCTACCGTCTCGACGGGCGACGATCACTGAACTTCCTCAACCTCGCGACGCGCAATGTCTGTGCGCCACCCCACAGAACAGAAAAAACATAAAAGCCTCGCGTGGGGTAGGCGCCACCTACCATGGCCCTTCCGCCGCAGGGCAATCTTCTTGGAGCACGCATGTCCCCCTACCTCGCTGCGGGGTTGCTTCCAAGCGGCGTCCCGGGGCTCGACATGGTCCTGGGAGGAGGTCTTCAGGAGTCTTCCTTCAACGTGATCGCGGGTGCACCGGGCACCGGCAAAACGACGCTCGCCTACCAGTTGATGTTCGCGCTCGCGACGCCCGAACGGCCAGCTCTGTATTTCACGGTGCTTGGAGAGCCGCCCCTACGCATGCTGCGCCATCAGCAGCGGTATCGGTTCTTCGACCTCGACCGCTTCAACCGCTCCATTCGACTCTTCAGCCTCACCGAGGCGGCCGCCACCGGCAACCCGGGCAAGGTTCTCTATCAGATCTCGAAGGAAGTTGAGGCCTTCGAGCCCGGTCTCGTGGTCGTTGACTCGTTCCGCACCGTACTCCTGACAGGCGGGCATGGCGGGAAAGCACGGGTCGGACTGCAGAAGTTCGTGCAGGACCTGAGCGTGCTCATGACGAGCTGGCAGGCCACTACCTTCATCCTTGGAGAGGATCTGCACGATGAAGACCTGAGCCCGGCCTTCACAGTGGCCGACGGTGTGATCGTGCTGAACCAGAGCACGAACCATAACGTTGCGGTTCGCAAGCTTGAGGTGTGCAAGATGCGTGGCCAGGCGACGCTGCCGGGCCTGCACGCATTTCGCATCGGCGTTGACGGCGTTGAAGTGTTTCCGCGCCGAATGGCGCTTGCGGCGTCTGCACTGCCGGCAGTTGCAACGGACAAGCGGCTCGACATGGGCGTGCCCGGCTTGAACGAGATGATGGGAGGAGGCCTGCCACGGGGCTACTCGCTCCTGGTGGCAGGCCCCTCAGGCTCGGGCAAAAGCATCTTGGCCGCGGCTTTTCTCGCTGAAGGGGTTCGGCGAGGCGAAGCCGGTGTCATCGCCGCCTTCGAGCAGCGGTCACATGCGTCCCGCGGTCCAGTCCTGGCCTCTCTGATCGAAAAGGGGCAGGTGGGCGTAGTGGACACGAGTTCGCCCGCCCTGTCAGTCGAGGAAATCGCCTGGTTGCTGCTGGTTGAGATTCGCCGACTGGGTGCCGTGCGCGTGGTCATCGATTCGCTTTCGGGGTTCGAACTCGCGCTGGCGCCGACCTTCCGGGACGAGTTTCGGGAAGCGCTGTCGCGCATGGTGGCAGCGCTGGCCGCCGAGGGCGTGTCCGTGGTGATGGTGTCGGAGCTGGAAGACCGCTACAACGACCTGCGGTTCAGCGCCTACGGAACAGCGTTCCTCACCGACGCCATCGTCGTTCAGCGCTACATCGAGATCGACGGCCGCCTGCAGCGCGTGCTGGCGGTGGTGAAGCTTCGCGGGTGCGCCCATTCCAGCGAGCTGCGCCTCTTTCACATTGACGACGACGGTTTGCATGTCGGTGGAATGCTGCCGGGCTACGAGGGACTCCTCCGAGGGCAGCCGACGCGCCGCATAAATCGTCTACCTGCTGCCGAATCGATCGACGATGCGTGACACCCTTGACGTCCAAGAGACGAGGCGAACGCGCGCTGCCGTTCACGGCATGGCGATGCTCAACCTGCAAGCCGAAGTGTTGCGCGCGCATTTCAGTCAATTGCGCACGCGCCTCGTCGAGCTGCAACTTGCGCTCAGCAAGGACGAGGCCGACCAGCAGCTGGCTCTTGCCGCCTCGCGGGCCGATGCGATCGCCGAGGCCGCTCGAGTCAAGTTCGATGACCTGGCGCGCCAAGCGCAGCGTGACACGCTCACCGGGCTGCCGACCAGCGACCTGATGCGTGAACGGATCTTGGCAACCATCGCCCGCGCGGGCCGACGAGAACTCAGGTTCGCGATGCTCGTCATCGACATTGACCGCTTCCACGAGGTCAACGACGTCTTTGGTCGGGCAGGCGGAGATGAAGTACTGAGGGAAACAGGGCGCCGCCTAGAGCGCGCCGTCCGCGATACCGACGGCGTGAGCCACCTCGGAGCGGATCAGTTTCTGGTTCTGCTGGCTGATCTATCGGCCTTGGCAGACCCTCGGGTGGTCGCGACCAAGCTGCAAGACAGGCTCCACGAGCCCATGGTGATCGGGGGAGGTGCCGTCCACGTCCGCGCGAGCATCGGGGTGAGCCACTATCCGACCGACGCTCACGACCCGCAAACGCTCTTCGCCCTGGCCGACGCCGCGGTGCACGCAGCGAAGCGGGAGGGGGCCATCGATGCTTCGGACAGCGCGAGATGGGAACAGCAGAATCGCCCGGTGCAAGTCTCGAGCACACGGGTCTGGACCGCATCATCACCCCGCGCCATGGAAGCGAGTCCGGTCCGACGATTCCACCGCTGAAGGGAGCGCGCTCCGCCCCGGTGGGCATGGGCGACGAACACCTCGACTTCCTCGCGATGGTCGCGCATGAGTTGCGCAATCCGCTGGCCCCGCTTCGGCAGGCAGCAGCGTTGCTGACACGCGACGGCATGGAAGAAGAAGGGCTCACGAAGCTGCAAGCCATCATCGTTCGGCAGGTGTCGCGCATGGCGAGACTCATCGACGACCTCCTGCACGTTTCGCGCGAGGGATCCGGCAGATTTCGCCTCAACGAGCAGGACGTGGACCTGGGACAACTGTTTCTGACCGTCACGGAGGCTTGCCACCCCAGCATCCAAAGTCGACGCCAAGTGCTGGTGACGCACTTTCCGGAGCGGTGGCCGACCCTGCGTGGTGATGCGGTGCGGCTGGCGCAGGTCTTCGGCAACCTCATCGACAACGCTTCGCGCTACACGCCGGAAGATGGCCAGGTGGAGCTGACCGCGACGGTGAGCGCAACCGAGATCGAAGTCGTCGTTGCCGACACCGGGTTTGGCATATCCGCAGCCGCCCTGGAGCACGTCTTCAAGCTCTTCGTGCAAGAGAACCGGGTGCCGTCGGCCGGCAGCGACGGTCTGGGCATCGGCTTGGCGGTCGTGCGGGACTTGGTGCACCTCCACGGGGGCACGGTCACTGCGCGCAGCGACGGCCCCAACATGGGGAGCGCCTTCGTGGTGAAGCTGCCACTCATGGGCACCTCAGCATCCAGGGTTTGAAG
Source organism: Piscinibacter sp. HJYY11 (assembly GCF_016735515.1). Classification (NCBI taxonomy): domain Bacteria; kingdom Pseudomonadati; phylum Pseudomonadota; class Betaproteobacteria; order Burkholderiales; family Sphaerotilaceae; genus Piscinibacter; species Piscinibacter sp. HJYY11. The sequence goes on along the minus strand of NZ_JAERQZ010000001.1, from coordinate 454,134 downwards.
TGTCCGTGCGGCGATGACCCTGTTACCCGATTGTCATGACCGACGAAGGATCGAGCGCGTTCCTATACTCGATCGGCACATCGCGACTTGTCCGCGATGTTTGTTCATCAACGTTGCGGGAGGCGCATGTCTGGGGAAGACGACCCTCGTCAGAACCTGCTGATCGCCGCACTGCCCGCGACGGAATGGGAGCGCTGGCGGTCTGATCTCGAGCCGGTGGACATGCCGCTCGGCATGGTGCTGTATGAATCCGGTATGCGGATGACGCATGTGTACTTCCCGACCAGTGCCATCGCATCGCTGCTTTACCAGCTGGAGGACGGCGCTTCGGCCGAAGTGGCGGTGGTCGGCTTCGAAGGCGTCGTGGGCATTTCCTTGTTCATGGGGGGCGTGTCGACGACCAGCCGTGCCGTCGTGCAAAGCAGCGGTCGCGGCTACCGGCTTCGCGCCCATGTGCTGATGCAGGAGTTCAACCGGGCAGGCCCGCTTCTCCACCTTCTGCTTCGCTACACGCAGGCGTTGCTGACCCAGATGTCCCAGACCGCCGTGTGCAACCGTCACCACACGCTCGATCAGCAGCTATGCCGGTGGTTGCTGCTCAGTCTCGATCGCCTGCGCTCCAGTGAACTCGTCATGACCCAGGAACTCATCGCCAACATGCTGGGCGTGAGACGCGAGGGGGTGACCGAGGCGGCCGGTCATCTTCAGCGTGCGGGGCTGATCCGTTATCGGCGGGGACATATCACCGTGCTGGATCGGCCTGGCATCGAGCATCGCGTGTGCGAGTGCTACAGAGTCGTCAGGAGCGAATACGATCGTTTGCTGCCGCCGGTCGTGGCCACCTGACGGGCCACTCTCCTACACGCGGTCGCGAAGCCTGAACCTGCGGATGGTGCGCTGGCAGACAGATCAGAGGCGACCTGCCCCTCACACTGCATCAACCCCGCCGTTCGCATGCCGCTCCTGGTTGCGCCGTCCCGGTGCGAAGGAAGCGTATGTCAAACCTCATCTCTACCCCCATTGCCACCGGGATCCTGTGCGCCAGTTTGCTAGCCGTCATGGCGGCCTGTGCGAGCCCGGCGCCCCCAACCCAGCAGATGTCGCTGGCCGAAGCCGCCGTTCAGCGAGCCAGCAGCATGGGCACCGCTGATCTCGCACCTGCGGAGCTTCAGCTCGCCAAGTCGAAGCTGGCACGGGCCAAGGATGCGCAGGATGCGAAGCAGTTTGATCGTGCCGCGCGGCTTGCAGAGCAGGCACAGGTCGACGCCGAGGTGGCGGAGATGCACGCACAGGCCGTGCGTTCTCGGAGGGCCGCGCAGGAGACAGAGAACGCCGCCGCTGCACTCCGCGACGAAGTCGATCGCAAGGCCTCGCGCGGCCCCAGGAGCTTGCCATGAACGCCCGCTTCCTGGCTTCACCCATTGCTGCAGCCGTCCTGATGGCTTGCGCCACGGCCCCTGTGCCGAGCAGTTCTCTGGAGCAGGCCCGTCTGCGGGTCAAAGCCGCGCAGGCAGATTCGCGCATCGCAGCGCATGCTCCGATGGAGCTCAAGCGCGCGGAGCAGGCGCTGCAATTGACCGAGAAAACCTGGGCCGCAGACGGGAGTCCGGCCATCGTCGATCACCACGCCTACATCACGGGCCAACGGGTTACGCTGGCCCAGGAAACGGCCGCGAGCCTGGCTGATCAGGCCGTCACCACCAACGCAGCAGCCGAACGCGACCGGACTCGCCTGTCCGCACGTACCGCAGAGGCTGACACTGCCACACGGGAGCGCAACGAGGCCGAACGGGCCAGCGCGACCAAGTCTTCCGAGCTCGCGGCTGCCGAGCAGCGCTCGATGCGAAAGGACCAGGAGCTTGGCGAGCAGAAGTCGCGCGTGAACGATCTGGAGAGCTTGCTGGCCGATCTGAATGCGAAGAAGACGGACCGCGGGCTGGTGGTCACACTGGGCGACGTGCTGTTCGACACCGGGAGCTCCGCGTTACGCGAGGGCTCTTCGCGCCAGTTGCGAAAGCTTGCCGAGGTTTTACAGGATGCCAGCCGCTCGGCTTCGATTGAGGGATTCACGGACAACGTCGGTTCCGAAAGCTCCAACCGTGAACTCTCTGGCCGACGTGCGACTGCGGTCGCGACTGCACTGACGAGCCTTGGCGTTCCTGCGGCGCGACTGCGTACAGCGTCACGCGGCGAAGATTCTCCAGTTGCGGACAACGGCACTGCGCTCGGACGCCAGATGAACCGGCGAGTCGAGATGATCATTTCGCAGGACCGGCCGTGAGCTCACGACGCCTCCCTCTCGCGTCATGAGCTACCGCGAAGATCTTGCATCGATTGCTCAGCGCCTGCGTAGGGCAGAACTGGACCTCGCCGCATGGAAGGCCTCAGGGATCCATGAGAGGTACATGGAGGCCTACTTCCATGTGGAGAGCCTAGAGACCGAGATGCTGGAGCGCATGAGAAGGCAACGCACGGAGAACCCTACGGAGTAGCGCCGTCTGCTTGCAACGGGCTTCAGGCACACCTTTCATTACGGAGATGCAGATGCGAACGATGACGAAGGAGGAAGGGTTGAAAGCTTCGCTAGCGAAGCAGCAGAGTGATTTCACTGCTGAGGGAGCCCCTCCTCCGGTAAACGAGGCGTGTTCACAATTCAGTAGGGATGACACGCGCGCGACAAATCGCTATGTCCTGCGTTCCGTCGTCCCCAGCCCAACAGTCGCCGCTTCTCTGTTTGCGCTCAACGCTGTAGTGCAGGCGGGCGGAGAAGTCATAGACCGGGCCGAAGGCATGCTCCTATTCGCCGGGGACACAAGATCAGCGCGGAAGGTTGTGCAACGTCTTCAAGAGTGGACGTTGTCTGTTGAAACTCGCTACTTTCGCTACCGGGAACCGCCAAAAAAAACCGTGGCTAGACGCTAGCCAACGACATTGCACGGTTTGCTCCGAGATCTCCAGGGCATCGTGAACTTCGATTCCCAGATGCGGACAGTCGACTCGCACGCCTACTGATACTTCGCTTATGCTGGTTGGCGGGTTCAGCATATGACGTACAAGGCTCACCTTGTGCGGTATCCCACAACTCGAGACGCGAGCGGGCGCCTCTCACCCGCACTGCCCCACATACCCGCACGCGGTGCAGAAATCGCACCCGTCCTTGTGGATCACGTTCGGGTTGCCGCACTCGGGGCAGACCTTGCCGCTGATGAGCGGCGTGGTGGTGGTGTCGCGGTCTTGCGGTGACTCGAGCACGCCCATGTCGCGCACCGGGTAGCCCTGCTCCGTCAGCACGCCCAGCATCGCGTAGCGGTGGATGATCAGGCGCGCGAGGTAGGCCACCGTCGAGGGCCACGTCTGCTGGCGGCGCTCGCCGTGCGGCAGGCCGGGCACGAAGGCCATGAAGTGGCCGAGCGGCTCGGCATAGTTGAGCAGCTTGCGCAGCTTCATGCCGATCCAGGCCGGGTCGATCACGCGCATGTCGAGCGAGAGCACGCGGGCCAGGCCGTCGAGCGCGCGCGGGTAGTTGCCCGAGAAGCCCACCGCACACGGCCGCGTGACGGCCACGCCGTCCGGGCCGGGCAGCGTCACCTCCTTGAGCGTGAGCGTGAAGGCTTCGTCGGTGGCCGGGTTGTGCACGTCGACCGCCCACGCGAGCGTGCCGGAGGGGCCGGTGTGAGGCTCGTCCCTCGCAAACATCGCGTCGATCACCGGCGTGGGCGAACTGCCGCCCAGCCGCGGCAGCGCCTTGAGCTGCTCGCAGCGCCAGCGGATCACCGCCGCCGTGGCCGCCACGACGCCGGGGAACAGGCGCCGCTCGCCATTCGGTGGGAACGGCATCTCGAACGCACGCTCTTCCGCCACGGTCGCCAATGCATCGAGCTTCAATTGCAGCCAGGCCGGGTCGTTGGCGCGCAGGTCCATCGACAAGGTCTTGGCCAGCGCGCCCAGGCCGCGTGGTTGCTCCGCGCCGTTGACCCACACCTCGAAGGGCTTGGGTGCACCGTCGTCACCGGCCAACTCGCCGACGAAGAGCGCGAACTCGCCGAACGGATGGTGGACCATGAAGGTCCACGCCGCGTTGCCGCCAGGCAGCTCGGGCCGGCCGGGCCAGCGCAGCGACGAGAGCACCGGCGCGGGCAATCGGTCGAGCGCGAGGCGCTGGTTCGCATCGTTGAGCGTCATCACCGCGGGGCTGGCCTTCTGGCCTTGCGGCGTGGTGCTGAGCACCGAGCCCAGCACGGCGTTGGGCCGGTAGGTCGCGAGCCCCTTCAGGCCCGACTGCCATGCCTGCATGTAGAGGTTCTGGAAGTCGGCATACGGGTAGTCGGCCGGCACGTTGACGGTCTTGGAGATGGCGGTGTCGATGCACGGGGCGACGGCCGCGACCATCGCCGCGTGATCCTGTGCGCTCATCTCCAGCGCCGTCACGAAGGCGGGGGTGAGCGGTGCGTCCTCGCCCTTCAGGTGGCGGTAGAGCCGCCAGGCGTGGTCTTCGACCGCGTACTCCTTGAAGCTGCCATCGGGCATGCGCTTCTTGCGCACATAGCTCCAGCTGAAAGGAGGCTCGATGCCGTTGCTCGCGTTGTCGGCAAACGCGAGGCTGATGGTGCCGGTGGGTGCGATCGACAACAGGTGCGAGTTGCGCAGCCCGTGCGCGCGGATGCGCTCGCGCAGGCTCGCGGGCAGGCGCGAGGCGAAGTTGCCCTTGCGCAGGAAGAGGTCGGCATTGAAAAGCGGGAAGGCGCCACGCTCCTGCGCGAGGTCGACCGAGGCCTCGTAGGCGGCATCGCGCATCGCTTCCGAAATGCGCCGCGCCATCGCACGCGCTTCGGGCGTGTCGTAGCGCAGGTTGAGCATGATGAGCGCGTCGCCCAGGCCGGTGAAGCCCAGCCCCACGCGCCGCTTGTTGCGCGCTTCCTCCTGCTGCTGCGGCAGCGGCCACACCGTCACGTCGAGCACGTTGTCGAGCATGCGCACCGACACCTTGCAGAGCCTGGTGAAACCCTCGTCATCGAAGCGCGCGTTGGGCTCGAAGGGGTCGAGCACGAAACGCGTGAGGTCGATGGAGCCGAGGCAGCAGCAGCCGTAGGGCGGCAGCGGTTGCTCCGCGCACGGGTTCGTGCTCGCGATCGTCTCGCAGTACGACAGGTTGTTGTCGGCGTTGATGCGGTCGAGGAACAGCACGCCGGGCTCGGCATGGTCGTAGGTGGAGCGCATGACCTGCTCCCACAGGTCGCGTGCCCTCACCTTGCGGTAGACCCACACGCCATTCGCCTGGTGCGCACCGGCCTCCTTCTGCGCCACACCCGGCTCGGCGCGGTGAACGAGGGCGAAGTCGGCATCGGCCTGCACCGCTTCCATGAAGGCGTCGGTCACGCCCACGCTGATGTTGAAGTTGCGCAGGTCGCCTTCGTCCTTGGCGTGGATGAACTCCTCGATGTCGGGGTGGTCGCAGCGCAGCACGCCCATCTGCGCGCCGCGCCGTGCGCCGGCGCTCTCCACCGTCTCGCAGGAGCGGTCGAACACGCGCATGTAGCTCACCGGCCCCGAGGCGCTGCTCTGCGTGCTGCCCACCCACGCACCGCGCGGGCGGATGCGGCTGAAGTCGTAGCCCACGCCGCCGCCGCGGCGCATGGTCTCAGCCGCCTCGGTGAGCGCGATGTAGATGCCGGGGTGGCCGTCGTCGGCCTGGGCGATCGAGTCGCCGACTGGCTGCACGAAGCAGTTGATGAGCGTGGCCGACAAGCCGGTGCCGGCAGCGGACTGGATGCGCCCGGCCGGCACGAAGCCTTGCCGCAGGGCCTGCGCAAAACGCTCTTCCCACTGCGCCCGCGCCGCGCCGGGCTCGGCCTGCGCGAGCGCACGTGCGACGCGCTGGTACACGGCGGCGATGCTGCGCTCGTCGCCCTTGGCGTATTTCTCGATCAGCACCTCGTTGCTGATCTCCTGCGCCGGCAGGTTGGCGCGGGTGTGGACGGTGGGGTCGCTCGTCTCATGCATGGTCGTGGCTTTCCTGAGGGGTGCTCACGGTACGCCCGCGCACCGCGCGGCGTCCTTGATGCCGATCAGAGCAGTTTGCGGCACGTCCCCACGCTGCCCCTGCCGCAAGACCTTGCCCCCGTCGCGGGCAGCACTCGTCCTATGCCGGAGACGCGGCCAGCGGCATCCCCGCCGCGGGGGCCGCGGCCTCGGCCTGCGCCAGGGCCGCCTCGCTGAGCCGGAACTGCCCGACCGTCTGCGCCAGGCGCGTCGCCTGCTCGCGCAGGCTGCCGGCGGCCGCGGCGTTCTCCTCCACGAGCGCGGCGTTGTGCTGGGTCGTGGTGTCGAGGTCGTACACCGCTTTTCCGATGTCGCCGATGCCGTCTTCCTGCTGCACCGACGCGGCGGTGATCTCGCTCATGAGCGTCGACACCTCCTGCACGCGCTGCACGATCTCGGCCATGGTGGTGCCGGCCTGCTTCACCAACCGGTTGCCGCCTTCCACCCGGTCCACGCTGTCGGAGATCAGCGCGGCGATCTCCTTGGCCGCTTCGGCACTGCGTTGCGCCAGCGAGCGCACCTCGCTCGCCACCACCGCGAAGCCACGCCCCTGCTCGCCGGCGCGCGCGGCCTCGACCGCGGCATTCAGCGCCAGGATGTTCGTCTGGAACGCGATGCCGTCGATGACGCCGATGATCTCGGTGACGCGCTGGCTCGACGCCTGGATCTCGTTCATGCGCTGCACGACTTCGCCCACCGCCTCGCTGCCGCGCGCGGCAACACCCGACGCCGTGCTGGCCAGGTCGCTCGCCTGCCGGGCCGACGCCGTGCTGTGGCGCACTGTCTCGGTCAGCTCGGTCATCGCGCTGCTGGTGCGCTGCAGGTTGGCGGCCTGCTGCTCGGTGCGCGCGCTCAGGTCCTGGTTGCCTTGTGCGATCTCGGCACTGGCGGCCAGCACGGCATCGGCCGATTGCTGGATGCCCGAGACCATCGTGCGCAGCGAGAGCTGCATCTCCGTCATGGCGGCGAGCAGGCTGTCGCGGTCGCCGGGGCGCAGCTGGATCGCCTCGCCCAGATCACCCGCCGCGATGCGGCGCGCCACGTCGCGCGCATAGCGTGGCTCGCCGCCGAGCTGACGCACCAGCGTGCGTGTGATCGCCGCGCCCATCGCCACGCTGAGCAGCACCGCCAGCACCATGCCGCCCAGCAGCGCCAGCGTCGACAGGCGTTGCTGGCGACCCATGGCCTCGACGCGCTCGGCGGTGCGGCGCGACTGCAGGTCGATGAGGCCCTGCATCGCATCGATCCATTCCGTCTGCGGGCCCTGCACCTTCTCGATCAGCGTCTCGCTGGCCATCTCCTTCATGCCGCGCGAGGCCTGGTCCATCACCTCGTCGAGCAGGGGCAGCACCACGCCGCGAAGCTGGCCGATCTTGGCGTGCAGCGCACGCTCCTCGTCGTCGACCAGCAGCTCGCCCAAGGCCTGGTGCGCCGGGTCGAAGCGGCTGCGTGCGGCGGCCTGCGCCTCGCGCTGCTTGGCCTGCACGGCCGCGTCGCGCGTGACGATGACGTTGCGCACCGCGCGCGCCACCGCCTCGAGGTCGGCGCGCATGTGCCAGGCCAGCTCGCTCTTGCGGTTGTTCTCGGCCACGATGACGTCGACGCTCTGTTTCATGCCGGCGATCACCCACCAGGCGAAGGCCGCGATGGCCAGCAGCAGTGCGCCGCAGGCGCCGAAGCCGAGCGTCAGCCGCAGGCCGACCGGAAGATTGCGGAAGCGGTTCATGGTGTGTGTGTCCGTTGCAGGTTCAGGGGGGAAGTCACTCGGCCGCGGGCAGCGTGAAGTGGAAGCAGGCGCCCTGGCCCGGCGCCGACTCGGCCCAGACGCGGCCGCCATGGCGCTCGACGATGCGCTTGACGAGGCTCAGGCCGATGCCCATGCCGGGGTGCGCCGCGTCGTGCAGCCGCTGGAACGGCTCGAACAAGCCGCAGGCTGCCGACGCATCGAAGCCGATGCCGTTGTCGCGCACGACGACCGTGCCCGGCGCGCCGAGGTCCACCTCGACCACCGGCACCGCGCGCTCGCGGGTGAACTTCAGCGCGTTGCCGAGCAGGTTGACGAACACCTGCCGCAGCAGCACGCGCGAGCCGCGCACGAAGAAGAGCGGCGCCACGCGGATGTGCGGCAGCGGTGCCGTGCCGACCAGGGCCAGGTGCTCGATCGCCTCGACGACGACCTCGCGCAGGTCGAGCCGCTCTTCGGGGAGGCGGTCGCCTTCGGCCACGGCCAGCAGCGCCATCACGAGGCCGCAGAGCGCGTCGGTCTGCAGTGCGGTGGTCGACAGCAGCTGCATCGCCCGCGCGGTGTCGCTGCGCTCGATCGCATGCATGGCCAGCCGCGTGATGCCGCTCAGCGCGCCCAGCGGCCCGCGCAGGTCGTGCGACACGCCGTGGTTGAAGCTGCGCAGGCGTCGCACCGTGTCGCGCAGGTCTTCAGTTTGAACCTCACACATGCTGTCTCCAGGGCCCATCTGTCGATCATTTTTTGATCGTTTGTTTTCCCTTCCTTTCCTTTGTAGTTCTTTATCGTTCGTTTTAGATGATGGGTAACCCTAGCCCTGCCGCGAAAGCAGTGCAGAAAAACACGAAGAGGTGCGTTCAGCCGACGCTGAAGTAGAAGGTGGCGCCCTGCCCGGGCCGGCCTTCGGCCCAGATGCGGCCCTGGTGCCGCTCGACGATGCGCTTGACGATCGACAGCCCGAGGCCGAAGCCTTCGTACTTCGCGCCATGCAGCCGCTGGAAGGGCTGGAAGAGCCGCTGCGCCTGCTCGGGGCCGAAGCCCACGCCGTTGTCGCGCACGTGGAAGACGGTGTGCCCGCCCTCTTCTGCAGCGCCCACCTCCACCTGCGGTGCAGGGGCCGCGGCAGCAAACTTGGCGGCGTTGGTGATGAGGTTGACGAAGACCTGGCGCAGCAGCGTGGGGTCGGCGTCCACCTCGGGCAAGGTGCCGATGCTGAAGGCCACCGGTGTCCGGCCCGCCGCCTGCGGCACGGCCGCCACCGCCTCCCGCACCAGCGCCTGCGTGTCGACACGCTGGCGCTGCAGCTCGGTCTCGCTCGACCGGGCCAAGGCCAGCAGCGCATTGACCAGCGCCTCGGTGCGCTCGGCGCTCGCGGCAATCAGCCCGAGCATCTGCGAGGCACGCTCCGTCTGCCCGTTGGCCAGGTACTCGCAGGCCTTGCGCGATGCGCCGGCGATGCCGCCCAGCGGCCCGCGCAGGTCGTGCGACACGGTGCGGTTGAAGCTCTCCAGCCCGCCGATGATGTCGCGCAGCTGCGCCGTGCGGCCTTCCACGCGCTGCTCCAGCGTCTCGTTGGCGATCTGCAGCTGCTCGGCGTTGTGCTTCATCGCCAGATACAGGCTGCCGTTCTCGTAGATGCGGCCCGCCTGCGCGGCGTGGATGGCGAGCAGGTGCTCGTCTTCGTCGCCGAAGGTGTCCTGGCCCACCTTGTCGATGAGCAGGATCCAGCCGTACGACTGGTGCAGCGAGACCACCGGCGCCACCAGTCCGCTGGTGAGCGGCGGGCAGTTGGCCGGCAGGCCCAGGCGCACCGGGTCGCCTGACGGGTTGAAGAAGCGGCGGGGTGTGCGCTCCAGCATCACCGTGCCCAGCACGCCCGCGGCCAGGTCGCTCTGCCCGAGCCCGCCCGCGGCCTCGGGGTCGAAACCCCAGGTGGCGTAGTGCACCGTCTCGGCGTCGTCCTTCTGCCGCACGCCGAGGATGGCGTAGCGTGCACCGATGAGGTCGCGTGCACCGCGGCACACCTGGTCGAGCAAGGCCACCGGGTCGCGCTCGGAGGCCAGGCGCAGGTTGAGCTCGGTCAGCGCCGAGAGGCGCTCGTTGGCATGCAGCAGCTCGTTGGACTGCGCCACCAGCTTGTCGGTGACCAGGCGCAGGTGCTCGCGGTCGAAGTCGTCGACGGTGACGGCCGGGCCGGTCGGCCCCTGCCCGGCCAGCGCGGCCTGCACCACGTCCAGCACGTCCTGCGGCTCGCAGGGCTTGAAGAGGATCTGGTGCACGCCGCACGAGGCCGCGAGCTTGCGCGCCTCGCTCTCCATGAAGGTGGCCGTCCAGAAAATCACCTCGGTGGCGGCGATGCCCGGCTCCTCGCGCAGGCGGCGCGCGAATTCGTAGCCGTCCATCGTGGGCATGAGGATGTCGCAGATCACGAGCGCCGGCCGGGTGGTGCGCACCTTCTCCAGCGCTTCGGCCCCGTCGGCGGCCTCGTCGACCTGGTGCCCGGCATAGCCGAGCAGCGTAGCGATCAGGTCGCGGTTGGTGGCGTGGTCATCGACGACCAGGACGCGGGCCATGGCGTTCAGGCATCGCCCGCCCGCGACGGCAGGAAGGCTTCGATCTGCTGAACGAAGGTTTCAGGCTCGATGGGCTTGGAGAAGTAGCCGTCGAAGCCGGCCATGCGCACCTTCTCTTCGTCGCCCGACATCGAAAACGCCGTCACCGCGACGATGGGCGTGCCCTCGATCGCGGCGTCGAGCTTGAGCTTCTCGAGCACGCCGTAGCCGTCGAGCACGGGCATCTGCAGGTCGCAGATGATGAGCTCGGGCTTCTCGCGCCGCGCCACGGCCACGCCCATCTGCCCGTCGGTTGCGAGCAGCACCTTGTGGCCGCTGTGCTCCAGCAGGTATTGCGCGAGCTCCAGGTTGGCCTGGTTGTCTTCGATGATGAGGATGCGGGCCATGGCGATCTCCTCAGGTGGCAGCGGGCTGGGGTTGCAGGCGCAGCGTGAAACGGCTGCCCTCGCCCGGTTCGCTCTCGAAGGCGATGTGCCCGCCTAGAAGCTCAGCCAGGCGCTGGCTCAGGTGCAGGCCAAGGCCGGTGCCTTCGGCGGCGCGCGGGCGCATGCTCCCGGCCTGGCTGAAGGGCGCGAAGAGCTTCGACTGCTCTTCCAGCGGGATGCCGACCCCGGTGTCGTGGACCACCACCTCGAGCACCCCCTCGTGCTCGCGCAGGTTCAGGGTCACGCTGCCGGTGTCGGTGAACTTCACCGCGTTGCCGGCCAGGTTGAGCACGATCTGGTGCAGCGCCCGGCGGTCGGTCGTCCACATGAGCGGGGTCGGCGGCACCACGGTGTTGAGCTTGAGGCCCTTGGCCTCGGCTTGGATCTTGAGCGTGGCGGCCACCTCGTCGATCACCGCGCAGCAGTCGATCGGCGTCAGGGCCAGGTCGACCTTGCCGGCCTCGATCTTGGCCACGTCGAGCAGGTCGTTGATGAGCGCGAGCAGGTGCCGGGCGCTGCTCTGCACGGTGCGCAGCTGCTTGTACTGGTCGGGGGTGAGCGGCCCCGGCAGGCCCATCAGCAGCGTGCCGGTGAAGCCGATGATGGCGTTGAGCGGCGTGCGCAGCTCATGGCTCATGCTGGCGAGGAAGCGGTCCTTCGCCTGGTTGGCGGTGGCCAGTTCGAGGTTCTTTTCCTGCAGGGCGCGCTCGAAGCGCTTGCGCTCGCTGATGTCGCGGATGGCGCTCATCACGAAGGCGTTTTCCTCGGTGCGCAGCGGCGAGAGGCTGATCTCGATGGGGAACTCGGTGCCGTCCTTGCGCACGCCCGACAGGTCAAGCCCGGAGCCCATGGCGCGCTTGCGGGGCTGCAGGAAATAGTTGGAGCGGTGCCCCACGTGCGCCCGCCGGTAGCGCTCGGGCAGCAGGATGTCGACCGGCTTGCCGCGCAGCTCGCCGGGCTCGTAGCCGAAGAGGCTCTCGGCCTGGCTGTTGGCGATCACGATGTGGCCGGTGGGGTTGGCCATCACGATGCCGTCGGGCGTCGACTCCAGCAGCTCGCGGAAGCGTGCCTCCATCAGCTTGGCGTCGCGCTGCACCTTGATGTCGGTCACGTCCTTTTCCGACATCAGGATCGAGCCCTCGCCCGAGCTCGACAGCAGCTTGGCGGTGACGTCGACGCAGAGCATGGTGCCGTCCTTGCGGCGCCGCACCGACTCGTAGGTGATCGTGCCCTGGCCGACGATGTCGCTCAGGGCCTTCTGCTGCTCGGCCACCCGGTCCAGCGGCACCACGAGGTCGTGCACGCTGTGGCCGACGGCCTCGCTGCTGTCGTAGCCGAAAGTGGCCTGCGCGCCGCGGCTCCAGTGCGCGACACGTCCGTCGAGGGTGAGCACCACGCAGGCGTCGGGCAGCTCCTGGGCAAACAGTGTGGCGGCATCGAATGGCGTGTCGGCAGACGCGACGTCCATGCAGGCGGACTGGAGAGTTGGCGTGCAACCATTGGAGCATCGGGCACGCGGCACCGCACCTGTCACACCTTGCACGGGTAGGGGCATCGGCGGGCCCGTGCGCACCGCCTTTCCGCCAGTGCTACGCGGCCTGGGGCGTGGGGGCGAGCAGGCGCTCGAGCAGGTCGCGCACGCTGCGGATCTGCGAGCCGAAGGGCAGCGCGCCCACGCCGCGGAAGAAGAGGCCCTTGCGCGTGTCGCCCCGCAGGGCGGCGCCGAGCTGGTGGTCGATGCAGAACTGGCCCCAGCCCGGCAGCCCGTCGCGCAGGCCGCACTGCGCCAGGCAATCGAAGGCCTTGGTGCAGCGCGTGCGCAGGTGGGCCACCTTCTGCAGCCGGTCTTCGATCTTGAGGTAGCTGCGCAGCCACGGCGTGCCGACGGCGCGCGCCGGCAGGCCCGCCACGCTCGTGAACTCGACCAGGTCCTCGTCGCGCGCCTCGGCCAGCACGCGCTTGAACGCGGGGTCGGCATCGCTCTCTTCGGTGACGGCGAACGGCGTGCCCAGTTGCACGCCGGCCGCGCCCAGGCGCTGCAGGCGGGCGATGTCGTCGTGGCTGCGCACGCCGCCGGCGGCGATGAGCGGCACTTCGCGCTCGAGGCCTGCCGAGCGCAGGAAGGCCCGCGCCTGCGGCAGCACGTTCTCGAAGTCGAAGCGCGGGTCCTGCAGGTCGGCCACCCTGGCCGCCCCGAGGTGCCCGCCGGCGAGCCGTGGGTGCTCGATCACGATGGCATCGGGCATGCGCTTCTTGCGCTCCCACTTGCGCACGATGAGCTGCACGCCGCGCAGGTCCGACAGGATGGGCACGAGCAAGGCACGCGGGTGGTCCTGCGCCAGGTCGGGCAGGTCGAGTGGCAGGCCGGCACCCACCACCACGGCCTCGATGCCGCACTCCAGCGCGCGCTTCACCGAGGCGGCGTACTCGCTCACCGCCCGCATCACGTTGATCGCGACCAGCCCGCGGCCCAGCGAGTGCCGGCGCGCCGCGCGGATCTCGCGCTCCAGCGCTTCGAGGTTGGCTTCGTCGATGCAGGCCTTGGCCTCGGCCTCGCGGCCGACCTGTGCCGCCAGGCCCTGGGTGCGCGCCATCAGGTCGGGGTGGTGGCGCCGCAGGTCCACCGACGAGATGGTGCCCACGCCGCCCAGGCGGGCCACCGCGCCCGCCAGGCGGTGCGCCGAGATGCCCACGCCCATGCCGCCCTGCACCACCGGCAGGAGCGTCCTGTCTCCCAGCGCAAGGGGCGCAAGCCCGCCGCGCTGCAGCGACGGGGCGATGAGGGGGTCGATGTGGCGAAGCGTGTGGTCGGAGGACGGTGGCGCAGTCATGGCCGGCGAGGCTACCGGCCGGCTGCGCCCCGTTCCTTGCGGTGCATCAAGAAAGGGTGCCTCAGGCCTTGCTCGTGACCAGGCGGCTGCGCAGCGCGTCGAACGACATCGCCGCATGCAACGATGCCGCGAACTTGTCGGGCAGCGCGATCACCGTCTCGAAGGGCCGGAAGTCGGCGTTCTCACGGTCGTCGAGGAAGCGGATGGCGATCGAGCCGCCCTCCTTCTCGAGGAACGCGCGCACCGCGTCCATGCCCACCCCGCGCCCCGACACCTCGGTCACCTGTTCGGCGGTCGAGAAGCCGGAGCGGAAGATGAGCTGGGCCACCTCCTCGGCGCTGGTGCTGGCGCCCCGCGTCAGCAGGTTCTGCTCCATCGCCTGCTGGCGGATCCTGCCGAGGGCCAGGCCGCGGCCGTCGTCCTTCAGGTGGATCCACAGCTTGCCGTCGTCCACGTGCAGGCGAAGGTCGATGCGGCCGGCGTCGGGCTTGCCGGCGGCGGCACGCAGCTCCGGCTTCTCGATGCCGTGGTCGACCGAGTTGCGCAGCAGGTGGGTGAAGAGGTTCTTCAAGAGCGACGAGGCCTGCGTGCGCACCATCAGGCCGTGGTCTTCGATGTGCACCTGCGGCGGCGCCTTGCCCAGCTCCCTGGCGAGTGAGGGCAGCGACTCGAGCGTGCCCGAGAGGATCTCGCCGATCGGCTGGGTGCCCAGCATGTGCAGCGTGCTGCCCACATGCTGCAGCGCAAGGCGCATGGCGTTCGGGTCGCTGTGGTCCACACCCATCAGCATCGAGAGCGTCTCGGCCACCGTGTCGCGCTCGACCATCAGGAACTTCTCCACCGCGGCGCGGCGGCCCGGGCCCTTGCGGCCGAGCACCACGTCGTTCACGTGGGCGTAGTGCTCGATCAGCTCATGCACCTGGGCCAGCTCGGCCAGCAGCGCGCCCTGTTCCCACACCGCCTGCGCGTCCTTGCGCAGGTCGTCGTAATGCTGCTCGGTCACATGCACCTGGTTCGTGAGGCCAAGGAAGCCATAGGTCCGCGCATTGCCCTTGATGGTGTGCATGTTGCGGAACAGCAGGTTGATCGCGTCGGGCTTCTTCTCAGCCGTCTTCTCGATCAGCGCCTTGTTTTCGGCGATGAAGCCGCGCGCACTGTCGATGAACTCGTGGAACTTCTCCTGGCTCACCGCCAGGATCTCGCCGATCACCTGCAGCTCGCGCTTGCGGGCGTTGGCCTCGGCTTCCAGGCGCTTGAGCTCGGTGACGTCGCGCACGCAGAGCATGAGCTTGTCGACGTTGCCTTCCTCGCCCACGATGGGTGACCAGCTCAGGGCCAATGACTTCACCTTGCCATCGGCCAGCGTCTTGTCGAGCTCGGCCACCAGCAGGTGCGAGTTGAACTCGTAGTTCATCTCGTCTTCGCCGATCACCGAGGCAATGGCCGCGTCCACCTGCGACAGCAGGTCGGCGCCGAGGCTGGTCTTCGCAAAGATGAGGTCCATCACCGACACGCCGGCGATGTCGGTCGTCTCGAAGATGGTTTCGAGGTAGGCCGAGTACTCGGGGTGGATCGCCCCGCCCGAGACCACCGTCAGCACGCCCTGCGGCATGTTCTGCAGCATCGCGTTGATGTCGTTGGTCTTCTGGCGCAGCTGGGCGGTGCGCTCGGCCACGCGCTTCTCGAGCGACGCATACAGCAGCGCGTTGTCGAGCGACACCGAGAGCTGGCCGGCGATCAGCGCCACCGAGTCGAGGCGGTCGCCGCTGAAGGCGTTGCGCCGCTGGCGGTTCTCGAGCACCAGCATCGCGTGCAGGTGGCCCTGCTTGACGATGGGCGAGAACATCATCGAGCACTGCTCGAGCTTCTGCGCGAAGGCGTCTTCGTTGAAGCGCTCGTCGCGCACCACGTCTTCGATCAGCAGCAGCTCGCGGGTGCGCTCGGCATAGCGGAAGGCCGACAGCGCGAGTTCACCGGCCGCGCCGGCTTCTTCGACCGTCTGCGGCTTCGCATCGCCCAGCGTGTGCGCCATCACCCAGTCGTCCGAACCTTCTTCCGGCCGCACGATCAGCTGCACGCCGGTCGCGCCGGTGATGGTGCCGAGCACCTTGCCGACACGGTCGGTCAGCTTGGCCAGCACCGTCTCCGAGCTCAGCGCCTGCGAGGCGCGCAGCACCGCCATCAGGTCGAGCATCTCGGCACCGACCACCGAGGTGGTCTTGCCCGAATCGCTGCGCGAGAGGCCCTTGCCCGAGCGCAGGAAGGCATGCTGGCGGCGCAGCTCCTTCACCTTGCCGGCCGCGCCCCAGGCGTCGTACAGCTCGCAGGCGGCGAAGAGGATCGGCTTGGCCGCTTCTTCCATGCCTTGCGACAGGCGGAAGAGCGCGGCGCGCTCATGGATCAAGGCCTTGTGCCACGGGCGCGGCACGTCCTTCGCGGCGGTCACGGCGGCATCGAAGGCGGCACCCGCCGTCCACACCGACTCGAGCGCCCACGCACGTTCGGCGTCGAGCCAGGCCGCGAGGTGGGCGAAGTTGGCCGGCGCATCGGTGGCGCGGGCCTTCACCCACGCGAGGGTCGCATCGAGCTCTTCGACGAGCTTGGGCTTGTCTTCTTCTGCTGCACTTCGCAGCTGGTCGGCCAGCGAGAGAACGCGCAGCGCGCGCGCCACGGCGCTCAAGTAGTAGCCGGGCGTGCGGGGCGCGAGCGCCACGGCCATTGCACTGTGTTTCGCCAAGGCGGGCGCATCGCCGAACAGCGCGGCCCGGATGGTCGCGACCATGTGGTACGTGGCCGCGGTCGTGCCCGTCGGGTCGATCCTGGTCACGTAGTCGGCTTCGTCGAAGTGGTCGTCGGTCAAGGCGCCGGCCGAGCGCGTTTCACCGCGCAGCGCGAGCTGCAGCTGCAGGCGCGGCTGGTAGCGCTGCTGGAAGTCGAGGTTGCGCTGTGCGAGGGCGAAGTCGAGCCCGGCCTTCACCTCGGGCATGGCCAGGGCCAGCGTGGGCTGGCAGTCGAATGCCACGTCGCTGGCGACGTAGCTGAAGGCGACAAAAGGCTCGCGCATGCGCATCAGGTCGGCCCGTGCGCGGTGGAACTCGCCGAGGATCAGCTCGAGCGAATCGACCCAGTGCGCCGCCGAGATCGCGAAGATGCAACGCCCCAGCGCCTGGGCCTGGTCGAAGCCGCGCTTCTCGCACACCTCGATCACGTGGCGGCCCACCGCGTGGGCGCCGCGGAAATCCTGCGGCGTGCCGACCAGCACGAAGGGCAGCGACGCGACCGAGCCGGCCAGCCGCGGATGCGGCCCGTGTTCGACCCAGATCTTGTGGGCCATCAGCGTGAGCCAGGCCCAGGTCGGCGGGTCGGCGAAGTAGGCGGGCGTGGTGGTCTCGGGCAGGCTCTGCGCCAGGGCCAGCTCGCGGCCGGTGTTGATCTCGGGGCGATCGAAGTCGCGCAGGCGATCGTCGCCGCGGTACCAGCCGACCAGGCGCGCGATGCCGGCGCCGAGGTCCGGGCGGATGTCGGCCGGCTTGGGCATCTCCAGACGCGCCAGCAGGTCGAGGCCAGCCTGCATCGCATCGGCGAACTTGCTGCGCGCCACCAGGCTGTAGATCTGGTGCCGCAACGCGCCGCTCAGCAGCTCGGGCGCGAAGCCGGCATCGAGCAAGGACCGGTAGACAGCGTCGACATCGGCATGACGGCCCAGCTCGAAGAGGGATTGCAGCCGCTTGACGCTGAGGTCGAAGACACGTTGCTGCTCGTCGGCGCCCGCCACCAGGCGAAGCGAGCTGAGCGCGACCGACAGGTAGCGCTCCGAGAGGTCGATCTGGCCACGCGCACGCAGCGCATCGCCCTCGCGCTCGAGCAGCTCGGCGGCGCGGCGGCGGTCGCGGGTGTCCAGCCCATCATCCGCGGCCAGACCCGCATGGAAATACTGCGTTGCGACCAGCGCCTCGGGCCGCTTGGCGGCGTCGAGCTTGCGGGCGAAGCCGAGGTGCAGCGCATGGCGCTCGGCCGCCGGCAGTGCAGCCAGCGCGGCTTCACCGACGGTCGCGCGCGGCAGCGCCGGGCCGTCGTCACCGTCGACCACGAGGCCGTCGTCGAGGGCGGCGGCCAGCGCCTTGCGCAGCCGCGCCGGGGTCTGGCCGGTGGCGGCCACGAGGTCGGCCCATGCGGCGTGGCCACCGAGGGCGGCAAGCGCGTGGACGAGCCCGGCCGTCGCCTTCGGCAGCGCGGCGATGCGGGCCTGCAGCTCGGCGGGGCTGGCGGCGCCCACATACCGGCGCACGGCCTCGCCGTCCCACACCCAGCGGCCATCGCCGAGGCTCAGCACGCTGTCGGCGCGCAGCGCATTGAGCAATGCGACGATGCGGCCCGGGCAGTGCCGCGTGTGGCGCTCGAGGGAGGCGGCCAGCGGGCTGGCCTGGTCGACCGGCATGCGCAGCATGGTCGCGATCATGCGGGCCGCAGCGTCTGCGGCGAGCGGCGCGACCTCGAGGTCGGCGGGTGCGAAGGCCCGCACGCGCTCGGCGAGGTCGGCCGGGCCCGCGGCCACCAGCAGCAGACCGGGGATGAGAGCGCGCGCCGCTTCGGTGCTCAGCGCGGCGAGCAGCTTGAACATCAGCGGCGGCGCATGCTGCAGGTCATCGGCCACCAACACCACCGGCCGCTCGGCGCTGGCGAGCGCGCGCAGCAGGCGCACGGCGGCGTCGGCGATCGCGGTGTCGGCGTCGCCTTCGGGCTCCGCCGCCGGGTGTTCGCCCAGCAGGCTCCTGAATTCGGGCAGTTGCGCCACGCCATAGCCCAGGCGGCCGTCGAGCGCGGCGAGCAGCTTGTCGCGCACCTGCGCGAGTTGCCCGGTCGGCAAGGCCACGAGCTGGCGGCCGAGGCCGCTGAAGCCGGCGAGCGCATGCGCGCTGTCGCTGGCCGACGCGGCGGTGAAACGCCCGCCGGCATACCAGGCACGGCGCGTGGCGGCGATGCTGCGGAGTTCATCGACCAGGGCCGACTTGCCGACACCGGCCTCGCCCTGGATCCACAGCCATGGCGTCCTGCCTTCGCGAGCGGCCTCGAAGACCGCGCGCAGTCGTTCGATCTCCTTGTCGCGCCCGACCAGACCGGCCGGCGCCTTCAGTTCGGCACCGAAGTCGAAGGCGCCGAGCTCGAACGATTCGACCGTCTCCGCGGCCAGCCCGCGCTGCAGGCGCTGCAGGTCCTGCGCGAGGCCTTCGGCGCTCTGGTAGCGCTTCTCGGGCTCCTTGGCCACGAGGCGCATCACGATGTCGGACAGCACGGCCGGCACTTCCGGCACGAGCGTGGCGGGGGCCTCGGGCATCTGCACCAGGTGCGCGTGCACGAGCTCGAGCAGGTCTTCGGTCTCGAAGGGCTTGCGGCCCACCAGCACCTGGTACAGCGTCATGCCGAAGGAATAAAGGTCGGAGCGCGCGTCGGGCGCACGCCCGGTGCGGCCGGTGTGCTCGGGCGACATGTAGGCCCAGGTGCCGGAGATCTCGGCATCGGCGGCCGCGGCCGCCTCGGCGCCGGCGAGCACCGAGATGTTGAAGTCGATCAGCGTCGGGGCGAGCGTCTCGGGGTGGATCAGCAGGTTGCCGGGGCCGATGTCCTTGTGCACCACGCCGGCCTTGTGCACGGCCGCGAGGATGCGCGCCGCGCCGAGCGCGTAGTCAACCGCCTGCGTGGTGCTCAGCGTCCTGTCGCGCAGATAGTCGGTGAGGGCGATGCCGCCGTCGTCGCGCAGCACCAGGGTGTCGGCCGCCGGGGTGTCCATCACCGCCGGCACGCCGGCCACGTGGGCCACGCGCTTCAGCATGGTCAGCTCATGCCCCAGGCGGCGCACGGCGGGCGCGCCGATGGCCTGCTTCACCACCACGCGCTGGCCGTCTGCCTGTGTGCGGCGCAACACGCAGGCCTGTTCGGTGCGGTAGAGCACCACGTCGGTCGTCTGGGTGGGCGCGCTCGGGACTGCCGGCTTGTCGGGCTTCGTCATGTGGTGTGGACCTTGTTCGTGGAGACCGGGCGAGGAGCCTGCCCGGGAGATCGGCTACGTTCGATATCGGCCGGTCGTGCTAGTCGTTGAGACGGGAAAGCCCTGAGGTGAATCTGAACGGAATGACAGCTTGTTCACGAAGGGCTGCCCTATGCTCCCGGCGCAGCGCCCCGTCCCGCCCTCTTCCGTTCCGTCCCAGCGCATGTCCGACCCTGCCGACACGAAAGCTCCCGCCACCCGCGCCCGCCGCATGTCGCCCGAGGCACGGCGCGAGCAGATCCTCGACAGTGCCGTCTCCTACATCGTCGACAAGGGCCTGTCGACCTTCACGCTGGAAAACGTGGCCCACGAGGCCGGGGTGAGCAAGCCGCTGGTCTACAAATACTTCACGCGCCGCGAAGACCTGCTGCGTGCCGTGCTGGAGCGCGAATACGTCTACCTCGGCAGCCACAAGCTCGACGTGCTGCCCGCCGACGTGCCGATGGAGCCGCTGATCCGCGCCTCCAACCGCAACGCCTTCAACTACCTGTACGAACGCGGCCCGGTGATCCGCCTGCTGGCGAGCGACCGCAGCGTGGCCGAGCTCGTGCACCAGCGCGAGCGCAACGAGCGCAGCGCCATCACCGAGCACTTCATCAAGCGCCTGATGAAGACCTACGGCGTGCCGAAAGACGTCGCCTTCATCTGCACGGTGATGACGGTCAACGCGCCGATCCTCTCGTCACGCGCCTTGAAGCGCGCCGGCATCAGCGCCGAGCGTGCGGCGCAGGTCTGGAGCGACTTCGTGATGGGCGGCTGGCATGCGCTGGAGGCCCAGCAGGTCCCGGCCGGCAAGCCCAAGGCGAACGCCAAAGCCCCCGCCCCAGCCACCAGGCGCCGCAAGGCCTGAGGCCTGATCACCTCTCGATCTCCGGGTTGCCCCGGGCGCGGGCTATTACACGATCGTTATACTAATTTTCAGACCCTGCCCCACGCAGGGCGCAAGGAGACTCGTGATGCCCTACGCCGCCAACCGCGTCTGCCACGACGCCGACAGCCACATCATGGAGACGGTCGACTGGATCGCCCGCCACACCGACCCCGAGTTGCGCGACAGGATGCCGCCGCTCAACCTGTCAAAGTCGGCGACCAACAGCTACGAGTTCATCCACCAGGAAGTCGAGAAGCAGAAGGCGCGTGCCGCGCGCGGCGAGCAGCCGAACGACGTGGTGCACGGCCTCAAGGGCTGGAGTGCGCCGGGAGCGTTCGATGCCGCAGAACGCAAGGCCGCACTCGACGACCTGGGCTTCCACCGCCAGCTGGTGTTTTCCACCTTCAGCGCCGGCCAGTACCTTCACCACGAAGACATGGACGTGCGCTACGGCGGCGTTCGCGCGCACAACCGCGCGATGGGCGAGTTCTGCGCCGGTGACGACCGGCTCATCGCGGTGGGCCAGCTCTCGCTCGCCGACCCCAGGCGCTGCGTCGAGGAGATGAAGAAAGGCGTGCGCCTGGGCTGCGGCGCGTTCTGGATCCCCGGCATGCCGGCGGGCAACAAGTCGCCGGGCCATCCCGACCTCGACATCGTCTGGCAGACCTTCTGCGACCTGCGCGTGCCCTTCATGCTGCACGTGGGCCCCAACAGCAAGACCAAGATCCCCGAGTACGAGAACAACGGCCTGCCGAAGCCGAAAGACATCACCGGCGCCGAAGACGGCGAGAACCTGCGGGTGCGCGACTTCATGGTGCTGGCGATCGGGCCGCAGCAGTTCCTGACCTCGCTCGTCTTCGATGGCGTGTTCGAGCGCTTCCCCAAGCTGCGGGGCGGCGTGATCGAGCTCGGCGCCGGCTGGGTGCCCGAGTACCTGCGCATGCTCGACCTCTCGCAGCGCATCTTCAGGAAAGGCGACCCGACGCTGGCGGCGATGCCGATGAAGCCGTCGGAGTACATCCGCCGCGCCGTGAAGTTCACGCCCTTCCCTGGCGAGGATGTGGGCCGCATGATCCGCGACGCGGGGCCCGAGCTCTTTCTCTTCTCCAGCGACTACCCTCACCCCGAGGGCACCAACGACCCCATCGGCCGCTTCGAGCGCACCTTCACCGACATCACCGAGGACGCCAAGGAAATGTTCTACCGCACCAACTTCGAAAACATGATGGCGGTGCCGGCATGAGCAACAGCACTGGTCTGGATGCCGACCGTCTCGCCCTCATCACCGAGCACCTCCACAAGCACTACATCAAGCCCGGCAAGCTCCCCGGCTGCCAGACGCTGGTGGCTCGCCGCGGCAAGATCGCCTACCAGAGCGCACTGGGCCTGATGGACCGTGAGCGCAACAAGCCGCTGCGCGACGACACCATCTTCCGCATCTACTCGATGACCAAGCCGATCACCTCGATCGCGCTGATGCAGCTCTACGAGCAGGGGCACTTCCAGCTCAACGATGCGGTCTCGCGCTATATCCCCGAGTGGAAGAAGCAGCGTGTGTGGGTCTCGGGCTCGGGCCCGACGATGCAGACCAAGGTGCCCGACCGGCCGGTCTCGTTCCGCAACATGCTCAACCACAGCGGCGGCATCACCTACGGCGGCGGGCCGCTCGCCATCCCCGGCGCCACGCTGCACCCGGTCGATCAGGTCTACGGCGACTTGGGCCTCACCCGCGGTGCACGGCAAGACCTGGAGAGCTTCGTCAAGAAGCTGGGCCAGGTGCCGCTGCGCTACGAGCCCGGCGAGCGCTGGATGTATTCCTTCTCGACCGACGTCTGCGGCTACCTGGTGCAGGCGATCTCGGGCATGCCCTTCGAGGACTACCTGCAGAAGCACATCTTCGACCCGCTGGGCATGAAGGACACCGCCTTCCAGATCGCGCCCGACAAGGTCGACCGCTTCGCCGCCAACTACATCCGCCGCGAAGACAAGACGCTCGCGCTGATGGACGACCCGCAGGCGAGCACGTACGCGAAGCCGCCGGTCTTCGTCTCGGGCGGCGGCGGGCTGGTGAGCACGATGGCCGACTACCACCGCTTCTGCGAGATGCTGCGCCGCGGCGGCGAGCTCGACGGTGCCCGCATCATCGGCCCGCGCACGCTGCGCCTGATGACGCAGAACCACCTCCCCGGCGGGAAAGACCTGACGCAGGTTGCGCTCGGCAACTTCTCCGAGACCGCCAACGAAGGCATCGGCTTCGGCCTGGGCTTTGCCACCACGATCAGCGAAGTGGCGGCGGGCAGCTACGGCCCCGGCGACTTCTACTGGGGCGGCATGGCTTCGACCATCTTCTGGGTCGACCCGATCGAAGACCTGGTGGTGATCTTCATGACGCAGCTCGTGCCCTCGGGCACCTTCAACATCCGCGGGCAGCTGAAGAACCTCGTCTATTCGGCCATCGTCGACTGAGGGTCCATGCCCCTGAATTGACCCCGATCAAGCCTCGGGGTATGCGCAGGGGCGTACCGTAGGGCCTCGTCATCACCCCGCGAGGCCTCACCATGAAAATCCTTCTCGCCGTCGACGGCAGCCAGTACACCCAGCGCATGCTCGCCTACCTGGCGGCGCACCCCGAGCTGCTCGGCCCAACGGGTGAGTTCACCGCGCTCACGGTCGTGACGGCGGTGCCGCCGCACGTCACCGGCTACATCGACCGCGCCTCGCTGCAGAAGTACTACGACGACCAGGCCGAGGAGGTCTTGAAGACCGTGCGCGGCTTCGCCGCCGAGCGCCAGTGGAAGCCGACCTTCGTCACCAAGGTGGGCAACGCGGCCGACACGATCGCCGCCACCGCCAAGGAAGGCCAGTACGACCTGGTGATGATGGGCTCGCACGGGCACTCGCCGCTCAGCTCGCTGGTGATGGGCTCGGTGACCTCGCGCGTGCTCGGGCACTGCGCGACGCCGGTGCTCATCGTGCGCTGATGGCCGCGGCGAGACCGTCATGAGCCCGATCAAGCACATCCTGCTGCACCTCGACGCGTCGCCCCGCTGCGCGGTGCGGCTCCAGGTGGCGCGGCAGCTCGCCATCACGCACGAGGCGCGTGTCACCGGCCTCTTCGCCGTGACCTCGAGCTTCGCCGAGATGCCCTTCACCGCCGCCGAGAGCTCGCAGGCCGGGGCTTTCGTCCTCAAGCTCGACGCCGACCGCCGCGAGCGCGCCCTGTCGGCCTTCGACCGCTTCAGCAAGGAGGCAGGCCCGCTGATCGACTGGCGCGAGCTCGGCACCGAGCCGCCGACCTGGGGCGTGGCCCAGGCGGCCCTGTGCGCCGACCTCGTGGTGCTCGGCCAGCACGAGCCCGGCTCGGCCACCGCGCGCGACGTGCCGGCCGACTTCGTCGAGTCGGTGGTGGTCGACAGCGGCAAGCCGGCGCTCGTCGTGCCTTACACCGGCGACGTGCGCACGGTCGGGCACAACGTCCTCGTGGCCTGGAACGCCAGCCGCGAATCGGCCCGCGCCCTCGGCGCCGCCCTGCCCCTGCTCGCCCATGCGAAGCAGGTGCACGTGGTGAGCTGGAACGACCCCCAGGGCGCGGTGCAGGCCGCGGCCGACCGGGCCCAGCTGGAGCAGTACCTCGCCAGCCACGGCATCAGCGCCACGCTGCACTGGTACGGCGACGGCCCCGGCCAGGCCGGCGAGCGGCTGCTCTCGCTGACCACCGACCTCGGCAGCGACCTGCTGGTGATGGGCTGCTACGGCCACAGCCGCGCGCGCGAGCTCGTGCTGGGCGGCGCCACGCGCACCGTGCTCCGTTCGATGACGGTACCGGTGCTGCTCGCCCACTGAGGGCATGCGCAAGCTCGCCACGCCCTTGCTGCAAGGGGTGGCGCATCGAGCAACTCAGCCGCCCTGCTGCGCCGAGGCTTCGTCGGCCTTCTTGGCGCCGCGCAGGTTGAGCAGGAACAGGCCCACCTGCAGGGCGATCAACGCGTAGGCCTGCGCATGCCAGCCCCAGGCCACCCACAGCAGGTTGCTCCCGATGAAGCACCAGAAACCGAAGGCGCGCCGCCTCGGGTTTTTCGACGCCACCAGCCAGGAGGCCAGCAAGGTGACGAGCATGGCCGGCCATTGCACGGCGTTCAAGAGTTGGTCCATGACGCAGGCCGCGGCAAGATCGGTGCCGCCGCTGCGCCGAGATGTCGGTCAGTCGCGCAACGAGCGGAACTGCAGCACCCGACGCTGGTCTTCGCTCAGCCAGCAGGCGTAGGGCTGGAGCCCGGAGTACACGCCGTAGGGCGTCTTGGCATCGACCGAGAGGTCGTAGCGGTGGGTGGCGATCGGCTTGCCGGCGTACTGGATGACCTCGCTGCGCCGCTCGCCGATGGGCTGGATGCGCGCAGTCTCGGGCTCGGGCGTCCGCACCATCTTCCGCGCCGCCGCGGCGCACAGCTCGTAGCCGGCGAGGCCGCCCGCAGGCGTCTCGGGCGCGGCCGACGGCTGCACCGGCCTGGCCACGGCATCCGGCGCACACGGCGTCTGGCTGAAGGTGTTGCCGCACTTGTACATCTGCTGTGCCGACGCGAGGCCGGCATGGCCGGCCAGCAGGGCCAGGATGAGGAATCGAACGTTCATGAAGGAAGACACTCCGTGCAGATCTCAGGTCAGGCACCAGCCGGTGCAAGCCAGTGTGCCAGAGCGTGCCGGCCCCGCCGCCTCTACATTCACCTTGGCTTTGCGAAATACGGCGCGTAAGCTGCGGATGCCCGACCCTGGAGGTTGCCCATGAAGATCCTGCTGCCGGTGGATGGCTCGGAGCACGCGCTCGATGCGGTGCGCCACGTGTTGGCCCTCGTGCGCAACGGCCTCGACGCCAGTGTCGTGCTCGTCAACGTGCAGGAGCCCACCTACCTCTACGAGATGGTGCTCGCTCCGAGCGCCGACGTGCTGGAACGCGTGAGCGGCGCGGCCGGCCACCATTCGCTCGAGGCTGCCGAAGACCTGCTGCGCCAGGCCGACATCGAGTTCGAGAAGGAGCTGCTGAGCGGCGAACCTGCGCCCACGATCCTCGAGGCAGGCGAGCGCTTCGACTGCGACGCGGTGGTGATGGGCGCGCGCGGCCGGGGCCTCGCACGCAGCGTGCTGCTCGGCTCGGTGTCGCAGCGCGTGCTGCGCGGCTCGCCGGTGCCCGTGACCATCGTCAAGAGCGGACAGTCGCACTGGGTGGAGCCGGCCGCCGAGTGATCCCGGCGGGGTGGTTCAGTGCAGGGCCGCCTCGGTGCGGTACAGCATGTCGGACCACTGCCGCCCGAGGTCGACCCAGCGGTTCCACGCCTGCGCCGCCTCGGCGCCATCGGGCTTCTCGGTTGACGCCGCCTCGGTCACCTTGCCCACGCTCCCGTTCTCCGGCGTGGTGGCCGTGCCGGCCGCGCGGGCGAGCAAGCCGGCGGCCCGGGTCATGTGCTCGAGTGTCTCGGCTTGCGCGGCGGTGCAGATCGAGGTCATGCGCTGCCAGTACTGGCTTGCGCTTTCCAGGTCGTCGCGCAGCAATTCCGCCTGCACGTTCAGGAGCTCGGTCGGGTTGCCGGCTGACGCCACATCCGCACGGGCCTTGTCGTGCCGCCTGCGCGCCTGCTGGGCGGTTTCGAGCTGGCAACGGCGCAACTCCTCCGCCCGTTTGAGCACCACGTCCGCGAGGCTCATCAACGACTGCATCTGCTCCTGCGCCATGGCGAAGCCTGACGACTCCGCCGCTGCCAACATGGGCATCGATGCGGCCGGCGCGCTCGTGCGCGATGCGGCCGCCTTCTGGTTCCTGCTTGCCATGGGGTGTCTCCTCGTGAGTGCGGCGAACCCGCATTGAAGCGCGCACCACGCGGCTTGGCGCAATGCCCCTGCACCCGTTGCGCATATCGATGCTTGACAAGGCCATGACGTGCGGCAGTGCAACACGTGACACTGCTTGTCGCCACGCAGATCAGCGGCTATGTTCAGGGCTCGGGCGCCTGCGCCCGGAGCTGCATCTCGATAGAAATTGATCGTTCTCAACGACGCTGGCCGTGCAAGCCTTCAAGCTGTGCCGGGCAGTCAAAGGAGGCGATGCACTCCATGGAGATCACGCATGACCAGCCGAAGCAAGGATCTTCCCCCGCATCCGGCCGAACCGGACATGATCCTCCTGGCCCTCTTCCAGAGCCGCTTGCGAGAGCGCTCGCTCTACCTCGGCGAAGAGATCCGCGCACAGCGCAGCCGACTCTCGGCGCATGCGCAGCGCGCGATGATGGACGACAAGAAACCCGATGACGGCGGAGCCACGCTGGCCCGCATCGAGCGCGCCGAACAGGCGCTCGCCGCCGTGCGCCAGGCCCAGGCCCGCATGGGCAACGGCCGCTACGGCCTCTGCGACGAATGCCAGGAACCCATTGGCTGGGACGAGTTGCTCGAAGCGCCCGAGCAAACGGTGTGCCGCAGCTGCAGCCAATTCGGCGAGCTCGACGTCCTGTCGCAGACGGGCTCCTGAACCGCCACGCATCTGCGCGGCCAAGTCCCGCCAGCGGCTTGGCCCTTTCTGCCGCGGGGGATTGCGCCCGCGCAGAATGGGACGGAAGCCCTACTGGAGTGGTGCATGCCCCTTCCCGAAGACCAGCTCGTCCGGATCTTCCCGGGCGACAGCGAGATGGCTCGCCGCATGCGCGCATTCGATTGGTCGGCGAGCGACCTCGGCCAGCCTGAGCACTGGCCGCAGAACCTGCGCATCGCGCTCAACCTCTGCCTGACGACGCGCTTCCCCATGGTCCTGTGGTGGGGCCAGAGCCTCACCATGCTCTACAACGACGCCTACATCTCCTTCCTGGGCGATGCCAAGCACCCGCGCGTGCTGGGCCGGCCCGGCCGCGAGGGCTGGCCGGAGATCTGGGACGTCATCGGCCCGTTGCTCGACGGCGTGATGACGACCGGCATCCCGACCGTGCCCGAGGACACGCCGTTTTTCTTCAACCGCAGGCTGCCGCGCGAAGAGGTCTACGTCCGCTACACCTATTCGCCCATCCTGTCGGTCGACGGGACACGCGTCGAAGGCGTCTTCACCCCCTGCACCGAGACCACCGGCCAGGTCATCGGGCCGCGCCGCCTCGAAAGCCTGCGCAAGCTCGGCCTGCGCAACGCCGAGGTGCGCAGCGTCGAAGGCGCCTGCCGGCTGACGGTGCAGGCGCTTGCGACGAACCGGCACGACGTGCCCTTCGCGGCCGTCTACCGGGTCGATGGCGGGCACGCCCGGCTCGCGGCGTCGACGCACGCGCTGCCGCCGTCGCAGTTGCCTCCGACCGTGCCGCTGGACCGTGCGGCCGGCACGCCGTGGCCGCTGGCCACCGTTGTGCGGACGCGCGAGGTGGTCGAGCTGGCCGACCTCGCGCCCGCCGGCCTGAGCCTGCCCGGCGGGCCCTACCCCGAGCCGGCCACCTGCGCGCTGCTGCTGCCCATTCCGGCGAGCACGCGCGAGGGTCTTGCCGGCGTGCTGATCGCCGGGGTGAGCCCGCGGCAGCCGCTGGACGCGGCCTACCGGATCTTCTTCGACATGGTGGCCCGCCACATCGGCACCGCGATCGCGGATGCGCAGGCGTCCGAGCACGAGCGCGCGCGCGCCGAGTCGCTCGCGCAGCTCGACCGTGCCAAGACCGAGTTCTTCAGCAACGTGAGCCACGAGTTCCGCACGCCGCTCACGCTGATGCTCGGCCCGCTGGACGAAGCGATGTCACGCGCGCCCGAGCCGGCTCGCGAGTCGCTGCGCGTGGTGCAACGCAACGGCGAGCGGCTGCTCAAGCTCGTGAACACCCTGCTCGACTTCGCCCGCATCGAGTCGGGCCGCGCCAACGCGCGCTACCAGCAGACCGACGTGGCCGACCTCACCGCCGACCTGGCGAGCAGCTTCCGCGCCGCCTGCGAACGCGCGGGCCTCTCGCTGCGCGTGCACCTCCCGCCCGAGCCGGCCTGGGCCTGGGTCGACCGCGACATGTGGGAAAAGGTGGTGCTCAACCTGCTGTCCAACGCGGTGAAGTACACGCTCGCGGGCGAGATCGTCGTCACGGTCGACATCACCGATGAGCGGCTGCGCCTGCAGGTCGCCGACACCGGCGTGGGGATCCCGGCGGATTCGCTCGAGCGTGTGTTCGAGCGCTTCCACCGCGTGCAGGACGGCCGCGGCCGCAGCCACGAAGGCAGCGGCATCGGGCTCGCGCTCGTGCACGAGCTGGTGAAGCTGCATGGCGGCAGCATCAGGGTCGAGAGCGAGATCGACCGCGGCTCCATCTTCACCGTCGACGTCCCCACCGGCTACGCGCACCTGCCGATCGAGCAGGTGGAGCGCTCGCCCGACGCGGCCGGCCCGTCGCACCACTCGCGCAGCTACGTGCAGGAGGCCCTGGGCTGGCTGCTGGAGCCCGAGGCCACCGAGCCCGCGGTCGCGGTGCCCGGCCTCAAGCGCGCGCGCGTCCTGCTGGCCGATGACAACGCCGACCTGCGCCACTACGTGCAGCGACTGCTCGAGCCCGAGCACGAGGTGGTGACGGCACACGACGGCGTGGAAGCGCTGGCGCTGGCGCGCGAGGCGCGGCCCGACCTCGTCGTGACCGACATGATGATGCCTAGGCTCGACGGCTTCGGCCTGATGCGCGCACTGCGGGAAGACGCATCGCTCCAGTCGGTGCCCATCCTCATGCTCTCGGCGCGCGCCGGCGAAGAGGCGCGCATCGAAGGACGCCAGGCCGGCGCCGACGACTACCTCGTCAAGCCCTTCAGCGCACGCGAGCTGCGCAGCCGCGTGAGCAGCCTGCTGGCCGGCGAGGTCATCCGCAGCCACGCCATCGCCAGCCTGCGCGAGCACAGCGACCAGATGGCGGCGCTGCTGAACCACGCGCCGGTGGGCGCGGTGCTGATCGGGGCCGACTTCCGCATCCTGCAGGCCAACCCGGTGGCGCTGCCGGTCTTCAGCAACGTGGAAGGCGGCATCGTCGGGCGCGACCTCGGCGAGGTCATGCACCTGCTGTGGGACAAGCCCTTTGCCGACAAGGTGGAGCGCATCTTCCGGCACACGCTCGTCACCGGCGAGCCCTACGCCGCGCCCGAGACCGCCGAACGCCGGCGCGACCGCGGCGTGGTCGAGTACTACGAGTGGCGCGTCGACCGCATCCCCATGCCCGACGGCGGCCATGGCCTCGTCTGCTACCTGCGCGACATCTCCCGCCAGGTGCTCGCGCGCAAGGAGCTCGAAGCGAGCCACGCGGCCCTGCGCGACGTGGACGACCGCAAGAGCGCCTTCATCGCCACGCTCTCCCACGAGCTGCGCAACCCGCTGGCGCCCTTGCGCAACGGGCTGGAGATCCTGCGCCGGGTGAACGACCCCGCGATGCAGGAGCGCGTGCGCTCGATGATGGACCGCCAGCTGACGCACATGGTCCGCCTGATCGACGACCTGCTCGACGTGAGCCGCATCAGCCGCGGCAAGGTGGAGCTGCAGCGCCGGCACGTGTCGCTGGTGCAGGTGCTCCAGCACGCGCTCGAGGCGAGCCGGCCCTTCGTCGAGCAGGCCGGCCACGAGCTCAAGGTGGAGCTGCCCTCCGAGCACATCGTCGTGCATGCCGACCTCACGCGGCTGGCGCAGGTGTTCATCAACCTGCTCAACAACGCGGCCAAGTTCACGCCGAGCGGAGGGACGGTCTCCGTCCGCGTCGACCACGAGGGCGGCCAGGCGCTGGTGCGCATCGCCGACACCGGCCTGGGCATCGACCCGGCGCTCCAGCAGCAGGTGTTCGACATGTTCACGCAGGTGCACCGCTCGCAAGGCGGACTGGGCATCGGCCTCGCGCTCGCGCGCGGGCTCGCGCAGATGCACGACGGCGACATCACGCTTCGCAGCGCCGGCCGTGGCCAGGGGAGCGAGTTCACGGTGCACATTCCGATCGCCCAGGCGACGAGCGACGACGCCGCGACGGGCGACGATGCCGCGGCGGTGGCACCGGCGCAGCAGCGCCGCGTGCTCGTGGCCGACGACAACCGCGACTCCGCCCGCAGCCTGAGCCTCATCCTCGAGATGCTGGGCCATCGGACCATCATCGCCTTCGATGGCGAAGAGGCCCTGGCCCTGGCGCGGCGCTTCAAGCCCGACGTGATGCTGCTGGACATCGGCATGCCCAAGCTCGATGGCTACGACGTCGCGCGTGCGGTGCGTGCCAGCGATGGCGGGCAGGACGTGACGCTCATCGCGCTCACCGGCTGGGGCCAGGCGGAAGACCGGCGCAAATCAGGTGCGGTTGGCTTCGACCACCACCTGCTCAAGCCGGTCGACACGCAGCTCGTGGAGCAGCTCCTGCGCGATGCGCCGCTCTCGCAATGGCCGCCGCTGGCAGACGAGCCACTGCCGCCACCGTCGGCGCTCGCCGACGCTCAGGCCGCGCGCAAGGGCAGCTCGTTCACGTCGTAGACGACGGCCAGGCCCAGCTCCTTCGCGCGCGCGACGTCCATGTCGGCCCCACGCGAGGCGCCGGGCAGGCGCAGCACCGCGTCGCAGCGCTCGATGAGGCGGTGCGCCACCGGGTACTGGTAGGCCTGGAACACCGCATCGCCATGCTCCTTGCCACCCGCCGAATGGATGATCGGCAGCGCCATCCATTCGCCGATGAGCGGCAGGTGGCCGCGCTCGTAGATGGGCAGCGCATGGCGCTCGAGTTCGGCGCGGTTGGCGGCGATGCGCGCCGGGTCACCGTTGGTGCCCGACATGTAGGGGCCGGCGATGAGGACGAGAAGGGGTCGGTTCGGGCGATCTGTGGTCATGGCAACCTCATGTAGTTTCGTGCAACTTCGTGCAATCATAGGCACCCATGCGCACGAGCACAAGCCCCCGACGAGAATCCGCACCCATGCTCACCGTGCAACGCAAGCAGCTCATCCTCCAACGCCTCGCCGCCGAAGGGCAGATCGTCGCGAAGGACCTCGCGCAGGAACTCGGCACCTCCGAGGACACCATCCGGCGCGACCTGCGCGAGCTGGCCCAGGCCGGCAAGCTGCAGCGCGTGCATGGCGGCGCCCTGCCCGCCTCGGCCGCGATGGCCGACCTCAAGGTGCGCGAGAGCGTGTCGCCCGACGAGAAGATCGCGCTCGGCCGCGCCGGCGCCGCGATGGTCCAGCCGGGCCAGGTGGTGATCCTCGACGGCGGCACCACCGCGCTCCAGGTAGCACGCCACCTCGCACCGGGCCTGCGCGCCACGCTCGTCACCCACAGCCCCACCGTCGCGGTGGCGCTCGCGGCGCACCCGCACATCGACATCCTGATGCTCGGTGGGCGGCTCTTCCGCCACTCGATGGTCAACGTGGGCGCCGAGCTGATCGACGCCGCCTCGCGCCTGCGGGCCGACCTCTACTTCATGGGCGTGACCGGCGTGCACCCCGAAGCGGGCCTGAGCACCGGCGACGCGGAAGAAGCGGCGGTCAAGCGCGCGCTGCACAACCGCGCGGCCGAGACGGTGGTGCTGGCCTCGTCGGAGAAGCTGCTCGCGGCCTCGCCGTTTCTCGTGACGACGCTGCGCGACATCACGCAGCTCGTCGTGCCGCGCGGCACGCCGGCGCGCACGCTCAAGACCCTGCGCACCGGCGGCGTGAAGGTCGAGACCGCCTGAACGGGCCGGCACCGGGTTAACCTTCTGCCGTGACCACCCACGCCACCCACATCGCCGTCCTCGACGACGAGCTCGACATCACCCAGTTGCTCGGCAACTACCTCAAGACGCACGGCTACCGCGTGAGCCAGCTCCACAACGGCCGCGCGCTGATGGAGCTGATGGCCCGGGACACGCCGGCCCTGGTGCTGCTCGACCTGGGCCTGCCCGGCGAAGACGGCTTCGTCATCGCCCGCCAGTTGCGCGAGCACTGGCGCTGCGGCCTGGTGATCGTGACCGGCCGCGGCGATGCGGTCGACAAGGTGGTGGGCCTGGAGGTCGGTGCCGACGACTACGTGACCAAGCCCTTCGACCTGCGCGAGCTCGTGGCGCGCATCAAGGCCGTGTTGCGCCGCATCGAGGGCTCGCCTGCCGCACCCGCGGCCGCTGCACCGGCACCTCCCGCGAGCCCCGACCGGCTGAAGTTCGAAGGCTGGCAGCTCGACAGCGCCGCCCGCCGCCTGATCCACCCCGAGGGGCACGACGTGGCGCTCACCTCGGGCGAGTTCGACCTGCTGTGCGTGCTGGCCCGGCACCCGGGCCGCGTGCTCTCGCGCGACTTCCTGCTGGAGCAGACCCGTGGCCGCGAGGCGGGCCCCTTCGACCGCACGATCGACGTGCAGATCGGCCGCCTGCGCAAGAAGATCGAGGCCGACCCCGAGCAGCCGCAGATCATCAAGTCGGTGCGCAGCGCGGGGTATGTGTTCGTGCCACCGGTGAGCCCCGCATGAACCTGCAAGGCGTCGACGAGCCGGCGCTCTTCAGGTCGATCTTCGCGGCCTATCCCGACGCGCTGCTGCTCGTCAACGGCCAGGGCGTGATCGAGCTTGCCAACCCGGCCGCCGAAGCCCTGCTCGACTACAGCGCCGAGCAGCTCGTGGGACTCTCGGTCGATGCGCTGGTGCCCGACAGCATCCGCCCGCGCCACGCCGAATACCGCGCGGGCTACGCCAAGAGCCCCCGACCGCGGCCGATGGGCACCGACATGGAGCTCGTGGCCAAGCGGCGCGATGGCAGCGAGGTGATGGTCGAGATCTCGCTCAGCCCGCTCACGAGCCAGGGCCTGCCGCACGTGGTGGTGGCCATCCGCGGCATCGGCAACTACCCGCGCGTGAAGCGAGCCCTGCAACGTGCGCACTACGCCGAATGCGTGGCGCGCATGGGGCGGCTGGCGGTCGACGCGCGCGATGCCAGCCTGCTGCTGGAGCAACTGCCGCTGCAGGCCATGGAGGCGCTGCAGGTGCAGGTGGCGGTGGTGTTCCTGCTCGAGCCCAACCAGCTCGAGTTCCGCGTGGCCGCCGGCACCGGCCTGCTGCCGAGCGAGGCGGTCGGCAAGCGCATCCCCAACCGGCCCGACACACCGCCCGGCTACGTCTACGAGCATGCGCGGCCCGTGATCGTGGCCGACTACCGCCGCGAGACGCGCTACGCCGTGCCGCAGGCCTACCTCGACGCCGGCCTGGTGAGCGCGATGGCCGTGCCGCTGTCCGACAAGGGCCAGGTGGTGGGTGCCCTCGCAGTGCGCTCGACGCAGCCGCAGCGTTTCGGCGACGACGAGGTGCGCTTCCTCGAATCGCTCGCCAACCTGCTGGCCGCCACGCTGCAGCGCGTGCAATCCGAAGAGTCGCTGCACCACGCGCAGCGCCTGGAGAGCGTGGGCCAGTTGACGGGCGGCATCGCGCACGACTTCAACAACCTGCTCACCGTGATCCAGGGCAACCTGCAGGTGCTGGAGGAGCTGCCCGCGATCGAGGGCGACGGCTTCGCCCAGCAGCTGGTGGGCGCCGCGGCGCGTGCGAGCAAGCGCGGCGCCGAGCTCACCGGCAAGCTGCTCGCGTTCTCGCGCCGGCAGGTGCTGAGCCCGACCCGCATCGACGTGCCGGTGCTGATCGACTCGCTGGCCGACATGCTGCGCCGCACGCTCGACCAGCGCATCCGCATCGAGGTCCACGCGCCCGACGACTGTCCACCGTGCGTGGCCGACCCGGGCCAGCTCGAATCGGCGCTGCTCAACATCGCCATCAACGCCCGCGACGCCATGCCCAACGGAGGCACGCTCAGCTTCAGCGGCCAGCTCTGCGCGGCGCTCCCGATGCAGCTGCGCGGTGACTTCGAGCTGCACGACCGGCCCGATGCCTACATCGCCATCTCGGTGTCGGACACCGGGTCCGGCATGTCCGACACGGTCAAGGAGCGCGCCTTCGAGCCCTTCTTCACCACCAAGGAGCTCGGCCGCGGCACGGGCCTCGGCCTGTCGACGGTCTACGGCTTCGTCAAGCAGTCCCATGGCGCCATCACGCTCGACAGCACCGTCGGCCAAGGCACCACGGTCACGCTTTACATCCCGCGCTTCGCGGAAGCCGAGCAGGCGGCGGCGGACGCCGGCGCCAGCCCCGGCGATATCCCGCCCGGGCTCAAGGTGCTGCTGGTCGAAGACGAGGCCGAGGTTCGGGCGGTCGCCATGCGCTTCCTGGCCACGCTCGGCTGCGAGGTCACGCCCTGCGCGAGCGCCGAGCAGGCGCTGCCGCTGCTCACGCAGGATGCGGGCTACGGGCTGCTGCTGAGCGACATCGCGCTCGGCCCCGGCATGCGCGGCACCGAGCTTGCGCGCGAAGCGCAGGCGCGGCTGCCGCAGCTCGCGATCCTCCTGATGTCGGGCTTCTCGGCCGAGCTGCTCGACACGAGCCAGAGCGCGCCGCTGTCGTGGGAGCTGCTGGCCAAGCCGTATTCGCGCGAGGAGCTCGCGCATGCGCTGGTGACGGCCTTGCAGGCGGCCAAGGGCTGAGCGACCAGGCGCCGGCGGGCGCGCCCTGGGCATGCAGGTTGCCGAGAGGCTCGTGCATGCGACACCCGTCGCAGCCGAGGAGCCTGCCCATGGACACCCGCCTGCACCACCGACGCATCCAGATCGGCAACGTCGACACCTTCTACCGCGAAGCCGGCGACCCACGCGCGCCGGTCGTGCTGCTGCCGCACGGCTACCCCTGTTCGTCGTACGAGTTCCGCAACCTGCTGCCACGCCTGGCCGATCGCTGGCGCCTGATCGCGCCCGACTACCCGGGCGCGGGCTACAGCTCGACGCCGGACGACTTCGACTACAGCTTCGATGGCTACGCGGCATTCCTCGACCGATTCACCCGCGCGCTCGGGCTCGACCGGTATGTGCTGTATCTCCACGACTTCGGCTCGCCCATCGGCGCACGGCTCGCGATCCGCGCACCCGAGCGGGTGGCGGGGCTCGTCATCCAGAACGGCGACGTGCCGTACGAAGACGCGCTCGGCCCGGCGTATGCCGACATCGAGAAGACCTGGGCGCTGCCGCCGGCGCAGATGCGGCAGGCGCTTGGCAAGGCGATCAACGTCGAGACCTTCCGCGAGGAATTCCTGAACGCACTGAGGCCCGAGCTGGCCGACCTCATTCCGCCGGACCTGTGGACGCTGCACGCCTCGCTGCTCACGCCCCGGCGCAAGGAGATCGCCATCGACCTCATCGCCGGCCTGCGCGAGAACCGCGCCTGGTTCCCCGAGCACCGGCGCTACCTGCGCGAGCACCGGCCGCCCACCTTGATCGTGTGGGGCCCGCAAGACCGCTACATGCCCGAGATGTCGGCCCGGGCCTATCTGCGCGACCTGCCGGAGGCCGAGTTGCACCTGCTCGACGGCGGGCACTGGCTGCTGGAGACGAACCTGGACGAGGTGGTCACGCTGATGCGCGACTTTCTCTCGCGCGTTTCGGCGCGCAGCTGACACAATCAGCGCGCTGGCCCACCCGCGGCGCCGGCCTCCCTCCATGCGCAAGCTCCTCAGCACACTCCTTCTGTCGGTGTTCGTGTTGCTCGCGCAGCACGGCGCCGTGCTGCACGAGCTGAGCCACCTCGCGGCCGCTTCCTCGCCAGCGGACGGAGACGCCGAGCACCGAGGCGCGGCCGTGGCCTGCGCGTCGTGCCTCGCCTTGTCCCATGTCGGCCTGGGGGTTGCCCTCGACGCAGAAGGACCGCGCTTGCGGTCCGACCTCGCCTTCGAGGCGCACGCCTGGGCCAACCCGCCGGACCACACCGCCACACCTGTGCCGCCGCGCAGCCGCGGGCCCCCGGTGCACCTCTGATCGTTTGCAAGACGAGCTCGACCGCAGGCCGGTTTCCGGTGGGTCGAGCGTCCCGGTCACGTTCAGAGGTCACTTCCATGCTTGTCTTCCAAGCCCCTCGCCGCACGGCGAGCCCGGCGCGCGCCGTGGGCCTGCCGGCCCTTTTCTGCGCGCTCGCAATCGCCGCGACTTCGGCTCACGCGGCCGGCAAGGCCCACGCGCACGGCGATGCACGGCTCGACGTCGCCATCGAGCCGCAGCGGCTGAGCCTCCAGTTCTCGTCCCCTTTGGACAACCTCGTCGGCTTCGAGCGCGCGCCGCGCAACGACAAGGAGCGCCAGCAGGTCGATGCCGCGGTGGCCAGGCTCAACGCGGCCGACACGATGTTCAGGATCGACGCCGCGGCGCAGTGCAAGCTTGCCAAGGTGGAGCTGGCCTCGGCCGCCCTCAAGCTCGGCCCGGTCGACCCTGCGCAGGCGAAGTCGGACCACGCCGACATCGACGCCAGCTACGAGTTCTCGTGCACCGATGCCACCAAGGCCCGCCACATCGACATCGGCCTCTTCGAGTTCAAGCGCCTGCACCGGCTGGACGTGCAGGTCGCAGCGTCGACCGGGCAGTTCAAGCGGGCGCTGAAGCCGTCGGCCACCCGGCTGTCGCTGGCGCGCTAGGGGCCGGCCATGATCGAGGTGGTGGGTCTGCGCTTCCGGTGGCCCGGCAGCGAGCGCGACGGGATCGCAATCGACGAGCTGCGCATCGACGCCGGCAGCAGCGTCTTCCTGCATGGGCCGAGCGGCTGCGGCAAGAGCACGCTGCTCGGCTTGCTGGCGGGTGTGCTGCTCCCGCGCCAGGGCGGGGTGAAGCTGCTCGGCACCGACTGGGCCGCGCTGTCCGGCGCCAGGCGCGACGCGTTTCGTGCCGACCACGTCGGCTATGTGTTCCAGCAGTTCAACCTGCTGCCGTACCTGAGCGTTCTCGACAACGTCCTGCTGCCGTGCCGCTTCTCGGCCGTGCGCCGGACGCGCGCAACGGCGGCAGCCGGCTCGCCCGCGCAGGCGGCGCAGTCGCTGCTCGACCAGGTCGGCCTGAACCGATCGCTCTGGGCGCGCAGTGCCTCACAGCTGTCGGTGGGTCAGCAGCAACGTGTCGCGGCGGCCCGCGCGCTCATCGGCAGCCCGGAGCTCGTGATCGCCGATGAGCCCACCTCGGCGCTCGATGCCGCGCTGCGCGACGGCTTCATGGATCTGCTGCTCACCCAGTGCCACGCGTCGGGCAGCACGCTGGTCTTCGTGAGCCACGACGAGAGGCTCGCCGCGCGGTTCGGCCGGCGTGTTGCCCTGGCGGAGCTCAACCAGGCCGCGGCGGGTGACCTGGAGGCGGCGACATGAGGCCCGTCCACCAGGGAGGTTCACTGGAGACCCAGTTTCCGCACCTTCGCGGGGATGCCCATGCCGGTGCCGATGCCGGTGCCAGGACGGGCTGGAAGATTCCCGCGCTTGCGGTTCTCGCCACCGTGGTGACCATCGTCCTGGCGGCAATCGTGGTCCCGAGCGCCCGCAAGACGCTGGACTTCCGCCAGCAGCCCGCGCCCGAGCCGTATGCAGGCGACCCGGCTTTCGAGCAGATGCGCTGGTCCGACCTGGTGCCCTCCGGCTGGGACCCGGCCGAGCGCATTCGCACGCTTCAGCAGCGGCACACTGGCATCGGCGACAGCGACCCGCGCGCACGCGCCCTGCTCGCCCAGATGCGCGAGGTGCTCGACCAGGCACCGGCCGACGCGTCGCTCGCGGGCCGCCGCATCCGCATTCCCGGCTATGTGGTGCCGCTGGGCGGTGCGTCCCGCAGCACCACCGAGTTCCTGCTGGTCCCCTACTTCGGCGCCTGCATCCACACGCCTCCGCCGCCGGCCAACCAGGTGATCCACGTGGTGACGACGGAGCCGGTGAAAGGCCTCGCGGCGATGGACGCCGTGTGGGTGCGCGGCACCGTTGAGGTCACGCGGGTGGAGACAGCAACGGCCATCAGCGGCTACCGCCTGCGGGGCGCCACGGTCGAGGCCTATGACACATCGAGAAAGCGGTAGAGGCGTCGCATGAAACCACTGTTTTCATTGGCCGCCCGCAGCGCCTGGAACCGGCGATTCGTCCTGTCGCTGGTGGTGATGTCGATCGCCCTGTCGACCTTCCTGCTGCTGGGCATCGAGCGCATCCGGCACGACGTGCGGGAGAACTTTTCGCAGTCGGTGTCGGGCACCGACCTCATCGTCGGTGCCCGCACGGGGCCGGTTCAGCTGCTGCTGTACTCGGTGTTCCGCATCGGCAACGCCACCCACAACGTGCGCTGGAGCAGCGTCCAGGCGATCGGCCGCCATCGCTCCATCGCCTGGATGGTGCCGATCTCGCTGGGCGACTCGCATCGCGGCTTCTCGGTCGTGGGCACCACCCCCGACTACTTCGAGCGCTTCCAGTACGGTGACCGCCAGGCGCTGCGCTTCGCCCAGGGCCGTGCTTTCAGCGAAGTGTTCGAGACGGTGGTCGGCGCCGACGTGGCGCGCCGGCTCGGCTACAAGCCCGGCGACCGCATCGTGCTGAGCCACGGCGACGGCGCGCTCGCGGCCAACGACCATGCCGACAAGCCTTTCGTCATCGTCGGCGTGCTGCAGGCCACCGGCACGCCGGTCGACCGCTCGGTGCACATCAGCCTGCAGTCCATGGAGGCCATTCACCTCGACTGGGTGGCCGGCGTGCCGCTGCCCGGCATGGCGGTGCCGGCCGACCAGGTCGCGCGCCACGACCTCACCCCCAAGAACGTGACGGCAGTGCTGGTGGGCTTGAAGAGCCGCGCCGCGGTGTTTTCCGTGCAGCGCTCGATCGCGGAGTTCGAGGCCGAGCCGCTGCTGGCCATCCTGCCCGGCGTCGCGCTCGACGAGCTGTGGGAAGTGATCGGCGTGGGAGAACGCGGCCTGCTCGCCGTGAGCACGCTGGTGTCGCTCGTGAGCCTGGTGGGGCTGGTCGCGGTGATCCTCGCCGGCCTGAACGAGCGCCGCCGTGAGCTCGCCATCCTGCGCGCTGTGGGCGCAGGGCCGCGGCAGATGCTGGTGCTGCTGGCCATCGAAGGCGCGCTGGTGACACTGTCCGGCGTGCTGCTCGGGGCGGCGGCATGCTTCGCGGCAGTGGCGGCGCTGCGCTCCTGGGTGCAATCGCAGCTCGGGGTGATGCTGCAGCTGCAGTGGCCGAACCAGAACGAATGGCTGCTGCTGGCGGCATTGCTCGCCTGCGGCTGGGTGGCCAGCCTCATCCCGGGGTTCCGGGCCTATCGGCTCTCGCTGGCCGACGGCCTCTCGCCGCGGGTGTGAACGATCGGATCAACGACTTGTGCTGGAAGGATGTGGACATGACGAACCTTCATCGACTTGGGAGCGGCTTGCTGGCGGCGCTCATCTTCGCCACCGCGACGAGCGGCATGGCGCAACCCGCCCGTGGCGCGGCCGAGGGCGCTGCCTCACGCCCTGAGGCGCGCGAGATCCGCTGGGAAGAACTGATGCCCAAGGACTGGGACCCGTACAAGGAACTGCGCGAGCTCGGAGAGGGAAACGTCGTCGACGGAAGCCCCGAGGCGCTCCAGCGCATGCGCGACCTGCGCCGGATCTGGGACGACGCGCCGACGAACAAGGCGCTCGACGGCCAGGCCATCAAGCTGCCCGGCTATGTGGTCCCGCTGGAGGAAAGCAAGGACGGCCTGAAGGAGTTCCTGCTGGTGCCGTATTTCGGCGCCTGCATCCATTCGCCCCCGCCGCCATCCAACCAGATCATCCATGTGGTGGCGGCCAAGCCGGTCAAGGGCTTCTCCGCGATGGACACGGTCTGGGTGACGGGCACGCTCAGCCTCGCACGACAGGAATCCGAGATGGGCGTGAGTGGCTACCGGATCGCAGCCGCCTCCATCGTGCGGTACGTCCCGCCGGCTCGGTGAGCGGCTTCGTCGACCGCTTCCCGTGACGCGGCACGCGCTTTGCCGGCCCACTGCATCGTCACACGGGAGCAGCCGATGTCAGCAAACCCCACGGCCGTATTGGAGCGCGCCAACGCTGCAAGTCGCGTTGGCGATGTCGAGGGCTTCCTGAAGCACTGCACGGAAGACACCGTCTGGACCTTCGTCGGCGAGCAGGTCCTGAAGGGCAAGGCCGCCGTGCGCGAATGGATGACAGAGGCCTACCAGACGCCGCCCGAGTTCGAGGTGTATCGCATGGTGGTCGACGGCGACTTCCTGACGGCCATCGGCGAGATCACGCTCGAAGACGAGAGTGGCCATCCGGTGCGCCACAGCTACTGCGATGTCTGGCGCCTTCGTGACGGGCTGCTGGACCAACTGCATGCGTTCGTCGTCGAAGGCAGCATCGAGCGCACGAGATTCAGGTAGCCGCCGCGCTGGCCGGTCGTTCCAGCACGACGCGAAGCCCCGGTTGGGCGCGGCTCGCGGTGAGCGTCCATCCGTGGGCCTGGGCGATCTCCTGGCAGATCGCCATGCCGAGCCCTGCGCCCTTGTCGCGGCGATGGGGGCCGCGCCAGAAGCGGGCGAAGATGCTCGACATCTGCTCCTCCGGCACACCGGGCCCCCAGTCGCGAACGGTCATCGAGGTGGCATCGACGTCGACGCTCACGGGCGTGCCCGCAGGCGCGTGCTGGATCGCGTTCTCGAGCAGGTTCTTCAGCAGCGTGAAGAGCGCGCCCCGGTCGGCCAGCCAGCGCACACCCGAGGACGGATCGGGCAGGTCCAGGCGCACCTGGGCCGCACCGGCCATGCGCTCGAGGTAGCCGGCGGCTTCGCGCACCACCTCGTGCATGTCCACGATGGTCGGCCGGTAGTTCTGCGGCTCGCTGACCTCGGCCAGCAGCAGGAGCTGCTGCACCTGCCGGCTCATGTGTTCGACGTCCTGGAGCAGCATGTCGCGGTCGGTGGACGCCGGGCTGAGTTCGACCTGCGCCCGGATGAGGGCCAGCGGCGTCTTGAGTTCATGCGCTGCGGTGGCGAGGAACTCCTGCTGGATGCGGTAGCCCCGCTCGAGTCGATCGAGAACCCGGTTGAAGCTCGCAACGAAAGGCGCAATCTCGCGCGGTACCGCATGGGTGCTCAGCCGCACATGCAATGACCGCGGGGAGATCTCGGCGGCTGCGTCCGACACCTTCTGCACCGGCTTGAGCGCATACCGCAGCGTGAAGTAGACGCAGGGCCCGAAGACCAGCAGCAGCACCAGCGTGAACAAGGTGAGGCCGGCACCGGTGAACGGCAGGGCGAACTCCTGGTACATCAGCCGCAGGAACCGCCGGCTGATGGCGAACTGCACGTACCAGACCTTGCCTTCGCGCTCCACCAGCTGGGTGGCCCCGCGCATGGCGACGCCTTCATGCTCGAACTCGAAGCGGCCCGGCTTCAGCATCGCCTCGGCGCCGGACTCGGGCCAGAAGTCCACGCCCGGCGCTGACGACAGCATCACCTTGCCCGATGCATCGAGCACGCGAAAGCCGGCCTCCTGCTTCAAGCTCTCGAAGAGCTGCTTCGCTTCCTCGTCGAAGGCGACATCGGCATCGCGGTTCAGCGGGTCGGCGCCGATGCCGACCGGGTTGCCCTTCTCGTCGAACCGGATTTCGCCGGCGATCTCTCGGGTGGTGCTCGCCACGTCGAAGCCATAGACCACGTCGCCCTGGGAATAGAGAACGGCGACGGCCGTGGCAACGATGAGCACGATGCTCAAGACCGCCCCGCCCACATAGGCGAGCACGATCTTGACGTTGAGGCTATTCAGCCACGTCATCTTCACGAAGCGCATAGCCCAGGCTTCTCACGTTGACGATCTTCTGGCGCGAGCCGATCGCGTGCAGCTTTCGGCGGATCCGGTGCAGGGCCACGTCGAGGGCGTTCGGTGTCACCGCCTCGCTCAGCCCCCAGGCCGCGGCTTCCAGCTTCGAGCGGGGCACCGTGTCGCCGCCCCTTCGCGCCAGCGCCAGCATGATCTGCATCTCCGACGCGGCCAGCGACACGTGCTCCCCGCCGCAATGGAGCATGCCCTCGGCCGGTCGCAGCTGAAGGTCGCCATGCCCGGGCTCCATCGGCAGGCTTTCAACCGGCCGGCGCAGGAGGGCTCGCACACGCGCCACCAGCTCGTCCATGGCGAAGGGCTTGGGCAGGTAGTCGTCGGCACCGGCGTCCAGACCTTCGACACGGTCATGCAGTGCATCCCGCGCCGACAGGACCAGGCAGGGAATGCTCCGCTCGGCGTCGCGCAGCCGCTTCAGCAGCGTCAGGCCATCGCCGTCCGGAAGACCGCGGTCCAGGACCAGCGCACCGTAGGACACCTGCTGGAGGGCGGACCAGGCGGCGTCGATGCGCTGCACGGGATCGACAGCGATGCCCGCGGCCGCCAGGCCGTTGATCACCAATCGAGCAAGTCGCTCATGGTCCTCGACCAGCAGGATCCGGTTCATCAGAAGGTGTACATGTAGCCGAATATCACCTGGCTGGTGTTGGAGCGGCCGACGATCGGGCTCGTCCTGATGTGCTTGGCCAGGCGGGTGACGCCCACGTCGAGCAGCACCGAATGACGCGCGTCGAACTGGTACATGGTGCGCAGGCCGACGTCGACGTTCAGCCCGCCCTTGCCGGCGTAGGCCGCGCGTCCCGCAGTGGCTTCGGTGGCTCGCACGCCGTAGTAGTAGTCCACGTACTTCTTGTCGAGCCGGTGCGCCGTCACATAGGGAATGAGCATGGTGTGCTGTCCAAGGTGCAGCTCCTTTTCGAGGCCCAGGCTGAACCTGCGGCCCTTGCTGTGGCCCGACACGTCGGCGGCAAACTCGGCGCTGACATTGATCAACTCATTCTCCCACTCGACCTTGCCGCCGGCCCAGAACCCGCCTTTGCGCTCGGCCATGCCGGCGAGGATCGGCGCGTCCTTGGCCTTGTAGCCGCTCATGTCGAACTCGCCCACGATGCCGAAGTTGATCTCGCTTTCCTCGCCGAGTCGCACGCCGGGCAGCTTGACCTCGAGACCGAGGCCCTCGAACGACACGTACTGGTTCTCGAAGCGAAGCAGAGGCACGCCCTGGGTGTCCCGCTTGATCCCTCGGTAGGCGTCCTGCTTGGATAGCACGCCGAGGCCCAGGCCCCACTCGGTGCCTTGCGGGCCGCCCTGGCCGTCCCGGTCACCCGGACCGTCCTTTCCGTTTTGCTGCGCGTGGGCACTGGACAAAGCGCCCGCGACAACAAGAGCCAGCGTGACCAGCCGGGCCACGCTGACGGGCCGGGTCGAAGCGCGTGAGCGCGGGTGGTGAAGACATGCCATGTGAGGACCTGAAGAGTCGTTGAGGAGACGAAATCTTCCGGGCCCGACTCTTACGGCGCACTTTCCGGGCGACGTCTTCATTCGTGTGCTCATGCATCAACTGGAAAGGAGCCAGAAAGACAAGCGGCGCCACAGTGCTTCTCCATGCACTCGACCGGCAACCCACAGGGACGATCCATGCACCTTCAGCAACCTCCAACCGAGAACCCTCTTCAGCCCAGGCTCACATTGCTCGCTTCCTGCCAGCGCGTGGTGCTCTTCATCGCCACCGCCACGCTCTGCGGCTGCGCCACATCGCCTCGACCCGAGCCCGAGAGCTTGTCGAAAGCCGTGCCGCCACAGTGGCACGCGCCCTTGCCGCACGGCGGCAACGTGGCCGAGCTCGGCCGCTGGTGGGCGAGTTTCGATGATCCGCTGCTCTTGCGACTGATCGAGCAGGGCCAGCGCGTGAGTGCCACGCTGGCGCAGGCCGGCGCACGGATCGCCGATGCGCGGGCCGCTCGCGTGGCCGGCAGTGCCTCGCTTCTGCCGGCACTCGATGCGAGCCTGAACGCCAGCCGCGGCATCCCGAGCCTCGGTCTCCCGATCGCCACCACGGCATCGCTGGGCGTGCAGGCGGGTTGGGAAGTCGACCTCTTCGGCGCCAACCGTGCAGGTGCCAAGGCGGCCCAGGCCAGGCTGGACGCGAGCGAAGCCGCCTGGCACGTCGCGCGCGTCTCGCTCGCAGCCGAGGTGGCCTCTGCGTACATCGGGCTGCGCGCCTGCGAGGCCCAGCAGGCGCAGCTGGAGCTGGACGTCCGCTCCCGCGAAGAGACCTCCCGCCTGACGGCACTGGCCGCAGATGCCGGCTTCCAGGCCCCCGCTGCCGCCGACCTCGCGCGCGCAAGTGCCGCCAACGGCAGTGCCGCGCTGACGCAGCAACGCGCGCAGTGCGAGCTGTTTGTCAAGTCGCTGGTCGCACTCGCGGCCCTCGACGAAGAGGCCTTGCGCCAGGAGCTGGCCGGCTCGACAGCGCGCCTGCCGCAGCCGCGCGCGCTGCGCGTCGCCGAAGTGCCGGCCGAAGCGCTGGCACAGCGGCCCGACATCACCGCCGCCGCCTGGGACGTGGTGGCCGCCAGCGCCGATGCCGACCACGCCCGTGCCCGGCGCTGGCCGCGCATCACCTTGTCGGGCAGCATCGGGCCGGTGCGTC
This sequence comes from Piscinibacter sp. HJYY11, assembly GCF_016735515.1. Taxonomy (NCBI): domain Bacteria; kingdom Pseudomonadati; phylum Pseudomonadota; class Betaproteobacteria; order Burkholderiales; family Sphaerotilaceae; genus Piscinibacter; species Piscinibacter sp. HJYY11. The sequence continues at coordinate 409,297 of NZ_JAERQZ010000001.1, read as the reverse complement.
AACGTGTCGACGGTGTGAGCACCGATGGCACGGTGTGGAGCATCGGCCCCGTGGCCGTGACCTTGCCGCTCTTCGACGCCGGCGCGCGACGCGCCAACGCCGACGCCGCGCGGGCGCGCCACGACGCGGCACGTGTGGCCTATGCCGCCAGCCTGCGTGCCGCCGTGCGCGAAGTGGAGGCTGCACTGGTAAACCTGCACAGCGCAAACGTGCGTGGCGACGACACACGCGCCGCCGCCATCGGCTTCGAGCGCTCGTACCAGGCCACGGAGGCCCGCTTCCGCGGTGGCCTCGCGAGCCTCTTCGAGCTGGAGGACGCGCGCCGCAGCCTCGTGGCCGCGCGCAGCGCGCAGATCGAGCAGCAGCGCGAGGCCGTGGCCGCGTGGGTGGAGACCTACCGAGCCCTCGGTGGCGGGTGGAGCACGCCATGAAGACTTCTGCCCGCAAGTTCCTGCGCTTCGCCCTCCCCTGGCTCGTGATCGCCTTGGCGGTCGCGGCGGCCGCCGTGCAGGTGGCCAGTGCCGAGCCCGGCGGCCCGCAGCCCGCCGCCCAACCCGCCCTGGCGGTGACCGTCGTTCAACCCCTGCCGGCGCAGTGGCCCCTCCGTATCGCGGCCAACGGCAACATCGCGGCCTGGCAGGAGGCCAGCATCGGAACGCAGGCCAACGGGCTGATGTTGCGCGAGGTCCGCGTCAACGTGGGCGACAGCGTGCGCCGCGGTCAGGTGCTGGCCGTCTTCGACGCGGCGCCCGTGGCCGCTGAGCTCGCGCACAGTCGCGCCGCACTGGCCGAGGCCGAGGCCGCCCTGGCCGAGGCCGTCGCCAACGGGCAGCGAGCACGCGACCTGCAGCCCAGTGGCGCCCTCTCTGCGCAACAGGTCCAGCAATACCTGACGGCCGAGCGCATGGCGCAGGCACGACTGGCGGCGGCGCAGGCGCTGGCCGAGACGCAACGCCTGCGCCTCGCGCAGACCCAGGTGCTGGCGCCCGACGATGGCGTCATCTCTGCACGCAGCGCCACGGTGGGTGCGGTGCTGCCCACGGGGCAGGAGCTCTTCAGGCTGATACGACGCGGCCGGCTCGAATGGCGCGCCGAAGTGGCCGCGCCGCAGCTGGCGCGGCTGCAACCCGGCCAGCCGGCGACGGTGGTCCCGGTGGGCGGTGAGCCGATCCGGGGCACGCTGCGCATGGTGTCGCCGGCCGTGGACACGCAAACCCGCAACGGCCTCGTCTACGTCGACCTGCCCGCGGGCAGCCCGGCCCGCGCCGGCATGTTCGCGCGCGGCGACATCGAGGTCGGCACCGGCAGCCCGGCGCTGACCTTGCCGCAGGCGGCGGTGCTCTTGCGCGAGGGCTTTCACTACGTGCTGAAGGTGGGGCCGGACTCGCGGGTGATGCAGGCCAAGGTCACCGTCGGCCGCCGCGCCGGCGACCGGATCGAGATCCTCGCGGGCGTCGACGCCGGCAGCCAGGTCGTGGCGGCCGGCGTGGCGTTCCTGGCAGACGGCGACCTGGTGCAGGTGACGAAGAAGGCACGCCCATGAGCTTCAACGTCTCTTCCTGGTCGATCCGCAACCCGACCCCGGGCATCCTGCTCTTCGTGCTGCTCACGATCGCGGGCCTCATCGGCTTCGCTGGCCTGAAGGTGCAGGCGTTCCCCGACATGACGCTGCCCGCGGTGACGATCACCGCGTCGCTGCCCGGCGCCTCGCCCTCGCAGCTCGAAACCGAGGTGGCGCGCAAGATCGAGAACGCGCTCGCCACGGTGCAGGGTGTCAAGCACATCAGCACCACGCTCGGCGACAGCACCGCCCACATCACCGTCAGTTTCCAGCTCGAGAAGCCGCCGCAGGAGGCGGTGGACGAGGTGCGCGACGCGGTCGCGCGCGTGCGCGCCGACCTGCCGGACGACCTGCGCGACCCCGTCATCCAGAAGGCGGTGTTCGCCGACGCACCGGTGCTCACCTACACCGTGGCGTCGGATCGGCTGGACGAGGAGGCGCTGTCCTGGTTCGTCGACCACCAGCTCGGCAAGACCCTGCTGGCCGTGCCCGGCGTCGGCGCCGTGAGCCGCGTGGGCGGCGTCACGCGCGAGGTGCGTGTCGAGCTCGACCCGGCGCGGCTGCTGGCGCTGAAGGCATCGGCGGCCGACATATCCCGGCAGTTGCGCAAGGTGCAGCAGGAGGCCGCGGGCGGCCGGGCCGACCTGGGCGGCGCCGAACAGCAGGTCCGCGCCGTGGCCACGGTGCAGTCGGCCGAGGAACTGGCGGCGCTCGAGCTGGTGCTCAGCGATGGCCGGCCGATCCGGCTCGACCAGGTCGCGACCGTGGTCGACGGTGTCGCCGAGCCACGCTCCGCGGCGCGGCTCGACGGCCGGCCGGTCGTGGGATTCGTCGTCACGCGCGCACGCGGCGCGGGTGAACTGGAGGTGGCCGACGGCGTGCGCGCGGCCGTCGGGGCACTCAAGCTCACGCACCCCTGGATCGACGTGGTCGAAGCCATCGACCACGTGCAGCCGGTGCAGGACAACTACGAGGGCTCGCTGGCCCTGCTGCTCGAGGGCGCGCTGCTGGCGGTGCTGGTGGTGTTCTTCTTCCTGCGTGACTGGCGCTCGACGCTCGTGGCGGCGGTGGCCCTGCCCTTGTCGGCGATCCCCACGTTCGCGGTCATGCACCTGATGGGCTTCACCCTCAACACGGTGACGCTGCTCTCGCTGTCGCTCGTGGTCGGCGTGCTGGTGGACGATGCCATCGTCGAGATCGAGAACATCGCGCGTCACCTGCGCATGGGCAAGAGCCCGTACCAGGCCGCCATGGACGCGGCCGACGAGATCGGCCTCGCCGTCATCGCCACCACCTTCACCTTGATCGCCGTCTTCCTGCCGACCGCCTTCATGAGCGGTGCCGTCGGCAAGGTCTTCGTGCAGTTCGGCTGGACGGCGGCGATCGCGGTGTTCTTCTCGCTGGTGGTCGCGCGCATGCTCACGCCGATGATGGCCGCCTACCTGCTGAAGGCCCCCACGCGGCCTGCGGCGCACGAGCCGCGCTGGGTCGGCACCTACCTGGGCTGGGCCCGCTGGTGCCTGCACCACCGGGCGCTCACGATCGGCCTGGCCGCCGTGTTCTTCGGCCTGGGCCTCATGCTCGCCACCACGCTGCCCGATGAGTTCATCCCGGCGGACGACAACCCGCAGACGCAGGTCTCCCTGACCTTGCCGCCCGGCAGCACGCTCGGCGAGACCGTGGCGCTTGCCGGGCACGCAAGCGAGATCCTGCGTGGCCATGCGCACACCCGGAGCGTGTACACCACGGTCGGTGCCCGCCCGAGCAGCTCGGACCCCGGTGACGATGAGGGCCAGGCGGCCAGCAACGTGCGCCAGGCCGTGCTCACCGTGACCCTGTCGCCCGCTGGCGACCGCGCCGGCTTGAGCCGGCAGCAGATCGAACAGCAGTTCCGTGCGGCGTTGGCGGGCTTGCCGGGCGCGCGCATCAGCGTCGGCGGCGAGGGCTCCAGCGAGGCCTACGTGCTGGTGCTCGCGGGCGAGGACAGTCGCGTGCTCTTCCAGGCCGCTGCGCAGGTGGAGCGGGAACTGCGCACGATCCCTGGCATCGGCGCGGTCACGTCGAGTGCCGGCCTGGTGCAGCAGGACCTGGTCGTGCGGCCCGATTTCGCCCGCGCAGCCGATCTCGGCGTGACCTCCTCAGACATCGCCGAGACGCTGCGCGTGGCCACGGCCGGTGACCACGACCAGGGCCTGGCCAAGCTCAACCTCGGCGAACGCCAGGTGCCGGTGGTGGTGAAGCTCGCGGGCGCGGCGCGCCGCGACATCGACACGCTCGCGCAACTGCCCGTGCAGGGCACGCGCGGCGCCGTCCCGCTGGGCAACGTGGCAACGCTCGAGATCGGCAGCGGCCCCAGCGAGATCACCCGCCAGGACCGCGTCCGCAACGTCAACCTCACGGTCGAACTCAACGGCAGGCCGCTCGGCGACATCGAAGACGCGGTGCTCGCGCTGCCCAGCCTGCGCCAGTTGCCCCCCGGCGTGACGCACAGCGCCAGTGGCGAGGCCGAAGACATGGACGAGCTGGCCCAGGGCTTCGGCGTGGCGATGCTGATGGGTGTGCTCTGCATCTACGCCGTGCTGGTGCTGCTGCTGAAGGACTTCCTGCGACCGCTGTCCGTGCTCGTGGCGCTGGTGCTGTCGGTGCCGGGGGCGTTCCTCGCGCTGTACGTGACGGGCTCGACGCTGTCGATGCCGGCCCTGATCGGCCTCGTCATGCTGATGGGCATCGCGACGAAGAACTCGATCCTGCTGGTGGACTACGCGGTCATCGCGCGCGAGCAGCACGGCCTCGGCCGCACGGACGCGGTCATCGACGCCTGCCGCAAGCGCGCGCGGCCGATCGTCATGACCACCCTCGCGATGGGCGCCGGGATGCTGCCGATCGCGCTGGGCTGGGGCAGCGACCCGAGTTTCAGGGCGCCCATGGCCATCGTGGTGATCGGCGGGCTGATCTCTTCGACGGTCCTGAGTTTGCTGGTGATTCCGGTCGTCGTCAGTGGCGTCGATGCCTGGCAAACGACCGGATGGGGGCGTCATAGACGATCAAGGCGCGCAGGCTGATGCAGCAGTTGCTGGATGGCGGCGGCAAGCCGGTCCAGACGTACCGGCTTGGTCAGGCACACGCTGGCGCCCGCCTGCAGACAGTCCTGGAGGTGCTGCTCCGTCGCGTCCGCCGAGACGACGATGATGGGCAGGGTCGAGTAAGTCGAACTCGCGCGCAGCATCCGGGTTACCTGGAGGCCTGAGATCCCGGGCATGACGCTGTCCATCACGATGAGCTCGGGATGGAAAATGCGCACCTTGTCCATGCCCTGTTGCCCGTCGTCCGCGCTTTCGATGTCGTACCCGGCGGCGATCAGAAAGTCGACGAGCATGTCGCGGTTGTGGGCCACGTCGTCGATCACCAGCACGCGCGGGCGCCGCCCCTCCGGGTGTGCAGGAAGGCTCGGCGTCCAGGCCTCGCGTTCGCCGGTGTCGGCGAGCTGCAAGCGCAATTGGAACGAGAACTGCGTGCCGCGCCCCGGCTCGCTGGTCACGTCGATGTGTCCCCCCATCGCGGTGACCAGGGCCCGTGCCACGGTCAGGCCGAGCCCCGTGCCGCCTTCCCGCCGCTGCGCATCCCCAACCTGCTTGAAGGGCTGGAAGATGAGCGGAAGGTCCTCCGGCTGGATGCCGACACCCGTGTCGCGGACCTCGATCCGCACCAGGGCATGCCGGCCCTCCCGTCCTTCGTCGCGGGCGCACAGGGTCACGCTGCCGTGGTCCGTGAACCTCAGGGCGTTGCCCAGCAGGTTGAGCAGCACCTGGCGCAGGCGGAGTTCATCGGCCAGCACCACGACCGGGAGCTTCGGGTCCACGTCGAGGCCGAGGACCAGGTTCTTCTCGCCCGCCTTCGCGCGCAGCACGTCTGCCGCAGAGGCCAGGAAGGGCGCGATCTGCACCGGCGCCAGCACCAGCTCGTGCCCGTCGGCCCCGAGCTTCGAGAGGTCGAGCACGTCGTTGATCAGGGACAGGAGATGCTCACCGGTGGTGCGAATCGTCTCGATGCCCCTGCGCTGCTGCTCGTTCAATCCTTCGTCCATGCCGAGCAGCTGGGCGTAGCCGAGGATGGCGTTCAGGGGCGTTCGCAACTCATGGCTCAGGGTGGACGGGAACTCGCTGCCGGGGAAGCTGTCGGGCTCGGCCAAGCGGCGCGCGGGGCGCGGCTCGGGCGGCGGCGTCTTCCGGCGCTCGGACATGCAGGTGACCTCGGCGGCGCTGGTGCAGCAGCAGCTGGCGTCGGGCCGGGACAGGGGCATCGCACAGAGGGTCATCGCACGCTCCACGGGACTGCTGGACACGAACAAAGCGTAGGCCCTGGCGTGCCGCTCGACCATTGCGCCGAGGTACAGGATCCGTGTCCGCAGCGTCGCCTCGATTGGCGCCCGGGATGGGTTTCTAAGACTTAGGTATAGGCCCCGACCCGGGCTTGCCGAGGAGCGCGGCCAGGCAATCGAGCAACTCGTCGGGGACGAACGGCTTGACGAGATAGCCCTGGATCCCCGCGGCGCTGACGCGCACCTGCGTCGTCTCCTCGGGGTGGGCCGTCATGATGATCGTCGGGATCGCCTGGCCGGCGGCGGCCAGCGCTTCGTGCAGCTTGAGCCCCGACATGCCAGGCATGCGCATGTCGGCCACCAGGCAGTCGACGAGGGCGCGGTCCGGCGACGCGAGGAAGCTCTCAGCGTCCTGGAACGCGAGGGCCTGGAAGCCCGCCGCCTTCAACAGATCGCTGATCGCATGGCGGATCGACTTGTCGTCGTCCACGATGGCGACGATCGGCCGGTCGGCCATGGCGCCTCCTGAGGATGAGAATCCAGCCTAACGCGCGACGTGGCGCCGGCCCATTGGACTCAAGGCTCGGTCGCCTATACCTTGGTATGGCCTGCCGTCATGGCAGCGGAGACAGGCCCAGACCATCGGCCATGCGCACCAGCTCCGGAACCGATTTGGCGAGCATCTTGCGCATGACCTGACCCCGGTGGACCTTGACCGTGACGAGGCTCAGGCCCAGCTCGGCCGCAATCTGCTTGTTGGCCAAGCCGGCCACGACGAGCTTCATGACTTCACGCTCGCGCTCGCTGAGCGTGCGGTACAGCTGACTCAGCTGGGCCAGGCGTATGGCGTCGCGCCGCCGGGCGCGGTCGCGTTCGATGGCGGCGTCGACGGCGTCGAGCAAGGCCTGCTCCTCGAACGGCTTGGTGAGGAAGTCGGCCGCCCCCGCCTTCATCGCGCGCACGGTCATCGGGACATCGCCATGCCCGGTGATGAAGATGACCGGCAAGGCGATGCCGGCCTTGACCAGTTCCTGCTGGAAGGTGAGCCCGCTCATCCCCGGCAGCCGCACGTCGAGCACCAGGCAGCCGGGCACGTCCGCCCGCGTGGCACGCATGAACGCCTGCGCCGACGCGTACAGATGGACATCGAGCCCGACCGACCGGAACAGGCTGTCCAGTGCGCGCCGCATCGACTCGTCGTCGTCGACGACGAAGACGGCCGCGCGCTCGTCCGTCATGGCCGCCCCCCGGCAGGGTCATGGCCCTCGGCCGCCGGGGCGACCGGGAGCGTGAGGCTGAAGACGGCGCCATGGGGTTCATTCGCGCCGGCCCACAGCCTTCCACCATGGGCCTCGACGATGGAGCGGCTGATCGACAGGCCGATGCCGATGCCGTCCTCCTTCGTCGTGAAGAACGACTCGAACACCTGCTCCAGGCGCTTCGGGTCGATCCCGCTGCCGGTGTCGCGCACCTCGAGCCGGATCGCGTCGGCACCGTCGCGCCGCGAGACGAGCGTCAGCATGCGGGGGCGGTCCTGCACGGCGCTCATCGCCTCGGCCGCATTCACCACCAGGTTGAGGAGCACCTGCTGCACCTGGATGCGGTCGCCCAGCACGGCCGGCAAGGCCGGATCGAGATCGGCCTGCCGCACGATGCGGTGGGCACGCGACTCGTGTTCGGTCAGCGCGAGCACCTCGCGCAGCTCGCGGTTGAGGTCCAGGCGCTGCATGCGGACCATCTGGCGCTTGGTCAGCGCACGAATGCGCCCCACGACATCGCGGGCGCGGGCGCCGTCGGTCGCGATGTTCGCCAGCGTCGCGCGGGCCTCGGCCAGGTTGGGCGGCTGGGCGGCCAGCCAGCGGACACACGCGCCAGCGCTGGCGATCATGGCGCCCAGCGGCTGGCTGACCTCGTGCGCGATCGACGTGCTCAGTTCACCGAGCGTGGTCAGCCGCGACACGTGCGCAAGCTCCATGCGCGAGGTCTGCAGCGCATGGTCCTGCAGCCTCAGCATCTCTTCCACCCGCTTGCGCTCGGTGATGTCGCGCGCCAGGGCCAGGAAGTGCAGCCGACCCGCTTGGACGAAGGTCCCGCTGCGGATCTCGACCGGAAACACGGACCCGTCCCGGCGCCGGTGCCGGGTCTCGAAGGTGACGGTCTCGCCGGCGGCCGCGCGCTCGGCGATTTCCGCGATCGACTGGGCCTCCAGCCCAACGTCGAAGTCGTGCGGCCTCATGCCGATCAGCTCGTCGCGGGTGTAGCCCAGGCCTTCGCAGGCCTGGCGGTTGACGTCGATCACCTTCAGTTCGAGGTCCATGAGGAAGAACGCATCCGCCGCGTGGTCCGCGAAGGTGCGGAAACGTGCCTCGCTGGCCCGCAGGCTTTCCTGGGCACGCCGCAGGTCGGTGATGTCCTGCATCACGCCGAACTGCCGGATCGGTTGGCCGGCCTCGTTCCAGATCACGTCGCCCTGGCTGTGCACCATGCGCTCCTCGCCGTCGGGGCGCACCACCCGGTATTCCACGTCATAGCGCGGCCCGCCCTGCAAGGCCGCCTCGACCGCCTCGGCGGCCCGCAAGCGATCGTCCGGATGGATCAGCCCCAGCCAGCGCCCGTGCCAATGCGGCATGTCGACGGGCTCCACGCCGAAGATGCGGCTGGCCTCGTGCGACAGCACCACGTGCGACGTGCGGTAGTCGCGCTCCCACCACCCGACGTGCGCGATCCGCTGCGCCGCTTCGAGGCGGCGCTCGCTGTCGCGCAGGCTCTCGATCAGCAGCAGGCTGCCGAGGCCTTCGGCCAGGCGCCTGGCGATCTCGCGAAGGAGCCGCTGTTCTTCGTCGGTCCACGGGCGCGCCTGGGCGCAACGGTGCAGACAGAGCAGGCTGGGCTGCGCCTCCGTCGCCGGGAGCGCCATGGCCAGGTGCGCGCGAATGCCGTGGCGGCTCGCCAGTGTCCCCGGCAGCACTTGGACGGGGTGGCCCGAAGCACGCGAGGCTTCGAAAGCCGCCGCCAGCTGCTCGTCGCCCGCCAGGTCGGCACCCGGCGCCAGCACGGGGGCGAGCGGCGCACGCACGCGTTCCATGGCGACTCGCCAGTGCGTGAAGCCGGCATCCGAGGGATGCAGCAGCCACGCACGATCGCACGCCAGCAGGTCGATCGCCGCGTCCAGCACGTCGCGCAGCAGGCGTTCGACGTCGTGCGTGCCCTGCATCGCCCGGCTGATGCGATCCATGGCCTGCAGCAAGGAGAGCTGCGCGGTGCGCTCCGCCTCGGCGCGCTTGAGCGGCGTGATGTCGCGCGCCACGCCGCGGTAGCCGGTGAAGCGGCCGTCTTCATCGAACACCGGGAATCCGGACACCGACATGTGACGGATGCCGCCGGAAGCCGTGGGGCGGTCGATCTCGAAATCGCGGAACGGCAGCATCGCGGCCAGCGTGGCGCGGTGCTTGCGCCAGGCGTCCTCGTCGGGCCCGAGATACGGCAACTCCCAGCGCGTCTTGCCGATGTTGGCGCCCGGCTCCGGACCATCCTGCACGTTGGGGCCGAACTCCTGGCGGGTGAAGCGATGCTGCGTGTCCGTCTCCCAGTAGACGTCGAACGACAGCTGCACCAGGCTTCGAAACCGTTCCTCGCTGTCGCGCAGCGCCCGGGCCAGGCGCGTGTGCTCATCCAGGCTCGAGGCTTGGGGCACCTGCGACACGTGGTTGCTTGCCATGGCTGTCGACTACTGCGTCCTCGGAACCAGGAAATCAGCGGCCGGAAGCATTTTGGCCCGGTTCGGCCCAGCGGCGTGCCGCAAGAATCCGTGCAATTCCGAGGTCAGGCCGGATGGGACGCAGCTCCCCGGGAAAGTCCGCACGCGGCCAGCACCCCGGCCGGGCGCCCGCTTGCAGCGCCGGCCGCCGGCAGGTGTAAGCTGGCTTGCCACTGGGTGCGCCCGCCCTGCGAGCCGGCACTCCAGCGATCTTTCCGGAGGCGTCGATGACCGCACGCCGCAGTCCCCGCGCAGGCCTGACCCGCCGCGCCATCGTCCAGTTCGCTGCCGCCGCCCCGGTCGGCCTGGGCGCGCCGCGGCCCGCCACGGCGCAACGGGCGCCGGTGCGCGTGGGCTACGCGATGGCCCGCAGCGGCGCGCTGGCCGCCGGCGCTCAGGCCACGCAGGAACCCAACTACCTGCTATGGGCCGAGATGCAGAACGCGGCGGGCGGGCTCAACGTGGCGGGCAGCCGCCGGCCGATCGAGCTGATCGGCTATGACGATCGCACCGACGTCGAGACCTGCGTTCGCACCTACGAGAAGCTGATGGGCTCGGACAAGGTGGACCTGGTGCTGCCGCCATATGGCAGCAATGCCAATTTCGCAGTGGCGCCGTTGGCCACGCGATTCGGCTACCCCCTGCTCGCTCCCACCGTGCTGAGCCGCCAGCTGATCCGGATGAAGTTGCCGTACTACTTCTCGCTGCTCCAGCAGGCCGAGCCGATGATGGGGGCGCTGGTCGCGGTGCTGAAGGCCGGCGGCGTGAAGACCGCCACGGTGATCTACATCGACGACCTGTTCGGCCTGGAATGCCACGCGGCGCTGACGACCGCGTCGCGGGACGCCGGCCTCGTGATCCTCGAGGAGAAGAGCTATCCGTTCGGCGTGAAGGACCTGTCGCCGGTGCTGCGCACGATGAAGGACAAGTCGCCCCACGCCTTCATCGGCCTCACGTACCCGCCGGACACCATCCTCGTCAGCAGGCAGAGCCGGGAGATCGGCTTCAACCCGAAGGTCTTCTACGTGGGCGTGGGCACGTCCTTCCCGCTGTACCGCAGCGTGATGGGCACCGGTGCCGAAGGCGTGATGGGCATGGGCTCGTGGAATCCGAAAACGAGCGCCGGCGCCAAGGCGTATTTCGACGCGCACGTGAAGAAGTTCGGCAAGGAGCCGGACCGCTGGGCCAGCGGCGCGGGCTGGGCGGCCCTGGAGATCCTGACGGCCGCCGTGTCTCATGCCGGGCTGGACCGCAAGGCCATCCGTGATCACGTGGCCCACACCGAACACGACACCCTCCTGGGCAAGATCAGGTTCAGCGGCGGCGAAAACGTCGGCACGCCGGGAACCGTGAGCCAGTGGCAACAGGGCGAGTTCGAGGTGGTCTGGCCGACATCGAATGCGACGGCGGCAATGCTGGCGACCAAGCCAGCGTGGGCCTGACTGCGACCGCCTGGCCCAGGCTCACTGCAGCGTGGCACCCTCCGGCGCCAGGCTGCGCTGCACGCAGGCCGAGAGCACCGCCAGGTCGGGGATGCGCACCTCGCGGCGGCCGGTCTCGCTGAACTCGATGACCTTGTCGCGCGCCAGGCGCGAGAGCGCGCGGCTCACCGTCTCGAGCTTCATGCCGAGGTAGTTGCCGATCTCGGCGCGGGTCATGCGCAAGGTAATCTGGTCCGTGCGCAGGCCACGCTCGGAGAGCGACGCGGCCCAGTTGTGCAGGAACTCGGCCACGCGCGCATCGGCCGGCAGCGTGCAGATCGACAGCAGCGCATCGCGGTCGCGCGACATCTCGCGGCTCATCGCGGCGTGCATCACGGCCATCAGCGCCGGCTGTCGCAGGCTGGCCTGCAGCAGCGCGTCGTAGCGCACCGTCCAGACCTCGCCGGTGTCCATGGCCACCGCGTCGCAGCCGTGGCGGCCGGTCGCGATGCCGTCGAAGCCCAGCCAGTCGCCCTTGAACTGAAGGCCCACCACCTGCTCGCGGCCGTCGGCCGACAGGTTCACCAGCTTGAAGATGCCCGAGTTCACCACGTGCAGCGACTCGAAACGCTCGCCGGCCTCGTAGACCGCATCGCCGGCACGCAGCAGGCGCCGCGTGATTGGCAGGCTGTCGTGGAGGAGCTTCAGGTTTTCGGCGATGCGGTGGCCGGCCTGGCAGGTCTCGTGCTGCGGCGGTTGCACGGTGCGGGCGATGGCGGCGGCGACACGGGTCTGGTCGGTGGCGGTGGCGGTGGCAAGCATCGGGGGCTCCTTGGGGCGGTCGGGTGTGCGATGAAAGTCACTTTAGAAATCGACCGACAACCGCGTGCGAACGGCGCGCGACGCTGGGTAACAACGGGTGAGGCTTGTGTAAACGCTCTGTGTCAGCCGGTGCCGCGACGGCAACCGATGGCGGGCGATTGACGCGGGTCAAGGCCCCGTGCAGCGGGGTGCATACGCTCTCATCCGACGATGAACCCCAGCTTTTTCCAACACCGCAAGCCTGGCTCGCTCGACGGCCTGACGAGCAGGGACCTGGCGTCCCTTCTGCGCACCGCCGAATCGCTCAGGCTCGCCGCCGAGGCCGGCCGGCCGCAGCAGCCGCTGCGGGGCAAGAACATCGCCGTGATGAGCGAGTCCGGCGACGAACAGGCCGTGCAAGGGATCACCGCCGCGGCCAGCGCACTGGGCGCCCGCGTGTCGCACATCCGCCCCGGCGTGCCGAAAGACACCGCCCCGCTGCTCGGCCGGCTGTACGACGCGATCGAATGCGAGGGCTTGCCCGACGAGATGGTGCGCGAGCTGGAGCGGGGCGCGGGCCGGCCGGTCTTCTGCGGGCTGGGGGTTGCTGCCGCGGACCTCGTGGCCCACGGCCGCCGCGCCAGCACGCCGGTCAACCACCACTACGCGCTGCAGGCGCTGCTCTGCAGCGCGGTGGCGTGACCCCTCAGCGAGCGGGCCGGCTGAACTCCATCACGCCGTCGTCGATGCGACCGAAGCGCAGCGTGATCAGGTCGCGCACGTAGTTCTGGTAGAGCTTCCACGGTGCCTTGGAGCCCTGCTTGGGCATGTGGGCGGCGGCGCGCTGCACGTAGCCCGAGGTGAAGTCGATCCACGGCTCGGCCTGGAGCTCCGGGTCGTGGTTGCGCGGCGTGGCCTGCCGGTGGCCGTGGCGCTGCATGTGCTTGAGCAGGCGGCACACGTACTCGCAGGTCAGGTCGCATTTCAGCGTCCACGACGCATTGGTGTAGCCGAAGGACACGGCGAAATTGGGCACGTCGCTGTACATCAGGCCCTTGTAGCCAAAGGTCCTCGACGCTTCGACCTGGCGGCCGTCGACGCGCAGGTCCATGTCGTCGAGCGAGGTGAGCACGAGGCCGGTGGCGGTGACGACCAGGTCGGCCTCGAGCTCGGTGCCCGACTTGAGCAGCAGGCCCCGGTGCGTGAAGCGCTCGATCTCGTCGGTCACCACGGAGGCCTTGCCCGCGTAGAGCATGCGGAAGAGATCGCCGTCGGGCACGAGGCACAGGCGCTGGTCCCAGGGGTTGTAGCGCGGCGTGAAGTGGCGGGCAACGTCGACCTTGCTCCCGATGGCGGCCTGGACGCCATTGACCATGTACCGCTTGACCTGCGCCGGCCGTCGCTTGCACAGGCGGTAGAAGTACATCGACAGCGCGATGTTCTTCCAGCGCGTGAGGAAGTAGGCCCAGCGTACCGGCAGGACCTTGCGCAATGCATTGGCGATGCGGTCTTGCGCGGGGCGCGACACCACATAGGTCGGTGAGCGCTGCAGCATCGTCACGTGGGCCGCCGTCCTGGCCATCTCGGGCACGAGCGTCACCGCGGTGGCGCCGCTGCCGATCACCACCACGCGCTTGCCGGCGTAGTCGATGTCGGGGGTCCACTTCTGCGGGTGCACCACGCGGCCGGCGTACTGCCCGATGCCGGGGAAGTCGGGCAGGTAGCCGCCGTCATAGCGGTAGTAGCCGCTGCACATGAAGAGGAAGTTGCAGGTGAAGGTGGCACGCTCACCGTCGTGGCGCTCGACCTCCACCGTCCACCTGGCATCGGGTGTGGACCACGAAGCGCCCACCACCTTGTGGCCGAAGCGGATCTGCTTGTCGATGCCGTTCTCGGCCGCGGTCTCCCGGATGTACTGGAGGATGGTCGGGCCATCGGCGATCGCCTTCGCATGCGTCCAGGGCTTGAAGCGGTAGCCCAAGGTGTACATGTCGGAATCGGAGCGGATGCCGGGGTAGCGGAACAGGTCCCAGGTGCCGCCGATGGCCTCGCGCCCCTCGAGGATGACGACGCTGCGGTCGGGGCACTCCCTCTTCAGGTGGCAGGCCGCGCCGATGCCAGAGAGGCCGGCGCCGACGATGAGCACATCGGTGTGGGTGGTGGACATGGGCTCGTCTCGAATTGGAAGCCGGTAGCTTCGCTCCGTTTGCGCCCGCCACGTCTGAGGTGTTTACCTTATCTGTGCCAGCAAGGCGCTTTCAACCGCAATGGCCCAGCACACGGCCATCCCCGCAAGATAGAACAAGGCGCGCCAGGGCTGAAGCCCCAGAAGGAACACCACGGTGTGGGTATAGCGCAGGGCCACATAGGCGCCGAAGTACACCTGCGCGGCGCCAGCTGGAGCCCCCAGCAGCGTGTAGGTCAGCCCCAGGGCCAGGAACAGGGGCAGGTTCTCGGTGTCGTTGCGCCAGATGTTGGCGCACCGGCGCACGAAGTCTGCCTCGGCCTCGGCCGGCGGTTTGCGCATCAGGCGGGCATCTTCAGGAATGGGAAACACACCGGCCCGCACCCGGCTGATCACCTGCAGCACGCTGGTGAATGTCGTCTTGGCAAAGAGGGCCACCAGTGCGATGGCAAAGGCAGGCAGCGCGGGGAAGGCTTCGAGTGACGTCATCTCGCGGTCTCGATGAGTGATGGACGACGCGAATTGGGCCTGTGCATCCGCCGCGCAGCCATTGGCTGAAATGACAAGTTCATGATGGAATCCGCCACATGCCGTCCAAGCCTCGCATCGTTCACATCGGCGTCCTGGTCTTTCCGGGGTGCATCCGCAGCGGCGCCGTGGTGCCGCACGACGTGCTGGCCCTCGCCAACAGGCTCATGGCGTCGAGGCCGGCCGCCCAGCGCGTCGAGTTCAAAGCCCACTGGGTGGGCGCACGGCGCGGCGCGCGTGTCGACACCAGCGGCGTGGGGTTTTCCACCGTCGCGGCCGACGCCCACCCGCTCAGCGCGCTCATCGTGCCCGGCGTGGAGCACGCAGACACAGCCGACCTCAGCCAGGTGCTCGATGCCCTCGCTCCCGAGCAGGCGCTGCTGCGAACCCTGGCCGGGCAAGGCCTGCCGTTGTTGTTCGGCTGCTCGGCGACCTGCCTCGTAGCGCGGGCCGGGCTGCTGGACGGCCGCCGCGCCACCACCAGTTGGTGGCTCGCCGCCTACTGCCGCACGCATTTCAAGGCGATGCAGTTGCAGCCGGAGGCCATCCTCCTCGAAGACGGCGACTTGATCTCGGCCGCCGGCGTCACCTCGTATTTCGACCTGGCCTTGTGGCTGGTGGGCCGGCATGCGGGCGATGACATGCGCCAGATGGCGGCGCGCATGCTGCTGCACGACAGCCGGCGCGAGAGCCAGGCTCCCTATGTGGCGCAGGCGATCGCCGAGGGCCAAGGCCCTGTCGTCATCGAGCGAGCACGCAACTGGCTGGGTCGGCGCTTCGATCAGCCATGGACGGTGCAGGCCCTCGCGCAGCATTGCCGCACCAGCGAACGCACGCTGCTGCGCCGCTTCAAGGAGGTGATGGGTGTGGGCCCGGTGCAGTACGCGCAGAAGATGCGTGTGGATCGCGCCAAGACATTGCTGGAATCGACGCTGCTGTCGCTGGAAGACATCGCCACTCGCTGCGGGTACACCGACGCCTCGACCTTGCACAAGGTCTTCAAACAATGGGCGCACGTGACGCCAAGCGACTACAGGGCGCGCTTCGGTCTTCGTCGCTAGGGGCCCAAGCAGAGCGCCACGACACGCGCCCACAGGCCGTGCCCGAGCGCCCACCCTGAGGCCGCGACCAGGCCGGCGCCGGCCAGACGCACCGCCCAGCGGCCATCCATGAGATGGGCCGCCGTGTCACCGCCCAGGCGCAGCCATAGCGCCGGCCCAGCCACCAGCCCGATCGACGAGGTGATCGCAAAGGCCGCCATCACTGCCGCACCCGCCGCCGCACTGCCCGCCAGCGTGGCCACGACCAGTGCCGATTGCAGCAGGCCGCAGGGCCAGGCGAGCCACAGCATGCCGGCACCGGCAGCACGCACCGGGCCTTGCACCCGTTGCCAGCCTTGGGCGGCGAGTTCCGGTGGCAGCGAACGGCCCTGCCCTTGCATCCACTGCGGTTGTCGCCCCGTCCACACCAGCCAGAGCCCGACGCCGAGCACGGCCAGGTGCACGAGCACCCAGACGGGCCGCAAAGCAGGCGCTGCTTCGCCAAGCTGACGCAGCAGTGCCACGCTCGATGCGGCCACCGCGCCACCGGCGGCATAGCCCGTGAGACGCCCGACGTGAAAGCCCAGCGTCGCCTGGTTTGCGCCGCCACACGCCCGGATCACCCCCGCACTCGTGCCGCCGCACATCGCCAGGCAGTGCGGCACGCCGGCCAGGCCCATCAAGGCCGCGCTGAAGACGAGCGCGAGTTCCATCAGATGATGCGAGAGAACCTCTCGCGCTGGCGGTCGGCCTGCAGGTGGCGGTCGAACACCATCGCCACCGCGCGCACGAAGTGCCAGCCCATGCGGGTGACCTGGATCGCACGCGGCTCGATCTCGACCAGCCCCTGCTCAGCCAGCGTCTCCAGTTGCGCAAGCTCGCGGCTGAAGTACTCGCGCATGTCGACCAGGTGCGCCAGCTCGACCGATTCGAACTCCAGTCGGCCCTGGCACATGAGCGCCATGATCACCGCGCGGCGCACCAGGTCGTCGCGTGTGAGCGCCAGGCCGCGCACGATGGGCAGCTGGCCCTGGGCCAGCGCGTCGTAGTACTCGGGCAGTGTCTTCGCGTTCTGGCTGTAGGTCGCACCGATGTGGCCGATGGCCGACACGCCGAGGGCCACGAGATCGCAGTCGGGCTGCGTGCTGTAGCCCTGGAAGTTGCGGTGCAGCCGGCCCTGGCGCTTGGCCACGGCGAGGGCATCGTCGGGCAGCGCGAAATGGTCCATGCCGATGTAGGTGTAGCCAGCCGCCAGAAACGCCGCGATCGCGTCGCTCAGCATGCCCACGCGGTGGCCTGCGGGCGGCAGCTCGCTGATCTCGATGCGACGCTGGGGCTTGAAGCGCTGCGGCAGGTGCGCATAGGCGTAGAGCGCGATGCGGTCGGGCCGCAGCGAGGTGACCTGCTGCACCGTCCTCCCAAACGACACCGGGTTCTGCCTGGGCAGGCCGTAGATCAGGTCGACGTTGACCGACTCGAAGCCGATCTCGCGAGAAGCCTCCATCAAGGCGCGCACCGACTCGAAGGGCTGAACGCGGTGCACCGCGCGCTGCACCTGTTCGTCGAAGTCCTGCACGCCGAAGCTCAGGCGGTTGAAGCCGAGCGTGAAAAGGTGCTGCAGCCGCTCGCGCGTGACGGTCCGCGGGTCGACCTCGATCGACATCTCCGCGCCCGGGGCGATCCTGAAATGCCGTCGCAGCGCGCCCAGCAGGCGGCTCAGCTCGTCATCGCCGAGGAAGGTGGGCGTGCCGCCGCCCAGGTGCAGCTGCGAGACGCTCTGCCCCACGCCGAGCAGCGCGGTGTGCAGGTCCATCTCCTGTTCGAGCGCGTCGAGGTAGACCGCAGCGCGCCCATGGTCGCGGGTCACGACCTTGTTGCAGGCACAGTAGTAGCACACCGATTCGCAGAACGGAATGTGCACGTAGACCGACAACGGCGCAGCGGCAGCACCTTGCGCACGCAGCCGTGCGGCACGCTCATGGTCGGCCTGACCAAACGCTTCGACGAAGCGGTCGGCCGTGGGGTACGAGGTGTAGCGCGGGCCGGCGACGTCGTAGCGCTGCAGCAGCTCGGGCGTGATCTGGAAATGGGGCGTTGCGCTGGGCGCAGCCGGTGGACACAGGACGTCGCTCATGGTGCCCCCACTGTGCCAAGGCGACCCGCGCGCGCATTGACGCCGGTCAAGCGCCGTGACGGCCTGCACCAACAGAATCCTCGCAGGCTTGAGATGCATCACATGACCGACACCGTCCCGTCCTTCGCCGCCAGCAAGCGCAGCACCCGCGCTGCCGCACCGGCGCCCGCGCTCAAGGTGGCCTGCTCCAGCTGCAGCCTGCGCGAGCTGTGCCTGCCCGTGGGCCTGCCGCAGGCCGACATGGACCGGCTCGACACGCTCGTCACCACGCGGCGCAGCGTCGCGCGGGGCGACCTGCTCTTCCGCGTGGGCGACAGCTTCCAGTGCCTGTATGCGGTGCGCACCGGCTTCTTCAAGACCTGCGTGTCGCTCGAAGACGGGCGAGACCAGGTGACCGGCTTCCAGATGGCCGGCGAATTGCTGGGGCTCGACGGCATCGGCCACGAGCGGCACAGCTGCAACGCGGTGGCGCTGGAGGATTCGCAGCTGTGCGTGATCCCGTATTCGCAGCTCGAGTCGCTGTCACGCGAGTTCGGTGAGCTGCAGCGGCAGTTCCACAAGATCATGAGCCGCGAGATCGTGCGCGACCATGGCGTGATGCTGCTGCTCGGGTCGATGCGGGCCGAGGAGCGGCTGGCGGCGTTCCTGCTGAACCTCACGCAGCGCCTGCAGGCTCGCGGGTTCTCGTCATCGTCTCTCGTGCTGCGCATGACGCGCGAGGAGATCGGCTCCTACCTCGGGCTCAAGCTCGAAACGGTGAGCCGAACCTTCTCGAAGTTTCACGATGACGGGCTGCTGGAGGTGAAGCAGCGGGACATTCGCATCCTGGATGCCGAAGGGCTGCGTCGCCTCGTCAACAGCGCTCGCTGCTAGGGTCTGTTCACACTGCTAGAACGGGTCTTGCCGGTTCACCTCGCTGTCGGCCTTCATCAAGAGCACCGTCACCGCCCCCGACACCGCCATCACCCCCCAGCAGATGAAAAAGGTGGCCGTATAGACTGCCTGCCTGGGCCAGCCGACCACCTCCCCGCCGAACCACCGCAGGTCGCTCGGGTCGATCACCGCAAACAGCAGCATCTCCAGCACCCCGGCCATCAGGAACGACGGCCACAGGATCTGCAGCGCCCGCTGGCGGAAGGCCGGCGACAACATGGTCAGGGCGTCGGCGTGGCCGCGTGGTTGCGAGCCTTCAGCGCCGGGCTCATGGAGCCCGAGCTGTCGGCCACCGCCGCCGGCACCTGCACCACCGGGTCCACGTGTGTCAGCGCGATCTTCAGCGTGACGATGCCGGCCAGCACCACGGCCGCAGGCCCGGCCAGCACCAGCCACACCATGCCCACGCGCCACCAGGGCGTGGGTGCCGGAACGGTCTTCACATTGGCGTTCATCGCAAGGTCTCCTGTTTCCAACTCATCCACGCTTCATCGCGGCACGACGAAGGTCGACTTCTCGTCGACCACCGCCGCCCCGTCTTCCCCATGCGCCAGCCGCTCGATGCGGAAGCGGATGGCGTGCGCACCGGCGCCCAGCGACCTGGCCACGCCGTGCGGCACCTGCACGCTCACCGGCCACCAGCGCGCCTCGGCCGCACCCACCTCGAAGTCGGCGCGCGAGCTGATCGCGGCACCGTCCAGCCCATCGAGCGAGACGCGGTAGCGCTGCGTGGCCTCGGTGGCGTTCATCACCTGCAGCCGGTAGACGTTCTCGACAGCACCGTCATCCACCAGCCGCGCGAGCGCCCCTCGGTCACGCACCACGTCGACACGGAACGGGCTGCGCAGCGCGAGGCTCACCACGAAGCCGATGCAGATGAGCGCCAGCACGCCGCTGTAGACGAGCACGCGCGGCCGCAGCACACGCTTCAGGGTCTGCCCCGAAGACCAGCGGTTGGACAACCCGTTCTGCGTCGCGAAGCGGATCAGCCCGCGTTCGTAGTTCATCTTGTCCATCACCTCGTTGCACACGTCGACGCACGAGGCACAGCTGATGCACTGGTACTGCAGGCCGTTGCGGATGTCGATGCCGGTCGGGCACACCTGCACGCACAGGCCGCAGTCGATGCAGTCGCCCAGCCCCTTGGCTCTGGGGTCGACCTTGCGGCCGCGCGAGCCGCGCGGTTCGCCACGCTGCGGGTCGTAGCTGACGATGAGCGTGTCGCGGTCGAACATCGCGCTCTGGAAGCGCGCATACGGGCACATGTAGGTGCAGACCTGCTCGCGCAGGTAGCCGGCGTTGCCGTAGGTGGCGAAGCCGTAGAAGAGCACCCAGAACCATTCCCACGGGCCGAAGGACATGGTGAACGCTTCGCCCCACAGCACCTTCACCGGCGTGAAGTAGCCCACGAGCGTGAAGCCCGTCCACAGGCCGATCCCGATCCACGCGGCCTGCTTGCCGCCCTTGCGCCACAGCTTCTCGAACGACCACGGCGCGGCATCGAGCCGCATGCGCGCGATGCGGTCGCCCTCGAACCGGCGCTCCACCCAGAGGAAGATTTCGGTGTAGACCGTCTGCGGGCAGCTGAAGCCACACCACAATCGCCCCGCCACCGCGGTGAAGAGGAACAGCAGGTAGGCGCTGATGATGAGCAGCGCCGCGAGATAGACCAGGTCCTGCGGATGCAGCACCAGGCCGAAGATGTAGAAGCGCCGCGCGGCCAGGTCGAAGAGCACCGCCTGGCGGTCGTTCCATTGCAGCCAGGGCAGGCCGTAGAACATGATCTGCGTGAGCCACACCATCGCCCAGCGCCACTTGGCGAAGGTGCCCGTCACCGAGCGCGGGTAGATCTTCTTCTGCTTCTCGAAGAGCCAGCCGCCCTCGCCTTCGATGCCGCTTGCGGCTTCGGCGGCGGCGATGGGAATGACACGTGACGGGTTACTGCTCATCGCGAAGGAATCAAGGGCTCGTGCCGCTGCCGTGCGAAAGGCTCCACACGTAGGCACCGAGCACGTGGATCTGGCCCGGCGTCAGGCGCGAGTCATGCGCCGGCATGACGTTGACCTTGCCTTTGTTGACGATCGACACGATCGCGTCCTCGCCCCAGCCGTGCAGCCACACCTTGTCGGCGAGGTTGGGCGCGCCCAGTGCCGGGTTGCCCCTGCCGCCCACGCCGTGGCAGGCCGCACAGGCGGCAAACTTGGCCCGGCCTTCGTTGGCCTGGATCGCGTTGTGCGGGCTGCCCGACAGGCTGAGCACGTAGTGCGCGAGGTTGCCCACGTCGGTCGACGAGCCCACGGCCGCGGCCATGGGGGGCATGTTGCCGGTGCGGCCCTTGGCGATCGTCTCCTTGATGGCCTCGAGCGAGCCGCCGTAGAGCCAGTCGCTGTCGGTCAGGTTGGGGAAGCCCTTGCTGCCGCGTGCGTCCGACCCGTGGCAGGCGGCGCAGTTGTTGACGAAGAGGCGCTCGCCGATGCCCATGGCGCCGGCATCCTTGGCCAGCACCTCGGCGGGCTGCGCGACGTAGCGCGCGTAGACCGCCGCCATGGCGTCGTTGGCCTTCTTCTGCTCGGCTTCGTACTGGCCGGTGCTCGTCCAGTTCAGCGTGCCGGCGCTGCTGCCGAGGCCGGGGTAGAGGAAGACATAAGCACCGCCGCACACCACGGTCAACACGAACAGCACCATCCACCAGCGCGGCAGCGGGTTGTTGAGCTCCACCAGGTCTTGGTCCCACACGTGGCCGGTGGTGTTGTCCTTGGCCATCGGCGTGCGGCGCGAGGCGATGACGAGCAGCGCCAGGCAGGCGACGAGCGACCCCACCGTGGCGATGGCGATGAAGGTCGACCAGCCGCTGTTGAAGAAGTCACTCATGGCGGGCTCCCATAGCGGCGTCGTCGGCGTCGGCCATGAAGGGAACGAGGGCCGCTTCGTCGAAGCGGTCGCGGTTGCGCCGGGCCCAGGCCCAGGTGCAGATGCCGGCGAAGGTGGCGAGCGAGACCAGGGTCACCAGGGATCGAAGGTCGTTGAGGTCCATGTCGTTCTTCCCGTCTTACTTGAGGGCCGTGCCCATCACCTGCAGGTAGGCGATGAGTGCGTCGAGCTCGGTCTTGTTCTTCACCGCGTCGGTGGCGCCGGCGATGTCGGCATCGGTGTAGGGCACGCCGGCCACGCGCAAGGCCTTCAGGTGGTTGGGCAATGCCTTGCCGTCGACCGGCGCCTTGTCGAGCCAGGGGTAGGCCGGCATGTTCGACTCGGGCACCAGGTCGCGTGGGCTGATGAGGTGCAGGCGATGCCAGTCGTCGCTGTACTTGCCGCCCACGCGGTGCAGGTCGGGGCCGGTGCGCTTGCTGCCCCACTGGAAGGGGTGGTCGTAGACGAACTCGCCCGCGGTGGAGTACTTGCCATAGCGCAGCGTCTCGGCGCGGAAGGGCCGGATCATCTGCGAGTGGCAGTTGTAGCAACCCTCGCGCACGTAGACGTCGCGCCCGGCGAGCTGCAGCGCGGTGTAGGGCTTGAGGCCTTCGACCGGCTGCGTGGTCGAGCGCTGGAAGAACAGCGGCACGATCTCCACGATGCCGCCCACCGCCACCACGAGCAGGATGAGCACGATCATCAGGAAGTTGCTGGTCTCGATCTTCTGGTGGCTGAAGCGGGATTCGGTCTTTGAGGACATGGTGTGTCTGCCTTTTCAGTTCACGCGTGGGCCGCAGCGGCGACGGGCGGCACCGCGACCGGCACGGCGCGGCCGTTCATGGCCGTCTTCCACACGTTCCAGCCCATGATCAACATGCCGCTCAGGTAGAGCACGCCGCCCAGCAGGCGCACCACGTAGAAAGGGAAGCTCGCCTTCACGCTCTCGACGAAGGTGTAGACCAGCGTGCCGTCGGGGTTGACCGCGCGCCACATCAGGCCCTGCATCACGCCGGCGATCCACATCGCGGCGATGTAGAGCACGATGCCCACGGTCGCGATCCAGAAGTGCAGCTCGATCGCCTTGACGCTGAACATCCTGGTCTGGCCGAACATGCGCGGCACCAGGTAGTACAGCGTGCCCATGGAGATGAGGCCGACCCAGCCGAGCGCGCCGCTGTGCACGTGGCCCACCGTCCAGTCGGTGTAGTGGCTGAGGGCGTTGACGGTCTTGATCGACATCATCGGGCCCTCGAAGGTGCTCATGCCGTAGAACGACAGCGACACGATCAGGAACTTGAGGATGGGGTCGTCACGCAGCTTGTGCCACGCACCGCTCAGGGTCATGATCCCGTTGATCATGCCGCCCCAGCTGGGCGCGAGCAGCACCAGCGAGAAGATCATGCCGAGGCTTTGCGCCCAGTCGGGCAGCGCGGTGTAGTGCAGGTGGTGCGGGCCCGCCCACATGTAGGTGAAGATCAGCGCCCAGAAGTGAACGATCGACAGGCGATACGAGTACACCGGCCGCTCGGCCTGCTTGGGGATGAAGTAATACATCATCCCGAGGAAGCCGGCGGTGAGGAAGAAGCCCACCGCGTTGTGGCCGTACCACCACTGGACCATCGCGTCCTGCACGCCGGCGTAGGCCGAGTAGCTCTTCATCGCGCCCGCCGGGATGGCCGCGCTGTTGACGATGTGCAGCAGGGCCACGGCGAGGATGAAGCCGCCGAAGAACCAGTTGGCGACGTAGATGTGGCGGATCTTGCGGATGCCGATGGTGCCGAAGAAGACGATGGCGTAGGCCACCCACACGGCGGCGATCAGGAGGTCGATCGGCCACTCGAGCTCGGCGTACTCCTTGCCCTGCGTGTAGCCGAGCGGCAGCGAGATGGCGGCCGCCACGATCACGAGCTGCCAGCCCCAGAAGGTGAAGGCCGCGAGCTTGGGCAGGAAGAGCGACACCTGGCAGGTGCGCTGCACCACGTAGTAGCTGCTGGCAAAGAGCGCACTGCCGCCGAAGGCGAAGATCACCGCGTTGGTGTGCAGCGGGCGCAGTCGGCCGTAGCTGAGCCACGAGATGCCGAAGTTGAGTTCGGGCCAGGTCAGCTGCGCGGCGATGAGCACGCCGACCGCCATGCCGACGATGCCCCACAGCACGGCGGCGAGCGCGAAGTTGCGCACCACCGCGTCGCTGTAGACCGGCGTTGCAAGGGCCGGAGAGTTGGTGTTCATGGGTCGGGTCCGTTGGGTTTTTGGGTTGCTTCGATTGTCGGAAGCACCCTCCGGAAGGCCCTTGACGAGGATCAAGCGCCGGCAGGTGGATCGCCGTCGGCGTCGAGCACGCGCAGACCTTCACGCTCGAGGTCGTCGAACTGGCCCGCCTGCACCGCCCAGCCGAAGACACCGATGAGCGCGAGCACGAGCAGCACCGAGAGCGGGAGCAGGAGGTAGAGGCTTTCCATCTTTCGTCGTCAGCGTGAGAGGCGCAGTGCGTTGAGCACCACGAACAGCGAGCTCCCCGCCATGCCGAGGCCCGCGGCCCAGGGCGGCAGGTGGCCGGTGAGTGCCAGCGGCACGCAGGCGGCGTTGTAGGCGATCGACCAGCCGAGGTTCTGGCGCATCACGCGCACGGTCTGGCGGGCTCGCTCGAGCGCGGCGGGGATCTCGCCGAGGCGGCTGCCGAGCACGATGAAATCGGAGCGCTGCTGCGCGAGGGCGCTGCCGTGCGCGAGGGCGAACGACACGTCGGCGCGCGCGAGCACCGGGCCATCGTTGAGGCCATCGCCCACCATCAGCACGCGGTGGCCCTGCCCTTGCAGCGCTTCGATGGTGCGCAGCTTGTCTTCAGGCGTGGCTTGGCCTTGCGCTCGGGCGATGCCGAGACGGTGGGCCACGGCCTGCACGCTGCCTTCGGCGTCTCCGGACAAGAGACGCACCTGCAGACCGTGCGACACGAGCTCTTGCAGCGCTTCCTGCGCATCGGTGCGCAGGGCTTCATCGAACTCGAACAGCACCTGCTCATCGAGTGAGGCCCGGTGGGGAGCGAAGGCGACGCGTGGCCGCGTGGCCGTGCCCGCGACTGCGATGCCAACCCAGTCGGGCGCGCCCAGCCGCCAGAGGCGTCCCTGCGCGTCGTGCGCCTCGATGCCCCGCCCTGCGACCTCCTGCAGCTCGCGCCAGTCGTGCGAGGCGGCCGGGAGGGCATGCACCAACGCCACCGACAGCGGGTGGCGCGACAGCGCCGCAAGCGACGCCGCTCGCGACAGCAACGCCACCCGGTCTGCGTGAGGCGTGAGCACCGTGGCGGCGAGCACGAGGCGGTCTTGCGTCAGCGTGCCGGTCTTGTCGAAGACGGCGGTGTCGACGCTGGCCAACGCCTCGATCGCATCGAGCCGCTGCACCAGCACGCCGCGCCGCGCGAGACCGCCCGTGGCGGCCAGCAGCGCGGCCGGGGCGGCCAGCGACAGCGCACACGGGCAGGTGACGATGAGCACCGCGACGGCCACCCACACCGCACGTGTCGGGTCGATCACGCTCCACGCCGCCGCAGCGCCCGCGGCGAGCAGCAAGACGCCAAGCAGGAACGGGCCGGCCAGGCGGTCGGCCAGGCGCAGCACGCCGGGGCGCTGGGTCAAGGCATGCTGCAGCAGCTCGACGATCTGCTGGTAGCACGTGCCCTCGCCGAGCTGCTGCACACGCACGACGACCGGCGCCGCAAGGTTGAGGCTGCCGCCGACCACCTCGTCGCCCACCGCGCGCTCCACGGGGCGCGATTCGCCGGTGAGCATCGCTTCGTCGACCTGCGTGCTGCCTTCGAGCACCTGCGCGTCACCCGGGAAGGCCTGGCCGGCGGCCACGCGCACGCGGTCACCGACCTGCAGGCGTGCGACCGGCACGGTCTCGGCCGTGCCGTCGTCGGCCAGCCGCTCCACCGCATCGGGCAGGCGCTGCAGCAGCGCGTCAAGCGCCTCGGTGCTGCGATGGCGCGCCCGCAGTTCCAGCCAGCGCCCGGCCAGCAGGAAGCTCACGAACATGGTCATCGAATCGAGGTACGGGTCGGCACCGAAGGCACCGGTGGGCTCGAAGGTCACCACCGTGCCGGCGATGAAGGTGACGGCGATGCCGAGGGCCACGGGCACGTCCATCCCGATGCGCCGCTGGCGCAGCGCGTTCCACGCGCCCTTGAAGAACGGGCCGGCCGAAAAGAGCAGCACCGGCAGCGTCAGCACCCAGGCCGCCCAGCCCATCAGTGCCGCGAGATCGGGCGCAATCTCACCCGGCTCGGCCAGGTAGCCGGGCGTGGTGAGCATCATCACCTGCATCATGCAGAAGCCCGCCACGAAGAGGCGCCACAAGGCCTGTCGCGACTCGCGCAGCCGCGCGCCGCGGGCCGCTTCGTGCTCTGCGGGGAGCGCGCGGTAGCCGGCGGCCTGCACCGCATCGACCAGTGCCGAGGCGCGTGTGCGAGAAGGGTCCCAGCGCACCGAGGCGCGCTCGCTTGCAGCATTCACCTCTGCGCTCTGCACACCGGGCACGCGCCGGAGCGCCGCCTCGATCACGCCGGCGCATGCCGCGCAATACATGCCCTGCAAGGCCAGCACCGACTCGGCTTCGCGCCGGCCATCGGCCGCCTGGCGCCAGCTTGTGCACTTCGCGAGAGGCGCGTCGTCGTCGAGCGCGGCTTTCTCGCGTGGTGTCAAGGGAGGCAGGGGCAAGGCCACGCCGGCCTGTGGGGAGGTCATGCGCCACTCTAGGAAGTGCGACGGCACCGACGCATGACGCAGATCAATTCCGCGGCCTCAAGCCGGCTCGGGCAGATCAGTCGCGGTCTGTGCCGTTGGCCCCGCGGTCCCGGCGCCCGTCCGGCCGCCACAAGACCATTAATCAGTAGTTAACCTAGGTTAACAAAACATTAATGCTTTTAGAGTCCGACCTCGCGCAAGTTTGGAACCGGTTCCGTCTCGCGCCCCTTCCGTGCTTCAGCCCGCCCCCGCGGGCTTTCCAACCGGTGCAGAGGAGACAACATGAACATCACATTACGGGCGTCTGGGCTCTCGGCCAGCGCGTTGGCCTTGAGCCTGATGCTGGCCGCTTGCGGCGGCGGCGACGACACCGCCGCGCCACCCGCTGCTTCACCCGAACTGCAGGACTGGCCCCGCGTGCAGAGCGTGATCGCGCGCGACGCCACGCAGGAAGCGCAGATCCAGACCATCCTCGCCGGCATGACGCTGGCGCAGAAGGTCGGCCAGATGACGCAGCCCAACATCACGGCGATCACGCCGGCCGAGGTGCGGCAGTACTACATCGGCTCGGTGCTCAACGGCGGCGGCGCCTGGCCCGGCAACAACAAGCGCGCGAGCGCGGCCGACTGGGTGGCGCTGGCCGATGCCTACTGGGAAGCCTCGATGTCCACCGACATGGCCATCAAGGTGCCGCTCATCTGGGGCACGGATGCCGTGCACGGCCACAACAACCTCTACGGCGCCACCCTCTTTCCGCACAACATCGGCCTGGGTGCCGCCAATGACCCCGAGATGATCGAGCGCATCGGCGCTGCGGTCGCGAAGCAGGTCCGCACCACCGGCATCGACTGGACCTTCGCCCCCACGCTGGCCGTGGTGCGCGACGACCGCTGGGGCCGCACCTACGAGGGCTTCTCCGAAGACCCGGCCATCGTGAGCGACTACGGCGGGCGCTTCACCACCGGCCTGCAAGGCCGCTTCGACCCGGCCGGCCGGCCCACCGTGATCGCCACCGCCAAGCACTTCATGGGCGACGGCGGCACCGACATGGGCAAGGACCAGGGCGAAACGAAGGCCAACCTGCGCGACATGATGAACATCCACGGCGCGGGCTACTACACCTCGCTCGCGGCCGGCGCGCAGACCGTGATGGCCTCGTTCAACAGCTGGACCTTCACCGGCACCGACGGCAGCGGCACCGCACTCGACTTCAACAACGTGAAGATGCACGGCAACCGCTACCTGATGACCGACGTGCTGAAGGGCAAGATGGGCTTCGACGGCCTGATCGTGTCCGACTGGAACGGCATCGGCCAGGTGACCTACCAGGACAGCACCGGCACCACGCGCACCTGCACCAACTCCGACTGCCCGCCGGCCATCAACGCCGGCATCGACATCGTGATGGTGCCGGACGACTGGCGTGCCTTCATCACCAACACCATCGCCGCCGTCGAGGCGGGCACCATCCCGATGGCGCGCATCGACGACGCGGTAACGCGCATCCTGCGCGTGAAGATGCGCGCCGGCATCCTCAAGCTCGAAGGAGGCCAGGCCGTCTCGACGCGGCCCTCGCTGCGCCCCGGCGTGGGCGCGCCCGACGGCCTGCTGGCGCGCGACCTGGCGCGTGAAGCGGTGCGCAAGTCGCTGGTGCTGCTGAAGAACGCCAACGGCGTGCTGCCGCTCGCACGCGGCGAGAAGATCCTCGTCGTCGGCAAGAACGCCGACAACATCGCCAACCAGAGCGGCGGCTGGTCGCTCACCTGGCAGGGCACGAGCAACACCAACGCCGATTTCCCGAACGCCGACTCGGTGCTCGCCGGCATCCGCGAAGCGGCGGGCGACGGCAACGTGACCTTCTCGGCCACCGGCACCGGCGTGGACTTCGCCGAGTATAAGGCCGTGATCGCCGTGATCGGCGAAACGCCGTATGCCGAAGGTGTGGGCGACATCGGCCGCACCGGCACGCTGGAACACGCCAGGCGCTACCCCGAAGACCTCGCGGTCATCAACGCGGTCAGTGGTCACGGCATCCCGGTCGTCACCGTGCTGCTCACCGGCCGCCCGGTGTGGGTGAACCGCGAGCTCAACCGCAGCGACGCCTTCGTCGCCGCCTGGTTGCCCGGCACCGAAGGCAAGGGCATCGCCGATGTGCTGTTCCGCAAGGCCGACGGTACGGTGAACGTCGACTTCAGCGGCAAGCTGTCGTTCTCCTGGCCGCGCGAAGCCTGCCAGACCACGGTCAACAAGGGCGACGCCACCTACAACCCGCTGTTCGCCTACGGCTATGGCCTGAGCTACACGCAGGGCGGAACCGTGCCCGCGCTGGACGAGACCGTGCCCACCATCGGCTGCGGCCAGACGCCTCCGAGCGGCCCTGCGGCCACCGAAGACCTGATCGTCTACCAGCAGGCCGAAAGCCCGCTGCACAGGCTCTACATCGGCTCGCCTTCCGGCTGGGCCGTGCCCGTGGGCGTGGACCTGAACGCGGTGGTCACGACCGGCGACGGCAACGTGACGGTGCAGACCGCCCAGGTCAACGTCCAGCAGGACGCCAAGCGCGTCACCTGGACGGGCACCGGCCAGTTCATGGCCCAGTCCGTCGGCGTGACCAACGACTACACGAGCTACGTGGTCGCGGGTGCCAACGCCGCGCTGGTCTACGACGTCATCGTCAACGCCGCGCCCGAGGGCACGGTGCTGACGCGCATCGACTGCCAGTACCCCTGCTTCGGCGAGCTCGACATGACGACGGTCCTGCGGGGCCTGCCGCTGAACCAGCGGTCGACCGTGAAGATCCCGCTCAGCTGCTTCATCAGCACCGGCAGCAAGGGCACCGATTTCACGCTGGTCGACGTGCCCTTCCTGCTCTACACCGAGCGGCCGTTCAGCGCGACCTTCGCCAACATCCGCTGGCAGGTGGGTGCAGCGACCGACGCCGACGCCCTGCCCTGCAGCGCGCTGCAGCCGCCCCCGCCGCCCACCATCGAACCGCTGCCCGGCCCCACGGCCACGCTGTTCGGCACCGACGGCAGTTTCCTCGGCGGCTTCACGCTCGGCACCTGGTCGGGCAACGGCACCCACGTGGTGGCCGACACCACCACGACCCCGGGCGTGATCGACCTGAGCTTCGCGGCCGACGGCGACAACGGCATCAGCTTCATCAGCGGCCAGCCGATCAACCTGAGCAACTACGCGAACGGGCAGATCAGCTTCGAGCTGCGGGTGACGAGCTGGGGCAGCAACACCACAGGCCTGGTCATCAAGATGGAGAGCACGGGCACCGACTGCCGCAACAACGACTACCCGGTGCCGGCGCGGCCGGCGGCCGACGGGCAGTTCCACACCGTCACGCTCAACGTGGCCGATGTGGCGGGCAGCGAGTTCAATCCCTGCTTCACGCTGGAGAACATCCGCACGCCCTTCGGCATCTTCCCGACCTGGGGGGATCAGCAGGGCGTGCAGTTCCAGGTGCGCAACATCCGGCTGACGCAGTAGGCAGCCCTTCCTGAGCGAAACGACAGCGCCCCGCTCCCGCGGGGCGCCGCCGCGAGATCAGTCGCGGTCCAGCGTGCCGTTGGCGTCGCGGTCCACACCGAAGCGTGTGCCGTTGCCCGGCGGCACGCAGGTGAAGGTCAGCGGCGCGCCGGCGGCGCTCGCCTGGCTCAGCAGGCCGGAAAGCGACTGCGCCGCCTCACCCGACTTGTTGGGCACGAACTGCTGGCTGGCGTTCATCACCCAGCCGCGCTGCTGGCCGGAGATCACCCCCTTGGCGATCAGCTCGCACTCGGGGCGCGGGCTCGTCACACGGGCGCGCGACACGAGCAGGTTGAGGCGGCCGGTGATGTCGGTCTGCGAAGCGTTAGTCGGCGTCACCGTCACCTGCTGGCCGACGATGGGGTTCATCTCCGAGTTCATCGCCAGCACGAACTGCTCGACGTTGGCGCGCTGCGTGGTGTTGAGCGTGAAGACCGCGGCACTCAGGAACTTGAACACGGTGCCCGAGGCGCCCGAGTTGTCGAAGCCGAAGCCGCGGATCTGGTCGCCCACGCGCGGCTCGCTCGTGACCTGGGTGTTCTCGCCGAACATGCCGACCTTCTGGTACATGTTGCGCAGGTGCGGGATCTTCATGTCCTCGTCCACCCCGCCGCCTTCGATGGCCATCGTGCCGTCGGTGCCGAAGCGGTTGGCCACCGGGTTGACCACGTGGCACCCGTTGCAGGTGGTGATC
Source organism: Piscinibacter sp. HJYY11 (assembly GCF_016735515.1). Lineage (NCBI taxonomy): Bacteria > Pseudomonadati > Pseudomonadota > Betaproteobacteria > Burkholderiales > Sphaerotilaceae > Piscinibacter > Piscinibacter sp. HJYY11. The sequence continues at coordinate 378,736 of NZ_JAERQZ010000001.1, read as the reverse complement.
GTGTCGGAGGTGACGGTGTTGTAGGCCGTCTGGCCGGCCGCCTGCGCCGAGGTCAGCGAAAGGTCGAGGTTGAGGATCGGGCTCGGCGGATAGGTCAGCTTCAGCGCGAACTTCGTGAACGCATCCATCTGCGCTGCGGTGAGCTGCGTCTCGCGCCCGAGCAGGCCGGTGAAGGCGGGGTTGAAGTCCTTGAAGGCCTGGTCTTCCACCGTCTGGCCGGCCACGCGGCTCGCGCCGGTGCGGTCACCGCGCCAGTGCATGGGGCCGTTGCCGGTCATGCCGCGCAGGCTCTGCGTGGTCATCGGGCCCTTCATCGGATGCAGGTTGGTGTTGCGGCCGATGCGCGGGACATTGGTGTTGTACGGCGTCGGGTTCTGCACGCGGCGCTCGTCCGGGTTGCCCAGGTCCCAGGCCAGGTGGTCCATGTCGCCGAAGATGTGGCAGCCCGAGCACGACGAGTCACCACGGCTCGAGGTGAGCTGGGCGTCGTAGAGGAAGGGGCGGCCGTTCACCACGACGGCAGGCTCGGGGTTGGCCATGCGCACGTGCGCGGCTTCGGTGAAGCTCGAGGTGTTGACGACCGAGATGCCGTTGTCGAAGCGCGTGGTGACGAAGGCACGGTTGCGCGGCGCGTCGAGCACCACGCCGGTCGGGCCACCGCCGGTCAGCGTGACGTGGCTGCTGGCCGAGGGGGTGAAGGTGTTGGCTTCGAGCTGCGAGGTGCTGAAGCGGCCGAGCTTGTTGGAGCCCATCGCGGCCAGGTACAGCGTGCCGCCGTCAGGAGAGATCGCCATCTCGAGCGGCGTGGCGAGCGCGGCGGCCTTCTCGGCCGCCGTGCCCACCGCGGCGTTGTAGCTCGTGATGTGCTTGTTGAGGTGGCGCGGCGAGACGGTGCTGCCATCGACCACCGTGATGCGGCTCTCGACGAAATGGCCGCGCACGGTCGTCGAGCGGGTGCCCGGGCCTTCGAAGCGCACGACGTTGCGCGCTTCCTGGTTGCTCACGTACACCTTGCCCGAGCTCGGGTTGACGGCGATGTTGAAGAGCGTGGTGCCCACGCCCGAGACGCGGCCCGTCACCGTCGGCAGGGTGCCGGTGGTGTCGATGGTGAACACGTCGTAGTCGGGCAGGTTCATGCGCACGCGGCTGTTCCACACGCGCGGGGCCACGCCGGTCCTGGGGTCGCCGTTGTCGATCCAGTCGCCGTTGGCGTTCTTCTGCACGATCAGGCCGGTCTGGGGCTGCTGCGTGCCGTCGGCCGCGGTGGTGGGCGGCGGCTTGTCGATGCCGCCCTCCTGCATGTCGTCGGTGAGGATCGTGGTCTTGTTGCCCGAGTTGAAGACGGCGGCGTAGACGCGGGTGCCGTCGGCATTGCGGGCAAGCGCGCGCAGGGTGTCGCCGAACATGTTCAGGCGCGTGACCGGCTGGCCGCCCAGGCGCGTGCCCGGGCTTGCGACCGAGTAGACCCAGACGTCGGCACGGCCCACGCCGGCGGTGGTGAGCTGCGGGTCGAAGCCGGCGTTCTGGCCGCGGTGTGCGGCGGTGATGAAGGCCCACTTGTTGCCCGCGCCGGCGAAGACGATGTCGCGCGGCTCGTCGCCCACCAGCAGGGTGTTGATCACCTTGCCGGGCAGCGTGGTCACGTCGACGATGCTCACGCTGTCGGACAGGTGGTTCACCACCCAGAGCTGGTTGTCGTTGGCGAGTGCCACGGCCACCGGCTCCATGCCGACGGGGATGGAGTCGAGCAGCGTCGGCGTGCTGCCGGTGATGTCGAACACCTCCACGCGGTTGTCGGGCGTGTTGACGGCATACAGGCGGGTGCCGGTGCTGTTGATGGCCATCGGCCGCACGTGGCCGCTCTCGAAGGTGACGAAGTCGCCGATGGGCGGGCGGCTCGCATTGCCGCCACCGCCGCCGGTGGACGTGCCGGCCACGGTGACGTTGTTGACGCGGTAGCTTTCGGTCGAGCTGTTGGCATCGACGCGGAAGCGCACCACCACGCTCGTCTGGTTGGCCGCCGCGGCGGGCAGCGTGAAGCTGACGCGGCCGCTGGTGGTGACGCGGGTCGATTCGATCTGCGTGAAGGCCCCGCCGTTGAGGGCGTATTCGGCGATGCCGCCCTCACCGAGGTCGAGCCCGGCGGTGACGCGGTCGAACGCGACCGTGATGTTGTTGTAGCCCACCGTGCTGATGGGCGACGAGGTGATCACGCCATCGGTGCTCAGCAGCGCGGCCGTCATGGTGGCGCCCAGGCTGGAGGTGGTCACGGAACCGGCAGAGCTGAACGTGCCGAGGCCGCTCGAGAAACTCTGCTGGAGAAGCGTGCTCTGGGCATGTGCGCTGAGGGCACACGCAGCCAGGCAGGACATGGACGCCAGGCGTCCGAATTGCCGTTTGACGGCAGGCCAACTCACGTGCATTGCAGTCTCCTTTTGTTGTCGTCGCACAGGAAACGGCAGCGTGAACCCCACCACTCCGGCGCTGCCGCAATAGTTGCACTGGCGTGCTTTTCCTGCGATTGACGCTTGTCCCTACGCATTCGTGCAAAAGTTGGCAAGTCGATACATGCAATTCGCGCAAGGTGGACTTGGACTGTCGCGCGCCCCCCTCAGGGAGTACCCGCATCCATGCTCTTAGGGATGTAGACGCACGGCTTTTGAATCAACAATGCCGATCCGCGAGGCGTGGCCGCCTCGATGCCCGCACACCGTCAGGAGGCACCCATGAGCCAGTTGTTGTCCAGCATGGCATCTCCACTCGGTGCCTCCGTGGCGCCGCGGAACCACGCAGCCGATGAGCACGCGCCCAAGATGTCCAAACTCCTGATCGTCGACGACCACGCGCTGGTGCGCGTCGGCATCGTCACCAGCCTTGGCGCACTCGACGACGCCAAGCTCCAGCTCCTGGAAGCGAGCACGCTTCACGACGCGATCGAGCTCTACCGCAGCGAGCCCGACATCGACCTCGTGCTGCTCGACCTCAACATGCCCGACTGCAAGGGCCTGCAAGGCCTCAAGCAGTTCCTCGAGACCTTCCCGCAGGCACGCGTGGCCGTGATCAGCGGCACGCAGGACGAGTTCGTGATCGGCCAGGTGCGGGCGCTCGGCGCCGTGGGCTACGTCACCAAGGGCCAGGCCCCGCGCGCCATGTGCGACACGGTGATGGGCCTCCTGGCCACGGCGCAAGGCGGTGTCACCGCGCCCTTCCCGCGCTTCCCGAGCTCGTCGCGCTATGACCGCGTGGCCGAGCTGGGCCCGCGCCACCTCGAGATCCTCGAGCTGGTGCTGTCGGGCTGCTCCAACCAGGAGATCAGCACCGCCACCGGCCTGTCGCTCGGCACCATCAAGAACTACGTCTCCACCATCCTGCTGGCGCTCGACGTGAAATCGCGCTCGCACCTGATCAGCCTGTTCAGGTAAGCGACGAGGTGCCGTTCCAGCTTTCGCCGCTTTCGCCGACCAGCACCGCCGGCATTCCCCAAGCCGCGAGCGACGAAGGGCCTGAGCGCCGCCGCGAGCGCACCCGTGCCTCGCAGCTAATGAAGCTGCTGCGCCATGGCGACATCACCGTCGCCGTGCTGGCCGGCCTGGCCGTCGCCTGCTGGCTTTCGTTTGCCGTCTGGATGCCCCACCACCGCGGCCTGTGGCTCTGGGCGGCGCTGGTGCACGGCGTGCAGGCGCTGCATGGCTGGCTCTTCTGGTCGTTCAAGCGGGCGGGCCGCTCGGCCCTGGCCCACCCCGGCACCTGGCTGCGGCACTACGAGGTCGTGGTCTTCCTGTCGGGCCTGAGCTGGGGCGTGGCGCCGCTCATGCTGCTGCAGGACGTGCGCTGGATGCCGCTCGTTCCGCTCGTGCTGGTGCTGCTCGGGCTGGCCGCAGTCGGCTCGCACAAGGTCGCGGCCCATCGCTGGACGATCTACCTCTGGCTGGTGCCGCTCCTGATGCCCGTGACCGCCTTCATGGCCTGGCTCGGCACGCCCACCACGCTCGCCCTGGCCCCGATGACCGGCGCCTTCCTGCTGGCGTGCCTGTACGTGGCCATCGGCCGGCATCGCCTGCTGATGAAGGAGCTGCAGACCAAGCTCGACAACGATGCCCTGGTGCGGGCGCTGCGCCAGCAGGTCACGCTCGTGGAGCAGGCCAACCGCGAGAAGAGCCGCTTCCTCGCATCGGCCAGCCACGACCTGCGCCAGCCGATGCACGCGCTGGGCCTCTTCACCGCCACGCTCGAGAAGCGCCTGCAGGGCACCGCGCTGCAGCCGCTGGTCAAGAACATGATCCGCTCGATCGACGCGCTGGAGCAGAGCTTCACCTCGATGCTCGACATCTCCAAGCTCGACGCCGGCGTGATCGAGCCCAACCTGCAGCCCTTTCCCATCCGCGACCTTTTCCGCGTGCTGCACATGCACTGCGCCGGCCAGGCGGAAGAGCTGGGCCTGGGCATGCGTTTCAAGGCCGGCGGCAAGATCGTGATGAGCGATGCGCACCTGTTGGAGCGCGTGCTGTCGAACCTCATCCACAACGCCATCCGCTACACGCAGGAAGGCGGCATCGTGGTCGTGGCGCGCACCCGCGCCGAGGCCATCAGCATCGAGGTGTGGGACACCGGCATCGGCATCCCCGAAGACGAGCTGCCCAAGGTCTTCGACGAGTTCTACCAGGTCGACAACCCCGGCCGCGACCGCTCGCGCGGCCTCGGCATGGGCCTGGCGATCGTGAAGCGCCTGGTGCTGCTGATGGGGCACCAGCTGGAGGTCTCGTCCAAGCCCGGCAAGGGCACGGTGTTTCGCATCCTCATCAAGGCCACGCCCTTCGACGAGATGGACAACATCGCGGTGGCGGCCGACACGGTGCCCTCGCCCATCGACGAGAGCCGCACGCTGCTGCTCATCGACGACGAGGAAAGCATCCGCGTGGGCATGAGCGACCTGCTGCAGACCTGGGGCTACAAGGTGCTCACCGCCGCCACCATCCAGGAGGCCTGCACCGAAGTGCGCCGCCATGCCGGGGTGATCGACATCGTGATCTCCGACCTGCGCCTGGCCGACGGCGAAGACGGCATCGACGCCATCGAGCGCGTGCGCAGCGTCTACGGTGCGCCGCTGCCGGCGCTGCTCATCACCGGCGACACCTCGCCCGACGAGGTGAAACGCGTGCACAGCAGCGGCCACCAGGTGCTCTTCAAGCCGGTACGAACCAAGGAGCTGTACGCGGTGCTGCGCAGCGTGCCCTGATCCCACGCACCCCCCTAGAACGTGGACACCGCGCCTCACCTTCGTCACTTTGAGGCGTCATGACCGGTGCCTAGCATCGGCGGCAATCTTCAAGAAGGGAAAGTCCGTGAGGACCTTGCATCGCACCATCTTCCTCGCCGCCGCGCTCGCCCTGGGCGCCCTCGCGGCGCAGGCGCAAGACGGCCTCGCGCCCGCCAGCACCCTTGCCCGCGACGCACTCGCCCGCCACCGCGATGCCAACGGCATCCTGGCGCTCAGCGCCGAAGGTCGCGCCCTCTACGAGCGCGACGTGATCAAGCTCGACGGCTACAGCTACTGCGGCCGCTCGGTGGCGCTCGCCGAGCAGGGCGAGTTCCGCCAGAGCATCCGCGCCGCAGCGAAGGCGCTGCACCTGGGCACCACGCAAGACAACGAAGACCTGCGCTCGCTGGCCCAGCGCGACCTCGCCATCGCCTACAGCTACGCGGGCCTGCTCGACGAGGCCGAGAAGTTCGCCAACGGTGCGCTCGCGCTCAAGCCCAAGAACCCGCAGCAGGCCCACGCCCCCTCGCACAAGGTGCTGGGCGACGTGGCGGCGCGCCGCGGCCGATACGGCGACGCTGCCGACCACTACAGGCGCAGCCAGGCGCTCGCGAGCGAGCGGTTCCGCCCGCTGGTGCTGGTGTCGCTGGCCAACGCCTACACCGCCGCGGGCCGCCCGACCGAAGCGCTGCAGCAGCTCGACACCCTGCCCCGCCCCGAGGCCGACAAGCTCGGTGCCTTCTACCTGCGCAGCCGCGCCAACGCACTGCTCGCCGCTGGCGTGGCCGACCAGGCGCATGCGCTTTTCCAGCGCATTTCCAGCGAGGCGAGCGGCGCCGATGCGCTCTACCACCGCCTGTGGGCCAACGAAGGCCTGGGCCGGGTCGAGCTGCAGCGCGGCAACAAGCCCGCCGCGCTCAAGGCCTACCTCGACACGGTGGCCATCGCCGAGCAGTTGCGCGGCAAGTTCCAGAGCGACGAGTTCAAGACCGGCCTCTTCGGCGACGTGCAGAAGGTCTTCGACACCGCGCTCGACCTCGCCATCACCCAGCGCGAATTCGAGGCCGCGTGGGTGCTGTCGGAAGCCTCGCGTTCGCGGCAGCTGCTCGACGCCGTGCGCGACCGTGCGGCCGACACGCTGGCCGAGCAGCGCATCACGCTCCCCGAGCTGCAGAAGAGTCTGGCCGTCGGCGAAGCAGTGCTCCAGTTCCACGTGCTCGACCAGCGCAGCATCGTCTGGCTCGTCACCCGCACCGGCCTCTCGGCCGCCGTCATCGCGCAGGGCCAGGCCGGGCTCGCGCCGCAGGTCGAGAACTTCCGCAGCAGCGTGATCGAGCGCCGCCGCGACACCACCACGCTCGCGGCCAGCCTCTACAAGCTGCTGCTCGCCGACCTCGACCTCGCGCCCGCGCAACGCCTTTTCGTCGTGCCGCACGGCCCGCTGCACTACCTGCCCTTCCAGGCCCTGCACGACGGGCGCAGCTACCTCATCGAACGCAGCGCGCTGAACGTCTGGCCCTCGGCCGCCGTGGGCGCGCGGCTGCTCGCCCGCGGCAGCGTGCCGGCGCCGCAGCTGCTGGGCTTCGGCAACCCGAGCACCGACAAAAACGTGCCGCTGCCCGGCGCCGAGCGCGAGGTGCAGCAGGTGGCCAAGCTCTTCACCGGCAGCGAGATCTTCCTGAAACAAGACGCGACGAAAGACCGCTTCAAGGCCAGCGCCGGCCGCCACAACATGGTCCACATCGCGGCCCACGCCGAGCTCGACGACGTGGACCCGCTCTTCTCGCGCATCCTCTTCGCCAGCACTGCCACCGAGCCCGGCCTGCTCGAAGCGCGCGAGATCTACGGCCTCGACCTGCGCGGCGTGCGCCTCATCACCCTCTCGGCCTGCGAGAGCGGCCTCGGCCGCGTGGCGCGCGGCGACGAGATCATCGGCTTCACCCGCTCGCTGCTCTCGGCCGGCGCCAACAGCATCGTCGCCTCGCTCTGGCCGGTGGCCGACGACTCCACCGACCTGCTCATGAACCGCCTCTACCGCGAGCTCGCCGCCGGCCGGGACCTGATGGCCGGCATGCAGGCCGCCCAGCTGGAAGTGCAGAAGAACCGCCGCTACGCGCACCCCTTCTTCTGGGCCCCCTTCAACGTGATCGGCAACGGCCGTTTGCTGGTGGCCGGCGAGGCTGCGCGATGAAGCGCTTCCTCGTCTCGTCGATCGCGCTTGCGGCATGCGCTGCCGTGCACGCCCAGAGCGCCCCGCTTCGCAATGCGCCCACGCCGGCCGCACCCGCATCCGCCCCCAGCCTCGCCCCCACGACGCAAGGCCGCTTCCTGCTGAAGGAAGTGCGCTTCAGCCCCACCAAGGCCGTGCGGCCCGAGGAACTGCAAGCCGTCGTCCAACCCTTCATCGGCCGCGAGATCGACGCCACCGACCTCACCGTGATCGCCACCGCCCTGCGCCAGCTCTACGACCAGCGCGGCTTTGGCATGTCCGGCGTCGGCTACCCTGCGCAAGACCTGACGGCGGGCATCTTGCAGATCGCGATCGTCGAGCCGCAGGTGGCGCAGGTCACCATCGAATCGCCGCCCAAGCCGCCCGTGTCACGCGAGCGCGCCACCCGCGTGCTCGAAGCCGTCGGCGTGCGCACGGGCCAGCCGCTCGACCTGCAGTCGCTCGACCGCGCGATGTACACGCTCAACGACTGGCCCGGTGTGTCGGCCAAGGCCACGCTGCTGCCGACCGGCGACGAAGGGCTCTACAAGGTCAACGTGCAGACCGAGCGCCGCCGCGCGTGGGACGCGAGCGTCGACGCCGACAACCACGGCTCCTCGGCCAGTGGCCGCTACCGCGTGGGCACGCTGCTGCGCTGGAACAACCCGGCCGGCATCGGCGACAACCTCGACCTGCGCCTGATGGCCTCGGGCGGCGCCGGCACCACCGTCGGCCGCCTCGGCTACGAAGCCCCGATCGGCCCCACGCCCTGGCGCGCCGGCATCGGCTACTCGCGGGTGGGCTACGAGCTCAGCGAAGAGTTCCAGGACGCCACCGGCACCGCCAATGTGATCGATGCCTCGCTGTCCTACCCGCTGGTACGTGGGCGCGACCGCAACCTCGTGACGCGCGTGGCCGTGCAGCACAAGAAGCTCGCCGACAACATCGCCGACATCGTCTCGTCGGACAAGTCGATCACCGCGCTCGACGCCACGCTCGCCTTCGAGTCGCGCGATGCGCGCTGGGGCGGCGGCTTCACCGGCGGCAGCGTGGGCGTGATGGCTGGCCGGCTCAAGTACGACAGCCAGCCCGACCCCAATGCCCCGCAGGGCAGCTTTGCCAAGCTCAGCTTCCAGGCCTCTCGGCTGCAGGCGCTTGGCCGTGGCTTCACGCTGCTCACCGGCATGGCCGGCCAGTGGACCGACAAGGTGCTCGACAACGCCGAGCGCTTCACGCTCGGCGGCGACAAGGGCGTGCGCGCCTACCCTGTGGCCGAAGGCTCCAGTGACGTGGGCGCGATCGTCAACCTGGAGCTGCGCCGCTGGTTCAGCCCCTTGTGGAGCGCCTACACCTTCTACGACTGGGGCCACGGGCGCGACAAGTCGCAAGACACGCTCACCGGCAGCGCGAGCCGCACGCTGCGCGGCTACGGCCTGGGCGTGCAGTTCACGCACCCCGATTGGTTCACCCTCAAGGCCAGCCTCGGCATCCGCGGCAAGGAGCAGGTGCGCTCCGAGCCCGACAACCCCAAGGCACGCCTGCTGGTGCAAGTGCAACGCTCTTTCTGAGGACACGGACATGAGCCAACCCTCGTTCAAGCATTCCCCGTTGGCGCTGTGCGCGCTGCTGGCCCTGGGCGCCCTGCCCGCGCATGCGCAGGTCGCCGCCAACACGCTGCCCGTGGTGCGCCCCGGCGGCGCCGTCATCAATGCGACGGTGGCCGCGCCGGTCGGCAACACGCTCGCCATCACGCAGACGCAGAGCGCCAGCAACCGTGGCCTGGTCGAGTGGTCGAGCTTCTCCATCGGCAGCGCCGCACGCGTCACCATCATCCAGCCGAACGCGCAGAGCCTGCTCGTCAACCGCGTCACCGGCTCCGGCAGCGGGCCGACCGCGAGCGAGATCCACGGCGCCATGACGGCCAACGGCCGCGTGCTGCTGGTCAACCCGGCCGGCGTGATCTTCGGCTCGAGTGCGCAGGTCAACACCGGCTCGCTGGTCGCCAGCGCCATCGACCTCGCGCCGTCGATGACGGGCAACAACTACGCGAGCCTGATGAACGGCGACCACATCGCGCTCAGCGGCGGCGCCGGCACGATCCACATCGCCACCGCCAACGACCCGCGCGCCCCGCAGATCCAGGTGACCGAGGGCGACTCCATCATCCTCATCAGCCAGTCGCAGATCGAGCACCACGGCGTCATCTCGGCGCCACGCGGCGAGATCAACATGACCAATGCGTCCGACGCCACGCTGCGCGCCGTGGGCACGAGCGGCTTCGTGCAGCTGGCGCAGGCCACGCCGAGCGAGCCGCAGTCGAGCACCCTCACCACTGGCCTCGGCTCGCAGACGCTCGCCGCCGGCGGGCGCATCGTCATCGGCGGCCAGCTGCGCGAAGAAGGCGGCGGACGCGCCGACAACCTGAGCATCGGCGGCGTCGTGAGCACCGCGTCGTCCACCGGCAACGGCGGCAGCATCCACATCGATGCCGGCGCCGGCGGCTCGCTCGCCGTCAGCGACGCGAGCATCACCGCCGCGAGCACCACCGCCACTGGCGGCCACGTCACGCTGCTGGGCAACAACATCACGCTGCAGCGCGGGGAGCAGGCCGGCGCGCCTGAAGTGATCGTCGACGGTGCCACCGGCGGCGGTCGCATCGAGATCGGCGACACCCGCACCCGCGCCGTGCTGGTCAACGACAACGTGCTGCTCTCGGCCGACGCCACGCGCAACGGCCACGGCGGCCAGATCCGCCTGCGCGCCATGTACGAAGACCGCAATGCGAGCTCGCCCGTGCCGCGCGCCGACTTCGGCGTGACCGAGGCCTATGGCGTGCTGCGCGCACGCGGTGGCACCGAGGGCGGCAACGGCGGGCAGATCGAGACCTCGGGCATGGCCGTGACCACGGCGCTGGCCAACGCGGGCGGCGTGACCTTCAAGCAAGCCAGCATCGACGCCCGCGCCCGCGCCGCCGGCGGTACCGCCGGTGCCTGGACGCTCGACCCCTACAACGTGAGCATCTCCAACGCCCCGCCGCAAGACGTGTCGGGCGGCTTCGAGCCCACCGGCCCCGGCGCCAACGTGCAGGCGAGCGACGTGGTGGCTGCCCTCAACGCCGGCACCAGCGTCGTCATCTCGACCGAGGCCGGGGGCGCCGGCACGCAGGCCGGCAACATCACCGTCGCCCCCGGCACCAGCATCATCCGCACCGCGGGCACGGCGCCCACCACGCTCACGCTGCGGGCCAACAACAACATCCTGGTCGACGGCAGCACCATCGGCTCCACCGGCGCCGGCCCGGTCAACCTCGTGCTGCATTCCGACGTCGACGGCAACGGGAGCGGCAGCATCGCCGTCGTGAACTCCACCCTCTCCACGGCCGGCGGCAACATCACCGCGAGCGGCGGCCTCAGCCTCGCGACCGGCTATGCCCAAGGCGATGCGTCGAACGCCGGCGTGAGCATCACCGCGAGCAGCATCGACACGGTCAACGTGCAGACCGGCGGCGCTGGCGACATCACGCTGCGCGGCCGTGCCGGTGCCTCGCCCGGCGCACCGGCCGGCGTGCGCCTCGATGGCAACTTCACCTTCGGCAACCTCACGGTGGATGGCCGCGCCAGCCATGGCACCGCGGTGCTGCTCAACGGCGCCGACCTCAACGGCGGCCAGGGCGCCGGCAACATCGACATCCGCGGCATCGCCGTCCGCACCGATTCGCTCACCGCCACCCTCACCGGCATCGAAGCCGACGGCACGCGCATGGTGGTCGGCTCGGGCACCCTCACCCTCGCCGGGCGCGGCGACGATGCCAGCATCTTCCCGAGCGGCGCGGTCGGCCTGCGCATCGGCGACCTGGAGATCGCGAACGCCGGCGCCACCGCCGGCACGGTCAGGCTGGTCGGGCAGTCGACCGGCGGCTCGATCGCCCCGGGCATCCAGGTGGCCCCGTCGGCCAGCACCGGACTTGTCATCGAAGACGACGGCAGCCCCGCCAACGTCAACCTGGTGATCGGCGCCCTGTCCGACGTGCGCGCCTCGTCGCTGGAGCTCGGTGTGGCTGGCGTGCCGCCCACGATCAACGTCACCGGCACCGTCAACATCCGCCCGCTGGGCGTGAGCGGCACCACAGGCGACCTGGTCGAGCAGACCACGGTGCCCATCACCATCATCCCGCGCGGCTCCAACGCCGGTGCCGGCACCTTCACGCTCCAGTCGGAGCTGGTGGCCACGGGCGGCATCTCGGCGGGTGGCGGCATCGTGGTGGGCTCGCGCGCGCATTCGGGCGCCATCGTGGTCGACACCAACGCCTTCCCCGTGGCCACGGCGCCCGCACGGCTGACCCTGCAGAACGAAGGCACCGGCTCGAGCGGCATCACGCTGCGGGCGGGCAACACCTTCGGCAACCTCGGCCTGCTGAGCGCCGGCAACATCGGCCAGGCCACCGGCAGCATCACCACGCAGGACCTGGTGATCCGCGGCGGCGCGGCGACCACCGTGACACTCGACTCGGCCACCAACCAGATCAACGGCAACTTCGCCTTCGACCCACCCGCCGCACTGACCCTGCGCACCGCAGGCGACCTGACGGTCGACGCCGCCAGCACCGCGGCCTACGACGCCACGTCCACCACCCCGTTTGCGCCCCTGTCCATCACCGGCAGCGTCGGTGGCAACACCGCCCTGCTGCAGGCGGGCGGCGACATCCAGGTCAACCAACCGATCACGATGACCGGCACCTCCGGGCCCCGGCTCGAGCTCGCAGCACCCACCGGCACCGTCACCTTCGCCACCGGCGCGGCGTTGAGCGCCCCGGGCGGCCTCTGGCGCATCTGGGCCCCGACAGTGGTCAACGCCACCGCGGCCGGCAGCTTCAGCAACCTCTACGGCTGCGTCTTCGGCGACACCACCACCTGCAGCGTCTCCGGCATCGCCCTGCCCACCACCGGCAACAGCCTGATGCGCGCCACGCAGCCCACGGTCACCGTGGCCGCCAACCCCACCACCGGCGTGATCGGCGCCCCGCTGCCCTCGCTCGGCTACAGCGTCACCGGCCTCGTCAACGGCGACACCGCTGCCGGTGCCCTGGCCGGCACGCTCTCCGCCACCCTCAGCGGCACCAACACCTACACCATCGGCCAGGGCACGCTTGTCTCGCCGCTCGGCTACAACATTGCGTTCACCCCGTCGATCCTCACGCTGCGTCGGGCGGAGCTGACGCGCCACATGCTGATGGATGCCTTCCACGCCGAGAACAGCTCCGACGTGTATGGCCGCAACCTCGACCAGCCCTTCGTCTGCACCGCCGCCTCGGTGGCCGGTGGCGGCCTGGGCTCGGGTGCCGGTGCCGACCCGCTGGCCTCCGAGTGGGGCAAGGTGCGCAACCAGCCGCAGCTCTCGGGCTGCCTGAACGTCACCGACGGCGGCTCCTGCTCGGCGTTCTGAGCTTTTCAACCCCCGAAGAGATGACGGAGATGACTTCGGCCATGCGCGGCAGATGACTTTCGGCTGATGCCGCTCGGGGCGCTGCTTCCTACAGTCCGCCCATCGTGATCAAAACCACAACCCGCACCACATGAACGCCCTCCCCGTCGAAGACCTGCTGGCCTCGCTCGGCGACGACAAGCCCTGTGGTGCGGACCTGGAATACGACCCGGCCTTCCTGGCGCTCGAGGAAGCCGCCCGCGGCAAGCCCGAGCAGCAGTTCGGAGACACGGTGATCGCTGCCGAGAGCCCCGACTGGCGCGTCATCAGCGAGCAGGCCCTGGAGCTGGCCCGCCGCACCCGCGACATCCGCGTCGCCGTGCACCTGGCCCGCGCGAGTGCCCGCCTGAAGGGCGCAGCGGCCTACGCCAGCGGCATCAGCCTGATCGCCGGCCTGCTCGAGCGTCACTGGGACCATGTCTACCCCCAGCTCGACGCCGACGACAACAACGACCCCACCATGCGCCTGAACGCGCTGGCCCCGCTGGTCGACGCCACCGCCGGCCTGGCCGACCTGCGCGCCGCCGCCATCGGCCCGGGCCGCCCGGCCGTCACCGTGCGCGAGATCGAGCTGGCCTTCGGCAAGACCGAGCCGCTGCCCGACGAGACCGTGCCCAGCACCGACGGCATGCTGCAGGCGCTGCAGGCCGCCGAAGGCCAATCGGCCGGCACGCTTGCCGCCCTCAAGCAGCTGCACGCCGACGTCACCCGCATCGAGAAGCTCCTGATCGACAAGGTCGGCGGCGCCCAGGGCCCCGAGCTGCGCCCGCTGCGCGTGCTGGCCCAGGCCCTGTCGTCCGCGGCCGAGCAGGCCGAGGGCAGTGCCGCCTCCGAATCCACCAGTGACGACGGCCGGCCCGCCGCTTCGGCAGGCACCGCCGCCGTGCGCGGCACGCCCGGCACCCTCGTCAGCCGCGAAGACGTGCTCAAGAGCCTCGACCGCGCCTGCGAGTGGCTCGAGAAGAACGAGCCCACCAACCCGGCGCCCCTGCTCATCCGCCGCGCGCAACGCCTGATGGGCAAGAACTTCCTGGAAATCATCAGAGATCTGGCGCCTGCCGGCATGGACCAGATCGAAAACATCGCCGGCACCCACAACGAGTAAGCGTTCGAGTCATCCCGTTCGTCTCCCTGAACAACCTGTAGAGGAGTTCCACCATGGCCACCAGCAGTCAGAAATTCATCGCCCGCAACCGCGCCCCGCGCGTCCAGATCGAATACGACGTCGAGCTCTACGGCGCCGAGAAGAAGGTGCAGCTGCCCTTCGTGATGGGGGTGCTGTCTGACCTGTCTGGCAAGCCCTCCGAGCCGCTGCCGCCGGTGGCCGAGCGCAAGCTGCTCGACTTCGACGTCGACAACTTCGACAGCCGCATGAAGTCGATGAAGCCGCGCGTGGCCTTCCAGGTGCCCAACACGCTGACCGGCGAAGGCAACCTCTCGGTCGACATCACCTTCGAGAGCATGGACGACTTCTCGCCCGCCGCCGTGGCGAAGAAGGTCGACTCGCTCAACCAGCTGCTCACCGCCCGGCAGCAGCTTTCCAACCTCATCACCTACATGGACGGCAAGACCGGCGCCGAGGAGCTGCTGGCCAAGGTCATCTCCGACCCCGCGCTGCTGAACAGCCTGGCTTCTGCGAAGAAGACCACCGACGAACCCAAGGCCGAATAAGCCCGCAACGCACTGAACACGGAGAAACGAAATGGCAGAAGCACAAGGTCAATCGTCCGCACTGCAGGGCGTCGAATTCCAGGGCGGTGATTTCGCATCGCTGCTGAAGAAGGAGTTCAAGCCCAAGAGCGACGAAGCGAAGTCGGCCGTCGAGAACGCGGTGCTCACGCTCGCGCAACAGGCGCTGGCCAACACCAAGGTCATCGGCAGCGACGTGGTCGCCTCCATCGAGGCCATGATCGCCGAGCTCGACGCGAAGCTCAGCTCGCAGATCAACCAGATCCTGCACAACCCCGAGTTCCAGCAGCTCGAGAGCGCCTGGCGCGGCCTGCATCACCTGGTGAACAACACCGAGACCGACGAGATGCTGAAGATCCGCGTGATGAACATCAGCAAGAACGAGCTCGGCAAGACGCTCAAGCGCTACAAGGGAACCGCCTGGGACCAGAGCCCGATCTTCAAGAAGGTCTACGAGGAAGAGTTCGGCCAGTTCGGCGGCGAGCCCTTCGGCTGCCTGGTCGGCGACTACTACTTCGACCACAGCCCGCCCGACGTGGAGCTGCTCGGTGAAATGGCCAAGGTCTCGGCCGCGGCGCACACCCCCTTCATCGCCGCTGGCGCCCCCGGCCTCATGCAGATGGAATCGTGGCAGGAGCTCGCCAACCCGCGCGACCTGACCAAGATCTTCACCACGCCCGAATACGCCGCCTGGCGCTCGCTGCGCGAAAGCGACGACGCGCGCTACATCGGCCTCGCGATGCCGCGCTTCCTCGCGCGCATCCCGTACGGCGCCAAGACCAACCCCGTCGAAGAGTTCAACTTCGAGGAAGACACCGCCAACGCCGACCACACCAAGTACACCTGGGCCAACTCGGCGTACGCGATGGCCGTCAACATCAACCGCTCGTTCAAGATGTATGGCTGGTGCTCGCGCATCCGCGGCATCGAGTCGGGTGGTGCGGTCGAAGGCCTGCCGACGCACACCTTCCCGACCGACGACGGCGGTGTCGACATGAAGTGCCCGACCGAGATCGCCATCAGCGACCGCCGCGAAGCGGAACTCGCCAAGAACGGCTTCATGCCGCTCGTGCACCGCAAGAACAGCGACTTCGCTGCCTTCATCGGCGCCCAGTCGCTGCAGAAGCCTGCCGAGTACGACGACCCCGATGCCACGGCCAACGCCAACCTGGCGGCACGCCTGCCCTACCTCTTTGCCACCTGCCGTTTCGCGCACTACCTGAAGTGCATCGTGCGCGACAAGGTGGGCTCCTTCAAGGAGAAGGACGACATGGCCAAGTGGCTCAACAGCTGGATCATGAATTACGTCGACGGCGACCCGGCCAACTCGTCGGAGACCACCAAGTCGCAGAAGCCGCTCGCAGCGGCCGAGGTGGTGGTCGAAGAGATCCCGGGCAACCCCGGCTACTACTCGTCCAAGTTCTTCCTGCGGCCTCACTACCAGCTCGAAGGGCTGACGGTGTCGCTGCGCCTGGTTTCCAAGCTGCCCTCGCAGAAGGCGGCCTGATCCACTGACCGACAACCCAGGGCGATTGCTGCAGCGTTCGCCTTTTATTCCCCGCGTCCCCTGTTACTGCGTCCCCTGTTCTTGCGTCCCTCTACCAGCACATCGTTTCCTCAGACTGACCTGAACTCAAGGAGAAATTCTCATGGCTTCCATTGACACCCACATCAAGTTTGCCGGCGTTGACGGTGAATCCACCCACAAGGACCACAAGGGCGAGATCGAAGTCCTCTCGTGGACCTGGGGCGTGTCCAACGAAGGCGGCAGCACGGGCGGCGGCTCGGGCAAGGGCAAGGCCACGCCGGCTCCGTTCCACTTCACCCACCTCTACGACAAGGGCTCGCCGGTGCTGTCGAAGTACTGCGCCTCGGGCAAGCACTTCCCGGAAGTGACCCTCACCTCGCGCAAGGCCGGCGAAGGCCAGAAGGACTTCCTCGTGATCAAGTTCAAGGAAGTGTTCATCTCGTCGGTGCAGCCCGCCGGCAGCTCGGGCGGCGACATCGTCGAGAGCGTGTCGTTCGTCTACAAGCAGATCGACTTCGCCTACAAGCCGCAAGACGACAAGGGAGGCCTGGGTGGCGAGGTGAAGTTCGGCTGGAACAACGCCACCACCGAGATCACCTGAGTCGCCGGCCACCCGGTACGGCAACACGATGCGGAATCGTTCCGAATCGTTGCCAGGCTCGCTGCAGCTGATGGCCGCGTCCGCGCGGCCGGTCAGCGGCCGCGCGACAGCGTTCGCATCTGCGCCCGCGTGAGTTCCATCGCGCTCGCGCGATGACACACGAGGAGATTTTTCATGTTCACGCTGACTCCCCAAACGGACAACGTCCAGTTCCTGCACGCGCTGCAGCAGGGCGGGCTGACCTCCGACTGGCTGCCCTTCAAGCAGTCCGAATGGATTGCCGAGAAGCTTCACGGCGGCATTCCGACCAAGTCGCCCCACGCATCCGGCGTCTGCAACGAGATGAGCGCCTGGATGATGACCAAGTGGATGAAGGAAGGCCCGAGCTCGCGCTACATCGCGCAACTCGACCGCGACGACGCGGCGCAGGCCATCCTCGGCATGGTCGAGGCCCGCGACTCGGCACCGGCGCACGTGAAGTGCGACTACGACTACTTCGCCTACCTGATGTCGCGCGCCGGTGTCGGCACCTCGCACAACGCGATGGTGTACGACACCGCCGCCAAGGCGATCGACGCTGCCAAGAACCTCGGCAACTGCGCGATCTGCATGCACGACATCAACGGCCCCGGTGATGGCCACACCATCATCTGCAGCGGCACGCACCGCAGCGTGTTCGACCCCAACGTGGGCTTCGTGCGCGCGATCGGCCCGCACCTCGGCACCATCCTCACGACCATCGTGAACACGCGCTACCCGGAGCTGAAGAAGGGTGCCATCGGCATCGTCTCCTGCAAGTAACCCCCAGCGCCCCAGTTCCACAGGAGCAACCCATGGCGAACCCAGCAGCGTTCGGCTCCCCCTCGACGGGGTCGAGCGACATCTTCCTGAGCGTCCAGACCAAGCGCGCCGGCAAGGTCAAGGGCGAGGCCGCCAACCCCGGCCACGAGGACGAGATCGTCGTCAAGGGGTGGAACTGGGGTGTCTCGGCGACCTCGGCCCTCGGGTCGACGCAGGCCACCAGCCGCCGCGCCTACAAGGGCCTCACGATCTACAAGCAGATCGATGCCGCCACCACGGCCTTGATGGCGGCGCTGGCCACCAACGACGAGGTGAAGGAAGCCAAGCTCACGATGCGCAAGTCGGGCTCGGAGCAGATCGACTACTTCCTCATCACCCTGCAGAAGGCCCGCATCAGCGCGGTGGACCACTCCACCGACGCTGCCGGCAACACCATCGAGACGGTCACGCTGCAGTTCAACAAGGTCTCGGTCGAGTACCGGCCGCAGAAGTCGGCCGGCAGTCGCGGCGCTTCGATGACCTTCGAAGACGAGATCCTCAACAACTGAGTCCTCAACCAACACGAGACCACCCACATGGCCACCGCCCAGGAACTCGTCGCCGCGGGCGACCCCCAAGCCGCCCTGCAGGCCTTGCAGCAGCAGGTGCGCGACAAGCCGGGCGACGCCAAGCTGCGCGTCTTCCTGTTCCAGCTGCTGGCGGTGCTGGGCCAGTGGGAGCGCGCGATGGCGCAGCTCGACGTGTGCGGCCAGCTCGACGCCGGCACGCTCGCCATGGTCAACACCTACCGCGAGGCCATCAAGTGCGAAGCGGTGCGCGGCGCGGTGTTTGCCGGCAAGACCACGCCGGTGGTGTTCGGCAAGCCTTCGGAGTGGATCGCCCTGCTGATCCAGGCCCTGGCGCACGATGCGCAAGGCCAGCCCGAGCAGGCGCAGCAGCTGCGCACACAAGCCTTCGAGGCTGCGCCCACCACGGCCGGCACGATCAACGGCGAAGCCTTCGACTGGATCGCCGATGCCGACTCGCGCCTCGGCCCGGTGCTCGAGGTGGTGCTCAACGGTCGCTACACCTGGGTGCCCTTCGATGCCCTCGCGGCCCTCAACGTGGACGAGCCCGAGGACTTGCGCGACATGGTCTGGGCCCCCGCGCACCTGACGTTTGCCAACGGCGGCGAATCGGTGGCGCTGATCCCCACCTGCTACCCCGGCACGCGCGAGCAACCCGACGGCAAGTTCAAGCTGGCGCGGGCCACCGAGTGGCTGCCGGCAGGCACCGACCAGTACGCAGGCCTCGGCCAACGCATCATCTCGACCAGCAGCGCCGAGCTCGGCCTCCTGGAAGTGCGCGAGATCAAGCTCACGCCGGCCACATGAGCTTCAACACCCGCGACCGTCTGCAGCCCGTCCTGCTGGACCGGCTCACCGACACCGCGCCGCTGTCGAACGTCGAGGCCGAAGACGCCCGCGTGATGAACAAGACGCAGATCCGCGAGGCGGTGCTGCGAGACCTGTCGTGGCTGCTCAACTCGGTGCAGCCGCTCGGCCCCGAGCTCGCCCGCCTCTACCCGGCCGCCGCCGAGTCGGTGCTCAACTTCGGCCTGCCCGCAATGTCGGGCCAGCTCGCCTCCAAGGTCGACGTGAGCCTGCTCGAGCGGGCCATCAAGCAGGCCATCCTGCGCTTCGAGCCGCGGGTGATGGAAGACTCGCTGCAGGTGAAGGCGCTCGACGCATCGAGCGTGCTCGACACCCACAACGTCATCGAGTTCGAGATCCAGGGCTTCATGTGGGCGCAGCCCGTGCCGCTGGAGCTGCTGCTGCGCACGCAGGTCGACCTCGAGGCCGGCCAGGTGGAAGTGCGCGACATGGCGAGCGGCACCGTGAGCCGCCGTGCGCCGCGCTGAGCGCAGCCGACGCCGCGGGTGTGACCAAAGTAGCTGTTCAGCCCACACCCGATCGACAGAATCCACTCCACTGATCCGCACACCTCCGCGATGGACCCGAACCTCCTGCGCCACTACAACGACGAGCTGACCCACCTGCGCGAGGTGGGCGCCGAGTTTGCGCAGGAGTTCCCGAAGATCGCCGCGCGCCTGTCGCTCGACGGGCTGGAAGTCACCGATCCGTACGTCGAGCGCCTGCTCGAAGGCTTTGCCTTCCTCGCCGCACGCATCCAGCTCAAGCTCGACGCCGAGCACCCCAAGCTGATCCAGCACCTGCTGGAGACGGTGTACCCCGGCTTCCTGTCGCCGGTGCCGTCGATGGTGGTGGCGCGCATGCGGCCCGACCCGCTCGACCCGAACCTCACCAAGGGCTTCACCTTGAAGCGCGGCAGCGCGCTCACCGCCGAGATGACCCGCGGCCAGAACACGCGCTGCGAGTTCCGCACCGCGCACGACGTGACGCTGTGGCCGATCGAGATCACCTCGGTGCAGTACTTCACCCACGCGCCCGACCTGCCGCTGGCCCATCTGCCCGTGGCGCGCCAGGTCAAGGGCGGCCTGCGCATCAAGCTCAAGCTGCATGGCGGCCTGAGCTTCCGGCAGCTCAAGCTCGACCACCTGCCGCTCTTCATCTCGGCGCCCGACGAGGTGGCCTTTCGCCTGCACGAGCTGGTGCTGGGCAACACGGTCGCCACCTGGGTCGCGGGCGCCAACGACCGCAAGAGGCCGATGCAGGGCTTTGCGGATGCCGAGTCCTTGCAGCCGCTCGGCTTCAGCGACGACGAAGCCCTGCTGCCCGAGACGCTGCGCGGCTTCAGCGGCCACCGTTTGCTGCAGGAGCTGGCGGCGATGCCGCAGCGCTTCCTGTTCTTCGATGTGCAAGACCTGGCCCGCCGCCTCGACCCCGTCGAAGGCGCCGAAGCCGAGATCGTGCTCCTGTTTTCGCGTGGGGACGCCGCCCTTGAATCGCTGGTGGACGCCGGCAGCCTCGCGCTCTTTTGTACCCCCGCCGTCAACCTCTTCAGCAAACGGCTCGACCGCATCCAGATGGCAGCGTCTGGCACCGGCAGCTGGGAGCACCACGTGGTTCCCGACCGCACGCGGCCGATGGACTACGAGGTGCACACGCTTGAGTCGGTGACGGGTTATGGCACGGCCCAGGTGGCGGAGCAGAAGTTCCTGCCGCTGTACGCGAGCTACCACGACGAGTCTCGAAACCACGGCGCTTACTTCACCGTGCGGCGCGAGCCGCGGCTGCTGTCGTCCCGCCAGCGGCAGGACGGCCCGCGCTCGGCCTACGTGGGGCAGGAGGTCTTCGTCTCGCTGGTCGACCCGCAGGCCGCGCCCTACCGCGAAGACATCCGCCAGCTGTCGCTCACCGCCCTCGTGACCAACCGCGACCTGCCGACGCTCCTGCCCGGCAACGCCACCACCTGGACGCTCGACGCCGCCGGCCCCGCCGGCCGCATCGAGACCCTGCGTGGCCCCACGCGCCCGGTGCAGCGCCTGGCACGCGGCGACGTGGGCTGGTCGCTCGTGAGCCTGCTCACGCTCAACTACCTGAGCATCGCCGGCGACGACCCCAAGCGCGCCGCCGCCACGCTGCGCAACCTGCTGGCCCTGCATGGGCCCGAGCAGGACGTGGCGTGGGCCAAGCAGGTCGAAAGCCTGCAATGGGTGGAAGCGAAATCGGTGGTGCGCCGACTGCCCTTTCCCGGGCCGCTGACCTTCGGCTGCGGCGTGGAGGTGACGGCCCTCGTCGACGAACTCGGCTTCCAGGGCAGCAGCGCCTTCCTGCTCGGCCAGGTGCTGTCGCAGTTCTTCGCCCGCCATGCGTCGACCAACAGCTTCTGCGAGACGGTGTTGCGGTCCGCAACCCGCGGCGAGATCTTCCGCGCCAAACCCCGCATCGGAGAAAAGGCAGTGCTGTGATGACAACCCCTCGTCCGGTGAATACACCGGCCGATCCCCCAAGGGGATGCGGGCCGGCTTGGGAGCGGCCCGGCGCTCGGCCCGCTGAGAGATGACCGCCGACGCCCGCGAGCTTCACGAACGCCGAGCCCGTCTCTACGAGCAGCTCGCGGCGCAGCCTTGGGCGCACGACTTCTTCGCGGTGCTGCGGCAGATCGAATCGCTGTCGCCGAATGCACCCCGCCTCGGCAAGGCCTTGCGGCCCGGTGCGGAAACCATCCGCCTGGGCCAGGACCCGGAGCTCGACTTCGCGCCCGCCGCCATCATGTCGTTCAAGGCCGAGGGCACGCGCCCTCGACTCGGCGCACGCTTCTTCGGCCTCTTCGGCCCGATGGGCCCGCTGCCGCTGCACCTGACCGAATACGCCCGCGACCGGCTTCGCAACCACGCCGACCCGACCTTCGCGCGCTTCGCCGACATCTTCCATCACCGCGCGCTGCTGCTCTTCTACCGCGCCTGGGCGCAGAACCAGCCCACCGTGCAGGCCGACCGGCCGCACGACGACCAGTTCGCCAAATGGGTGAGCGCGCTGTTCGGCCAGGCAACGGCCTCGATGCGCCGGGCCGACAACGTGCCCGATGCCGCCAAGCGCCACAGCGCCGGCCACCTGGCGAGGAGCACGCGCAACCCTGAAGCCATCTCGAAGGTGCTGCGCCAGTATTTCGACGTGCCCATTCGCGTGGAGCCCTACGTCGGCCACTGGATGCCGCTGCGCACCGAAGACCGCAGCCGCCTCGGCCGCCCGGGTGCGCGCCGCAGTGCGCCGCTCGGCGTGTCGGTCGTGGCGGGCGCCAAGGTGTGGGACCGCCAGTACAAGCTGCGCCTGCACATCGGCCCGCTCACGCTCGAGCAGTACCAGCAGTTCCTGCCCGGCCAGCCCTCGCTGATCGAGCTGCGCGACTGGATGCGCCAGCTCGTGGGCTTCGAGCTGCTGTGGGACGTGCGCCTCGTGCTCAAAGGCCATGAGGTGCCCAAGGCGGAGGTCGGTGGCCCGCTCGCACGCCTCGGCCGCACCACCTGGCTCGGCCGCAAGACACCGCACCCCGACCGCGGGGAACTCCATCTGCATCCCTCGCGCCTTGCTGCGCGACCACTCTGAACGGGAGACTCTCATGGCAGAAATCAGCCGCTCCGCCCTCTTCGGCAAACTCAACCCGCTGGCCTACAAGGCGATCGAAGGCGCCACCGTCTTCTGCAAGCTGCGCGGCAACCCGTACGTGGAGCTGCAGCACTGGCTGTTCCAGATCCTGCAGAACCAGGACAGCGACATCCACCGCATCGCCAAGCACTACGGCATGGATGCGTCGAACCTCGTGGCCGACCTGCAGAACTCGCTCGACCGGCTGCCGCGTGGCGCGTCGTCGGTGACCGACCTCTCCACCTTCGTGGAAGACGCGGTGGAGCGCGGCTGGGTCTACGGCTCGCTGATGTACGGCGGCACCCACGTGCGCACCGGCTTCCTCATCATCGGCCTGCTCAAGACCAAGAGCCTGCGCAACGTGCTGATGTCGATCAGCAAGCAGTTCGAGAAGATCCAGACCGACGACCTGACCGAGAACTTCCTGAAGATCGTGGGCGGCTCGCCGGAGGACCAGCAGACGGCCAGCGAAAGCGGCGCAGCGCCCGGTGAAGCCAGCGGCGCCATCGCGCCCGCCGCGATGGGCAAGCAGGAAGCGCTCAAGCAGTTCACCACCGACCTCACCGAGCAGGCCCGCAGCGGCAAGATGGACCCGATCGTCGGCCGCGACGACGAGATCCGCCAGGTGGTCGACATCCTGATGCGCCGCCGGCAGAACAACCCCATCCTCATCGGCGAGGCTGGCGTGGGCAAGACGGCGGTGGTCGAAGGCTTCGCGCAGCGCATCGCGCGCGGCGACGTGCCGCCCACGCTCAAGGAAGTGGAGCTGCGCGCGCTCGACGTCGGCCTCTTGCAGGCCGGCGCGTCGATGAAGGGCGAGTTCGAGCAGCGCCTGCGGTCGGTGATCGACGAGGTGCAGGCGAGCCCCAAGCCCATCATCCTGTTCATCGACGAGACCCACACGCTCGTGGGTGCAGGCGGCGCCGCGGGCACCGGCGATGCGGCCAACCTGCTCAAGCCCGCGCTCGCCCGCGGCCAGCTGCGCACCATCGGCGCGACCACCTTCGCCGAGTACAAGAAGCACATCGAGAAAGACCCGGCGCTGACCCGCCGCTTCCAGAGTGTGACGGTCGACGAGCCCGACGAGCCGCGCGCCATCCTGATGATGCGCGGCGTGGCCTCCACGATGGAGAAGCACCACAAGGTACAGATCCTCGACGAGGCGCTCGAAGCGGCGGTGAAGCTCTCGCACCGCTACATCCCCGCACGGCAGCTGCCCGACAAGTCGGTGAGCCTGCTCGACACGGCCTGTGCGCGCGTGGCCGTGAGCCTGCACGCCACGCCGGCCGAGGTCGATGACTGCTCCAAGCGCATCGAAGCGCTGGAAACCGAGCGCGGCATCATCGCCCGCGAAAACGCCATCGGCATCGACACCGCCAAGCGCTCGGCCGAAGTCGAAGCCTCACTCACGGCAGAGCGTGCCCGCCTCGACAAGCTGCAGAGCCGCTGGCAGGCCGAGAAGTCGCTCGTCGACAAGCTGCTCGACCTGCGCGCCAAGCTGCGTGGTGGCCTGGAGCCGGTGGAAGGCACCGGCAGCAAGCTCGAGAAGAGCGCCGAAGCCGCCGCGCCTGACGTGGCCAAGCTGTCGGATGCCGAGCGCAGCAGCACGCTCGCCGAGCTGAAGAAGGTGCAGGACGAACTCACTGCGCTTCAAGGCGAGAGCCCGCTGATCCTGCCGACCGTCGACTACCAGGCGGTCGCCAGCGTCGTCGGCGACTGGACCGGCATCCCCGTCGGCCGCATGGCCGCCAACGAGATCGAGACCATCCTCAACCTGGCCAAGTCGCTGGGCGAGCGCGTGATCGGGCAGGACCACGCGATGGAGATGATCGCCAAGCGCATCCAGACCTCGCGCGCGATGCTCGACAACCCGAGCAAGCCGATCGGCGTCTTCATGCTGGCCGGCACCTCCGGCGTCGGCAAGACCGAGACTGCGCTCGCGCTGGCGGAAGCGCTCTACGGCGGCGAGCAGAACGTCATCACCATCAACATGAGCGAGTACCAGGAGGCGCACACCGTCTCCACGCTCAAGGGCTCGCCCCCCGGTTACGTGGGCTACGGCGAAGGCGGCGTGCTCACCGAAGCCGTGCGCCGCCGCCCCTACAGCGTGGTGCTGCTCGACGAGGTGGAAAAGGCCCACCCCGACGTGCACGAGCTCTTCTTCCAGGTCTTCGACAAGGGCTGGATGGAAGACGGCGAAGGCCGCCTGATCGACTTCAAGAACACGATCATCCTGCTCACCAGCAACGCCGGCAGCGACCTGATCATGAACCTGTGCAAGGACCCGGAGCTGATGCCCGGGCCCGACGCCATCGCCAAGGCGCTGCGCGAGCCGCTGCTCAAGGTGTTCCCAGCGGCGCTGCTGGGCCGCATCGTGACCATCCCGTACTACCCGTTGAGCGAAGACATGATGGGCCGCATCGTCAAGCTGCAGCTCAACCGCATCAAGAAGCGCGTGGAGGCGAACCACGACGTGCCCTTCACCTTCAACGACGAGGTGGTGAAGCTGGTGGTGAGCCGCTGCAACGAAGTGGAAAGCGGCGGCCGCGTGATCGACGCGCTGCTCACCAACACCGTGTTGCCGCGCATCAGCCACGAGTACCTGACGCGGCTCGCATCGGGCAAGCCCTTGGCGAAGGTGGAACTCACCGTCGCCGACGGCGATTTCGCCTATGCCTTCGACTAGACCCGGGAAGGGCAAGGACAAGGAGCTGCCGCAGCGCCAGCTGCTGCAGCGCGCCGTCACGCTCCTGCGCGGCGGCCAGCTCGACGAGGCCGAGCCGCTGCTGGTGTCCATCCTGCAGCGCTGGCCCGGCTATCCCGATGCCTTGCACTTCCTCGGTGTGCTGGAGCACATCCGCGGGCGCAGCGAGCAGGCGGTGAGCCTGATCCGCCAGGCCATCGTGCGGCTGCCCGGCGACCCGGGGCCGCTCAACAACCTGGGCAACGTGCTGGTCGAAAGCCAGCGCTATGACGAGGCCGAGAAGGCTTACCGCGATTGCCTGGCCTTCCAGCCCGACCAGGTCGACGCGCTCACGAACCTCGCCACGCTCCTGCGCAGGCGCCGCCAGCATGCCGAGGCCGAGGCGCTGTGCCGCCGGGCCGTGAAGGTGAAGCCCGATTTCGCACTGGCCTGGTACACGCTGTCGCTCGCGCTCGTGGAGCAGGGTCACATCGACGAAGCCCTCGCCGCCCACAGCCGCGGCGTGGCGCTCGCACCCAAGCAACTGCAGGCCCGCAATGCCATGCCCAGGGCGCTGGTCCACCGCGGGCGGCTGGACGACGCAGCCCGGCTCTACCGTGCCTGGCTCGAGATCGAACCCGACAACCCCGTCGTGCGCCACCACTTGGCCGCCTGCGTGGGCGGCACGGTGCCCGAGCGGGCGAGCGATGCGTATGTCGAGAAGACCTTCGACGCGTTTGCCGCCACCTTCGATGCCAACCTCGCCGCACTCGACTACCGCGCCCCGCAGCTTGTGAGCGAACTGCTCCAGTCGCTGCTCGCACCGCCCTCGCGCCAGTACGACATCCTCGACCTCGGCTGCGGCACGGGCCTGTGCGGGCCGCTGGTGCGGGAGTGGGCGCGTGAGCTGAGCGGCTGCGACCTCTCGCAAGGCATGCTGGCCCAGGCCACACGCCGCCGTGTCTACGACCGGCTCGACCACGCCGAGCTGGTGGCCCACTTGAACGACAAGCCGCGCCACTTCGACGTGCTGGTCTGCGCCGACACGCTGTGCTACTTCGGCGAGCTGCAGCCCGCGATGACGGCGGCCGCAGCCGCACTGCGCCCGGGCGGCCGCTTCGTCTTCACCGTCGAAGCGTGGAAGTCCGACAGCGGCGAGTCGTACAAGCTGCAGCCGCACGGCCGCTACGCCCACCACCGCGGTTACCTGCGGCGCCTGCTGGCGCAGGCGGGGCTGGGCGAGCTGGCCATCCGCGAAGAGACGCTCCGCATCGAAGGTGGCCAGCCGGTGAGCGGCTGGCTGGTGGCAGCTCAGCTGCCGTAAGCCCCTCCACTGCAAGATCCGACCATGGCAAACGGCAGCCTCCCGGGCCCTCTGGGCCTCGACAACAACCAGCCTCTCATCGATGGCGGCACGAACTGCCTGAGCGAATGCTCCCCGCCCGCGGGTGGAGGCATGGAATGGCGCGCAGCTGAGCCCTCCGAGCCCTGGGACACGCTCGAGGGTTTCCGGGACTGGTGGAGCCAGGCGTTCGACTCTGCCGCGATGCTCGCGTGGTGGGTGATCGGCTCGCCCTCGTGGGTGCCGGGCTACCCCAAGGGCGAGCTCCAGTTCGGCCCGGAAGACAGCGAAACCAAGCACATGCGCGACACGCCGGCCTTCGTCGAAGCCGTCCAGATCTACCGCGACTGGCTCGCCGCAGGGCGCCCCCTCGGCAAGTACCGCATCAACGAGGTGGCGTGCGAATGGGTGCCCAGCAAAGGCTACTTCTTCGTGCAGGGGCGCACGGGCGGCGGCCGGCAGGGCCGCCCGGGCGACCTGTCGGAGCCGCTGAAGTACCCGCTGTGGGGATTCACCGGCAACTTCTCGATCCGCTTCAAGGAGGCCTACCTGATGGGCCCCGGCTACGTGGAAGTCGAGATGGAGAACTACACCTCCCTGCCCTCCTACCTGCACGGCCTGGACCAGGGCAACGAGTTCCTGGACAGCCTCTACACCGACACGCCGGGCGTTCCCATCCTCACCCGCAGCCGGCAGGTCTACCGCTTCGTCACCTACATCGCCCCGCCGCCCCCGGTGCCGGTGGCTGCGGTCTCACAGGTGGGCACCGTGCATACCGTGGTGGCCGGCGACAGCCTGTCCCTGCTGGCAGAGAAGTACTACGGCGACATGTCGCTGTGGCCGGTCATCTACAACGCGAACAAGGGCACCATTGGCCCCGACTTCAACCTGCTCGCCATCGGGCAGGCCCTCACCATCCCCGACCGTGCCAAGCTCACCGATGCCGAAATCCAGGCAGCCCGGGCATTGTCGAGACAGACCCTCCACACCAACCCCGTCCCCGTGGCCCCGCTTCGCTAGGGCCGCAGGCCCCGAGGCAGGCCACTGTGCTGGCCTCCGCCATGACTTTCGTCGCTTACCTCCCGGCAGCGCACGCCCTATCTTCACGCCACGCGTCCCGCACGCGCTCCAGGTAAGACCTCATGCCATCACCCATCACGCTCACCTCACCGCTGCCGGCCAGCGACTTGATGTTCGACTCGATGACGGCCAACGGCGGCTTGAGCACGCTTGAGGAGATGCAGGTCACGCTGCTCAGCCCGCGGCACGACATCAAGCCCGCCGACCTGCTGGGCAAGACGGTGACGGTCTCG
Organism: Piscinibacter sp. HJYY11; assembly: GCF_016735515.1. Lineage (NCBI taxonomy): Bacteria > Pseudomonadati > Pseudomonadota > Betaproteobacteria > Burkholderiales > Sphaerotilaceae > Piscinibacter > Piscinibacter sp. HJYY11. Next base: position 350,784 of record NZ_JAERQZ010000001.1, on the reverse strand, counting down.
GTGGCGCTGGCCGATGGCAAGCGGCCCTTCCACGGCTACGTGACCCGCTTTTCCATGGGCAGCCACCAGGGCCGGTACTACCAGTACCGCGCGACCGTGCGGCCATGGCTTTGGTTCCTGACGCGCACCAGCGACTGCCGGATCTTCCAGGAGATGAGCGTTCCCGACATCGTCAAGAAGATCTTCGAAGACCACCGGGTCGCCAACTACAAGTTCAACCTCTTTCGCAGCTACCGCAAGTGGAACTACTGCGTGCAGTACCGCGAGAGCGACTTCAACTTCATCTCGCGGCTGCTGGAGCACGAGGGCATCTACTGGTACTTCGAGCACAAGGACAACGAGCACAAGCTGGTGCTCGTCGATTCGCGCAGCGCGCATGACGCGAAGAAGGGGCACGAGACGCTCCCCTTCTACGAGCTGGGCTCGGCACCGCCCGACACCGAGTCGATTTCCCACTGGTCGTTCTCCCGCGAGATCCGCCCCGGAAAGACCGTACTCGACAGCTACGACTTCGAGCGCCCTTCGGTCGACCTGGTGGTCGACAAGGGGCAGCCGCAGGAGCACGACCTGGCCGACTCCGAAGTCTTCGACTACCAGGGCGACTACATCCAGGCCGCCGACGGCAAGCAACTCGCCGAAGACCGGCTGGACGAGCAGCACTCCCGCTTCCACGTCGTGCAGGGGGCGTCCAACGGCCACTCCATCCACGTGGGCAGCCTGCTGAAGATGACCAAGCACCCGCGCGACGACCAGAACGCCGAGTACCTGGTGGTCGCCACCTCGATCCAGGCCAGCGTGCGGTCCAACGAGTCGGGCGCCGGAGGCAACAACACCTTCCACTGCGACTTCCACGCCATTCCGTCGTCGCAGCAGTTCCGCCCGCAGCGCCGCACGCCCAAGCCCTTCGTGCAAGGCCCGCAGACCGCCGTGGTGGTGGGGCCAGGGGGCGAGGAGATCTACACCGACAAATACGGCCGCGTGAAGGTGCAGTTCCACTGGGATCGCGAGGCCAAGAAGAAGGACCTGAAGGACAGGAGCTCCTGCTGGGTGCGGGTGTCGTATCCGTGGGCCGGCAAGAACTTCGGCGCGATTCACATCCCGCGCATCGGGCAGGAGGTGGTGGTCGGCTTCCTCGAGGGCGACCCCGACCAGCCGCTCATCACCGGCCGTGTCTACAACGCCGAGCAGATGCCGCCGTGGGACCTGCCGGCCAACGCCACGCAGAGCGGCATCCTCACGCGCTCGTCGAAAGGCGGCGCGTACGCGAATGCCAACGCGATCCGCTTCGAAGACAAGAAGGGCTCGGAGCAGCTGTGGATCCATGCCGAGAAGAACCAGGACATC